>NZ_CTDZ01000009.1:3310767-3614356 GCF_001375555.1 Numidum massiliense | reverse complement strand
TTCCTTCAAAACCAAACGAACACTGCCAACGTGCCTTATATACTCCGTAGAAAGGAGGTGATCCAGCCGCACCTTCCGATACGGCTACCTTGTTACGACTTCACCCCAATCATCTGTCCCACCTTCGGCGGCTGGCTCCTAAAAGGTTACCTCACCGACTTCGGGTGTTACAAACTCTCGTGGTGTGACGGGCGGTGTGTACAAGGCCCGGGAACGTATTCACCGCAGCATGCTGATCTGCGATTACTAGCGATTCCGGCTTCACGCAGGCGGGTTGCAGCCTGCGATCCGAACTGAGACCGGCTTTATGGGATTGGCTCCGCGTCACCGCTTCGCTACCCTTTGTACCGGCCATTGTAGCACGTGTGTTGCCCAGGACATAAGGGGCATGATGATTTGACGTCATCCCCACCTTCCTCCGGTTTGTCACCGGCAGTCAACTTAGAGTGCCCAACTCAATGCTGGCAACTAAGCTTAAGGGTTGCGCTCGTTGCGGGACTTAACCCAACATCTCACGACACGAGCTGACGACAACCATGCACCACCTGTCACTCTGTCCCCGAAGGGAACACTCTATCTCTAGAGCTAGCAGAGGATGTCAAGCCCTGGTAAGGTTCTTCGCGTAGCTTCGAATTAAACCACATGCTCCACCGCTTGTGCGGGCCCCCGTCAATTCCTTTGAGTTTCAGCCTTGCGGCCGTACTCCCCAGGCGGAGTGCTTAATGTGTTAACTTCGGCACTAAGGGTATTGAAACCCCTAACACCTAGCACTCATCGTTTACGGCGTGGACTACCAGGGTATCTAATCCTGTTCGCTACCCACGCTTTCGCGCCTCAGCGTCAGTTGCAGGCCAGAGAGCCGCCTTCGCCACTGGTGTTCCTCCCGATCTCTACGCATTTCACCGCTACACCGGGAATTCCGCTCTCCTCTCCTGCACTCAAGTCCCCCAGTTTCCAATGCCATCCCACGGTTGAGCCGTGGCCTTTCACATCAGACTTAAGAGACCGCCTGCGCGCGCTTTACGCCCAATAAATCCGGACAACGCTCGCCCCCTACGTATTACCGCGGCTGCTGGCACGTAGTTAGCCGGGGCTTCCTCCTGTGGTACCGTCACGCTTAAGGCAGTGACTCCTCAAGCCATTCTTCCCACATGACAGAGCTTTACAACCCGAAGGCTGTCCTCGCTCACGCGGCGTTGCTCGGTCAGGGTTTCCCCCATTGCCGAAAATTCCCTACTGCTGCCTCCCGTAGGAGTCTGGGCCGTGTCTCAGTCCCAGTGTGGCCGATCACCCTCTCAGGTCGGCTACGCATCGTCGCCTTGGTGAGCCGTTACCTCACCAACTAACTAATGCGCCGCGGGCCCATCCGAGAGCGGTAGCTTGCGCCACCTTTGGACAGTCGGTCATGCGACCGTCTGTCGTGATCCGGTATTAGCGCCGGTTTCCCGACGTTATCCCCGTCTCTCGGGCAGGTTACCCACGTGTTACTCACCCGTTCGCCGCTAGGTTCCGCTGCGTCCACCCGAAGGCTTCGGCTGCTTCACCCCGCGCGACTTGCATGTATTAGGCACGCCGCCAGCGTTCGTCCTGAGCCAGGATCAAACTCTCCATAAAAGGTAAGTTTGTTATTCCTAACTGTTGTCCATCAAGTGAATGATGGGTTCCTCGCACGTTGGCTTGTTCGTTCAGTTTTCAAGGAACATTCTCGTTCTTTGCTGCCGCGCTCTCTCGAGGCGACTTTCTTATCTTATCACACAGCCGAGCGTTTGTCAACAACTTTTTTTAAGTTATTTTCGCTCGAACCCGTGCCCGACGCGGCTATCTTATCTTGCCGCTTCGGCTGTCGCTGGCGTTCGCGGTAACCCGCTCTCGCGGCGACAAGTTATATACTATCACGGATCGACGGCTCACGTCAACACCTAAAATTATAGTCGTAATTGTGTGTTAACGAGGCTATAAAACACTTTGCATGCCTATGTGTGATTGCTGCGTTGATCAATATGCGTTTCTTATTTCGCCGGATTGCCTTATACTATACGTAATGAGCGAGGAGGGATCCGATCGTGTTATTCGCCAGCAAAATTAATAAGCTCAGGACGCTTGCGCTAATGTTAGTATTTCTGGGCGTCGCAGTTATGTACCTAGGGTTCTTATGGAAACCAGCAATGGTGTTCTTCTTTATAATAGGGCTACTCGTCATGTTTTCCAGTTTCGGCATGTATTTTTGGGCCGGTATGCTGTCCACTCAGGCAGCGCGAGTCGTCTGCCCCGAATGTAGCCGAACGACAAAAATGCTCGGAAAAGACGACCATTGCATGTTTTGCAAAGCGGCCTTGTCGTTCGATCCGCAATATGCACCGGAAAATAAGACGCAAGCTGACTAAATCGGCAAATAGATGAAGAGGCAAAAAAGGCCCTAACCGTTCGTTCGCGGTTAGGGCCTTTTTTGTTCAGTTAGCGGCCAGTTGCTTCTTGTTTTGACACTGTCTGCAAAGACCGTACACTTCCATGCGATGGGAATACACATGAAACCCTGTCTCCTGCGCTGCTTGCTGTTCAACCATCTCTAAAGTCGGGTAATCGAAATCTTCAATTTTCCCACAGGAGGAACAAATAGCGTGATAATGGTCACTCACATTCGCATCAAAGCGACTCGATGCGTCACCGTAAGTTAACTCTCGTACCAATCCTGCATCTTTAAACACGCGTAAGTTGTTGTAAACCGTCGCTACACTCATGTTCGGAAAGTTTCGTTCCAATGCCCGGTAAATTTCGTCTGCAGTCGGATGGGATAGCGTCCCTAAAAGGTAAGCTAATATAGCATGACGTTGCGGCGTCATTCGAATCCCTTTAGCTTTTAATCGTTCCACTGCAGCTTTAAATCGTTCCTCGGCCATCGTCATGCACCTCGCCTTCACAAATAAGCATAATCATTCTCAGTTTATAATGACTATAATATAAGTGTATGTCGAGGAACTATCTTTTGTCAATACGAGTAGCTATAAAATGCTGGAAAACAGTGGGGCGGCTGCCGTTACTCGTTCAGTAAATCTGCCCCCGCCTGTGCGTTCATGACGATGGCAAGTGCCCGGTCTGCAGGAGTTCCCCCGCCTTTTTCTTCGCTTATTTCCTGAACTAAGCTGAGGACGTCTTCGACTTTATCGTCATCGACGCCGATGAGAAACGTCGCATTCCCTTTTTTCAAAAAACCGCCTTCGCTTGCCAATTTTGTCACGCGATAGTCGTGCTGCCCGAGCGTTGCCTGCAGGTCCGGACATATCTTTTGTCCAGCGATACACAACACGATTTTCATGGCACTTCCCTCCTTATTATACAGTGTGAACCGATTTACCGTACCAACAGTAAGGTAATAAATCACACTGCGAGCAACGCGGCCTGCGTGCAACACATACGCGGCGTCCGTGCCAAATGAGCTGGTGGTGGGCGTCTGACCACTTCGCCCGTGGAATTTTGCGCATCAACTGGCGCTCTGTTTCCAACGGATTGTCGCTGTCAGCGAGCGCTAATCGGTTCGTCACGCGTTGCACGTGAGTATCGACGGCGATCGCCGGAACGTCAAAAGCGTTACTCAATACGACATTAGCCGTTTTGCGGCCGACTCCAGGCAACGCTTCTAGCGCCTTTCGGTCGCGCGGCACTTCGCCTCCGTACTGTTCACATAACATACGGCACGTTAATAATATGTTGCGGCTTTTTGTTTTAAATAAACCTAAGCCACGAATTTCCTGCTGCATCTGTTCTTCGCTCAAAGACAAAAAATCCTCGGGTTTATTATACTTCGCAAACAGCGTTGCCGTTACTTCATTGACGCGCTTATCAGTACACTGAGCGGATAAAATGGTGGCGATCAACAGTTCAAACGGCGTGCGGAAGTTAAGCTCACATGTCGCATCCGGGTACATGTTTTGTAGTGTAGACAAAATTTTTGTCGTTTGCACGCGTTTCGGCTTTGGCTTCATCTTGCGCACACTCTCCAATCGTTTACTCCATTATATAAGAAGAAAATAAGGCATTTAGTCTTTCTGTTAATACCGCTTGTCCAAGTCGACGACGTTCTGCATATGTGAGCAATCCCCCTGCAAATAACAGGTCATATTGTGTACTAAAATATGTACCGCACGAGTCATATACATCGGCGACAACGCGGCAATGTGCGGTGTAAGAATGACGTTGTCCATCGTCCACAGCGGGTGGGTCGTCGGCAACGGCTCTTGCACAAACACATCCAGCACCGCTCCACCGATCTCCTGCTGTTCGAGTGCAGCCATTAACGCGTGTTCGTCGACGACCGACCCACGGGAAATGTTGATCAAATACGCCTCGCGCCGCATCGCAGCAAGTGCCTTCGCGTCGATCAAATGATGTGTTTCCGGTAGATACGGCACCGTCACGACGACATAATCGCTCGCTGACATTAGTTGCGCCAGTTCGTCTGTCAAGAACATCGTATCGACGTGCGGGACCGCGCGACCGGACGTATTTACCCCGAGTGTATGCATCCCGAACACTTTTGCACGGCGGGCAATTTCTTGGCCGATCGCCCCTACCCCTACGATGCCGAGCGTCTTATCCCACAATTCTGCGAAGCGCACGCTTTGATCCCAGCGCTGGGCGCGCTGTGCTTCCGTCAACGCATCGACCTGCCGCACAATTTGCAACAGCACCGCAAACGTATATTCCGCCATCGGAATGGCGTGGATGCCGCGGACGTTCGTCACCGCGATGCCGCGCGCCTTAAGGGCATCAAAAGGTAAGGGGTCTAACCCGGCACTCATCACGTGCACCCATTTTAAAGCGGGCGCTTCGCCGACGAGCTCACTCGTCACATCCCGGCCGAACGTGACGAATACTTCTGCCTTCGCTAGTGCGGCCCGCGCTTCTTCCGTATTTGCGGTATGAATGAATTCACACTCTGGAAACTGTTCGTTTAAACGCTGCACGTGTTTATTGCTCATTTTTGTCGTACTGACTACAATCACACGAGCACCTCCTGTAACCATTACTTTGGTTCCGCGCGATATTCCTGCCGAACGCCACGCATCCCAAATAAAATCCACACACTCTCATTAATCAATTACTCCGTTTTTTTTATCGCAATGCTGCCGGCAGACGTTTCCAAGTCGATGTCGTACGTCCCGTTACCGACCGAGCCGCGATGTCCCTTCCCTCCGTCCAACGGGAAATCACTCGTTACCTTACCGAGGGTCGTCTCGGCGCGGATGCGCGCGTCTGCCGTTTCGGGTAGTGTCACGTCAATTTTACCAGCTGAAGTAAATACACGCCAATTTCCCCCGATTTTCCTACTGTTTATGACGATACTACCCGCGCTCGTCTCGGCTCTCACTGCCGCGGCTACGTCGGTAAGGTCAATCGAACCGAGCGTCGTTTCCACCTCGACTGCCTCGCTAACGTTTTGTAAATGAATAGACCCATTCGACGTTTCTGCATGGACCGATCCGCTCACATCCGTACCGCGAATCGATCCGTTTGCCGTCTCTAACACCGCGTTCCCTTCAATTTTAGCTATTTGAATGTCACCGTTTAACGATTCCAATGTCACGTCCCCGCGTACATCCTGCGCAACAACCTTTCCATTTAAAGTCTTCGCATCGACGGCAAGAGCACGTGGTACCTTTACTTGCAATCGCACAGCATAGAAATCGTCTCCCCTGAACAAATTGAACAGCGAAAACTGACTCTTCGACCGCTTCACCTCCACTGACATGACATGCCCTTTCTCGTTGACGTCGAAACGGACCTCCTTTTTTATTTTTTCTAATTTCCCTTCTCTCTTTGCCGACAACAGAAGCGTCGGCTCAACCACGACGTCATTGCCGTCGTATGCCGCGATGTCGATACTGCCGTTATCGTTTTCCAATTTGAGCAGTTGTTGTTCCTTGACAGGGATAACCAAGCGTTCCAACTCGTGCGGCTCCCCGTTCTCGCCGATCGCGACGTTAAACCCGTCGCGGAACGATATGTCGAAACCTAAATCTTGCGCCAGCGCCGTACCGGCCCCGACGACGACGATTAACGAGAGAACGATGAGGCCGGCGACGTCGAACTTCCTCCGCCTGCCATCTTCCTTCCCGCGACTGTAGCTGACCATCACTTCAATGCCGAGCGCGATGAGCAACACTGGCCACCACGGTATCATTTGCAAGAAAAGGTTCGTCTCCGCCCACTGATTTAGCAGCAACGTAACGCCAATGACGATTAACGCTCCCGCTACCGTCCATCTACCGACTTTCATTTATGGACCTCCCTTCCGATACTTCCACTGTTTCCAAATGAGCCAACCGCCACTCGCCAGTAAAAAAACGCCACCGATCGTCCGCAAGTTGTCCAGCGCCCACAGTAACAGCCGATTGGAAAACAGCGTACTTATCAACAAAAAAATACCGACTGCAACTAAGGCCATGCCGACGCCTTTCACTGGTAGCGCCTGTCGTGAATGACGCTTGGGCGGGTAAGTGTCTTCACGCATCCAGTCGAGCGTCTCAAAATCTTCCAAGTCGTCTACGCCTGAAACGTCCCCACGGGCAGGAGTGCGCCGGAGCCAATCCGAACGCTTCCAGTGCGCCCCGTGGTGCAAGGCGTCGAAAATATTAAAAAAGTATATGGCAGGCAGCATTAAACCTAACAGAGTGATCAAGGTGATATTTACGGCAAAAATCGACTCGAACATCGTGACCGACAAAAAAACGATCGCACAAATATTTAAGATGAACGCGCCCATAATAAATACGCCGCGTTCAATTTTACCTAAATAAAAGTGACCGAGTCCTGGAAAAAGGATCGCTAACAGACAAGCCATCCATTTTTCTCGTTGTATATGCTGCAAAGTCATCCAACCTCCTCCGTTTACCAAAACGCTGAGCACGACAATTGTTTAAAACAGCGACGGGATCCATCCGACCATATCCGCAATCGCTCGCCCCAAGCGGACCGAGTAAACGGCGACGAGCGGCAACCCTGAGCCGTCGTCCACAAACGTTCGACCGCCGAGCATGAACACATATGTCGCCGCACTCGCCACCCATAAGTGGTTAAGCGTAGACCATGTCCAGCCGGATGGACGATGTGCAGCAGCTGACGGTTCATCGTTTGCCTGCATCGGCTGTCGTTGCGATTCCGTGGCATGCGATTGTTGTGACAACTGTTTCGACAACGGTGGCTCCTTCGCCACCCGCGCCATCACGTGATCAGTAAACCGTGCGGAAGGGGCATCGGCCGTTATCGTAGCTAATTCCCGTTCGAACTGCTGAACTAACTGCCACTCTGCCGCGCACCGTGGACACGTCGCGATGTGCGCTTCCATTTGCCGCACACCGTCAACATCCCACATCCGTTCCCATACTTGCTCGCAACGCATGGCGGTTCACCTCCTGCCACAGTTTGTACAGTTGCTTTTTTCCGCGTGCGATCCTCGTCTGAACCGTACGATAAGGAATATGTAGTTGCTCGGCAATTTCCTTTCCCGTAAGGTCGTGTACATAATACATCCACAACACCGCGCGGCAATGATCCGGTAGCTGCTCCATTAATTGCAGCAACTGTCTTGTCGCGTCGCGGCGGATCACCTCATCCTCGACTGACTCCTCTGTACAAAATACATCGTGCAACTCTCGTTCACCCTGTTGTTCCTTGTAAGCCCGCGATCTACTCCAGTCGATCACTTTGTTACGGGCAATGCGATACAGCCATGTCGAAAACTTGGCTCTGGCGTCGAAGCTGACGAGCGAGCGGTACATTTGTAAAAACGTCTCTTGTGCCAAATCTTCCGCGAGCTGCCGGTCTCTAACCATCCGCACAATAAGCGTGTAGACGAACGACTGATAACGCGCCACTAATAACCGGAAAGCCCTTTGCTCTCCGCCCTTTACCCGCTCAACCAATTCTTCGTCTGTCACGTATTGTCTCCACCTCACTGTCTGTAGAGGCTTGGGCCACCAAGTTTATCAAAAACTCCTACCTATATTAAACGACGCTGTCCTACTATATAAGACGATACGCAAGTAGCGATTACTTCACTTCTTTACAAAAACGTTGCTTACATTATTTCAAAGCACCGCTTTTCGTCGACTACGCCCAAAACATCCCGCGCGATTGCGCAAAAAAAGACAGGGTAGATGACCGACATGAAATAAGTCGATCACTAACCCCGTCAATTATAAAGAACGAGTCGCTCAACTTTTGGTTGCCTTTCGACTGTTAGCGCACCGACCTCCTTGACGCCATAACACTTTCGTTACAGCGACTTCACGAACTCGAGTACTTCTTCCGTGTGACCTTTCACTTTTACCTTGCGCCACTCCTTCGCTAGCTTGCCCTCCTCGTCGATCACGAACGTCGAACGCTCAATTCCCATATACTCTTTACCAAAGTTCTTTTTTAATTTCCACACCCCGAATAAATTAGCAACTTCGTGTGCCGTGTCCTCCAACAACAAAAACGGCAACGAATGTTTATCGATAAATTTGTGGTGCGATTTGAGGTCGTCCGGACTAATGCCGAGCACGACGGCGTTCTCTTCTTCGAACTGACTGTGCGCATCGCGAAAATCACACGCTTCCGTCGTACATCCTGGCGTCATATCTTTCGGATAAAAGTAAAGCACGACTTTTTTTCCTTTAAAATCGCTAGGCGCCACCTCTTCGCCGTTCGACGCCGGCAAGCGAAATTCAGGTACGACTTGTCCCACTTGTACGTCAGCCACGTAAAATCCCCCTAAAATAATGTAGTAAGTTTCTTTCTATTTTACCTCTCCTTAGGACAGGAAACAAACGGACGTATGAACGCGTTTACTTAATTGGAACACTGTTACTTCTGTTGTACACATTTCCATACCGCGTAAGTGCACAATGACTTGCATCCATGTTAAGATTTTATTAAGGTGAAATGAAACTGTTTGTTAACTTATTCGTCTTATACTATAGAGTGTGTACGACGGGCACATATTTACAGTTTGAGGAGAAAAGTAGACGATGAATAAATATTTATTAAAACTCAAAGAGATGAAGCCGCTCGTTTTCTTGTTGTCTATCCCGATCTTAAACATTGCCTACATTTTATTAAACAACGCTGGCCGCGGCTCGCAAAGCTTAGCGCTCACTGTGGACGGGGCGATCCCGTTCCTAAAGTGGTTTATCGTCCCGTATATTTTGTGGTACCCTTTCATTTTTGCACTTTTCATTTACTTATGTTACAAAGACCGACAGATGTATTATCGCACATTGGTTAGTTACAACATAAGTTTGGTCATTTGCTATATTATTTACTTCTTCTATCAAACACACGTTGAACGTCCGGCGCTATCAGGTGATGACCTAATGACACAACTCGTCACGCTCATTTACGCAGCCGATGAACCGTACAACGCGTTTCCGAGCATTCACGTCCTTAGCACGTATTTAATGATGCGCGCCTTTCGCTACGTCTCTCGCAACACATTCGCGCGAACCGCGGTCGACGCGATGGGGCTCGCCATCATTCTTTCGACCGTGTTTGTCAAACAACACGTCGTCTTAGATGCCGTAGCGGCAATTGTGATCGGTGAGGTCATCTTCATTTTCATCTGTAAAGCGCCGTTTCAATTTAACAGAGGAAGGGTATTGTCATGGCAAAAGAAACGATACTCCTGGTCGACGACGAAAAGGAAATACTAGACTTACTAGGAATATATTTACACAACGAAGGGTATGCGACGGTTCATGCGACGAACGGCCTCGAGGCGTTAGAAGCTCTCCGCACGCACGACATCTCACTCATCGTACTCGACGTGATGATGCCGCACATGGACGGTATCGCCGCGTGCATGAAAATACGCGAACAAATGCACATGCCGATCATTATGTTATCTGCAAAGAGTGAAGATATGGATAAAATAATGGGTCTTAGCACTGGTGCCGACGACTATGTGACGAAGCCGTTCAACCCGCTGGAATTAATCGCGCGCGTTAAGTCGCAACTGCGCCGCTACACCCGTTTCAACGTGCCGACGGCGCAACCCGCCGAAGAACTAACCGTCGACGACTTAACGATCAACGTCGCCACACACGAAGTGAAGATAGACGGTCGTGAAATAAAATTAACGCCACGAGAGTTTGCGATCCTCGAATTGCTCGCCCGCAACCGCGGCATCGTCTTTAGCATCGAAAAAATATACGAATCGGTATGGAAGGAACCTTTTTTCGGCGCCAACAATACGGTCATGGTACACATTCGCAAGATTAGGGAAAAATTGGAGGACAACCCGCGCCAACCGCGTTACATTAAAACGGTATGGGGGATTGGCTATAAAGTTGAAAACTAAGTGGCGTTACCTTAAGTGGCCTTTCTACCCCGTTAAACTGTTTCATCGGACGACTCGTTTTTTAGCGCAACGCGTCCATAGCAGTTTACGGATCCAACTTATTCTCGTCTTTATCGCCTGTACAGTGTTCACGATCGTAACGACGGTTCTCTTTTACAACTTTTTCGGCGAAACTACGAAAGATATCCCTATCTATATCGAATCGTCTGCTGACTTAGTCGCCTACGATCTCGCCCCCGAACTTCAGGCGGAATTAGTCCAAGGCATGTCCGCACAGCAATTTATCGCGGCAAAAGAACAAGTTGACGAATACAAGGACTATCAACTGATGGTCGTCGGCGTCGACGGGAAGGTGCTACACAAGTCGCAAAACGCACAACAAAAAACGGTAAAAATCGACGAACTAATCAAACGCTCAAACGCCAAAAACTCCCATTTTACAACAAATGCCCCAGAGGATGATGTCGACGACGGCAGTTACGTAGAAGAAGCAGGGGACGACGATGAACAGAAGGAAAACGACGACCAGACTGAGGTAGCTGACAGCGACAGAGCAAATGTGGGGGACCGTCCCGAAACTGGTGGCCATAAAGCTATCTCTGATGAGGAACAAGTGGCGGTCGTTCCACTCAGTTTAAACGGCGAGGCCGCGTATTTCGTCGTCCGCGGCTACGCCATACACGAACTTAGTTACCAAACGATAACCTCCATTAACCCTCTCACATACGTCGTACCGTTCGTTTCCTTCATTTCGTTGTTTTACTTACTCACCCAGCGAAAAATACGATACATCGCGGAATTGGCGCGAGGTTTGCGTACGGTTGCCGCTGGCAACTTGAACTACCGCGTCGCCTATAAAAGCACCGATGAGTTAGGGATGCTCGCGACGAGTATTAATCATATGACGACGGAGCTGGAGCGGACGATCGCCGAAGAGCGCCGAGCAGAAAACACGAAGACAGAGCTCATTACGAACGTGTCCCACGACTTGCGCACGCCGCTGACGATCATTATGGGCTATTTGCGCCTTTTAAAAGACAAAGAGTACAAAGACGAGCAACAGTTGGAGTCGTTTATCGACGTCGCTTTCCGCAAATCGGAAAACTTAAAAGTACTCATTGACGACTTGTTTGAGTACACGAAGCTGTCGAACAAAGGAACACCGCTCAAACTAGAAGCCGTTTACTTGAACGACTTGCTCGAACAATTACTTGCCGAACTCGCTTCGTACGCTGAAGAAAACACACTCACTTTTCACACACAATTGCCGCAAGAAAAACTAATGGTGACCGTCGACGCCGATAAAATTTCCCGCGTGTTCGAAAACTTATTGACGAATGCGATCAAATATAGCGTCAAACCGAGCGCCATTCGCACGACGATGGCGCAACGCGACAACGCCGTAACTGTAACAATTAGCAACAAGAGCAAACCGCTGTCACAAGAGCAACTGACGCGCATGTTTGAACGATTTTATCGCGTCGATTCAGCCCGTACGTCAGAAGCGGGCGGCTCCGGTTTAGGCCTCGCCATCGCCAAAAGTATCGTCGACTTACACGACGGGAACATTTGGGCTGAATCCGACGGCGACATCGTCCACATCACGGTGCGACTACCTTTGCGCTACGCTCCGGATGGCGCACCGACGCGGTATGACACGCGGCCGTAACAGTCAACTCAACTTTAAAATCTTCGTCCGCTTGCTGTAAATACTGCTTTATTTTCCGCGGCTGCGCGGCTTTTTTTTGGAAACTAGGCAAACACCTAACGACTTGCATAGGCATATAATAAAACCAGACGCGTGCCTCGCAGCGTACGTATTCGCGACTGTTTCCGTTATCCGTTTTTCATACATCTGCAAGGAAAGGAGCGTCTTCGATGGAAGGTACCATTCAAAGTAACATTCGCCGCTACTTCGCTTCCGGCAACACAGCTAAAGGTTTTTACAGTTTATTTGACTCCGTTCTCGCGGGCCTCGATCACCTGTATATCCTTAAAGGTGGTCCGGGGGGCGGCAAGTCGACGTTAATGAAAACAATCGGCACAGAGCTTTGCGCTCGCGGGCTTAGCATGGAATTCGTCCATTGTGCCGCGGATAAAGAGTCACTCGATGCGGTGATCATCTCGGACTACGGCATCGGCATCGTCGACGGAACCGCACCGCACGTCATTGAACCGAAGCTGCCCGGCGCAGTCGAACAGTACGTCAATTTAGGGGTAGCGTGGGATGTCCAACAATTAAAAGAGAAAAAACAAACAATCGCCGCCTTAAACGAACAAATTAAAGACCGTTATACAGAAGCGTACGACACGTTCGCGGCCGCCTTAGCCATCCACGATGAGTTGGAACAAATTTATATTGCAGCGCTCGACGTGACGAAAGTAAACGATATCGCAACGCGGCTCGTCAACGACATTTTTTCCCATGAACAATTGCCGAAACGGGCGCGCTCCCGGCACATGTTTTTAGGGGCAGCGACACCGCAAGGCGCAACGGACCACATCCCGAGCATAACGACGGGACTAGACAAACGGTATTTCCTGAAAGGCCGCGCTGGCTGCGGCAAATCGAGTCTGCTAAAAAAAATCGCCGCCGCTGCGAGCGCGCGCGGTTTTGATGCCGAAATATACCACTGTGGGTTTGACCCCGACAGTCTCGACATGGTGCTGCTACCCGAATTAAGTGTCGCCGTCTTTGACAGCACGGCGCCCCACGAATACTTCCCGGACCGCGCGAGTGACGAAGTGATCGACCTGTACGCCCTCGCCGTCTCACCCGGCACCGATGAAGCAAACGCCGACCACATCCGCGACACTCACGCGCGTTACAAAAACAAAATGAAAGCTGGAATCGCTCACTTAGCAGAGACGAAAGTGCTGCGCGACGAATTAGAAGCCATTTACGTCGCCGCAACTGACTTCTCGCTCATTGAGCAAATGACACGCGACATCGCGCACGAAATTGACGTCCTTATAGCTCACAGTACTTAGCATCAACGACACATCGCTGACCCCTTTCGCGCGTGTTCGCCCGCCATCTAGCGTCAGAAGTTCCACCCTCAATCGTACTGCATGAACTCGATGCGATTCCCGAACGGGTCGCGAAAGGAAAACCGATTCACCCCGGGAATGATGTTGATCTTCTGCTGTCTCTCGAATGCCTTGTTCTGCCTCAGCCTTCTTTTTTCCGATACAATGTGCGCCACTCGTCAATTTGCAATGAAGTGACACTTCCGTTTTCGACCGTCACGGAAAAATAGTCGCGCACGTCCCGCTCGGCCGCTAAAATAAACTGTGCCACTGTTTCACGTTGCGCAGCCGTCTCCGCTGTACGCGCCACCCATTGCGGAAACACGTGCGTCTTCTTGCTGAGCGCCGCTTTTTCTTCGCGTAAGCCGTACGCAGCGAACAATTGCTGCCACTCGCTTACCGCTAAGCAGCGCACATGACTGTGATCCCTTAACCGTTCGACTTCGTTCATATGTGCAGCAAGCTTCTGCTGCTCTGGGGCAACATTGTCAATGAACAAAAACGCGCCACCCTTTTTCAACACACGGGCCACTTCGCGCGCGAAATGTTCGGGATGTGGGAAGTGGTGGGCGGCAATGCGGCACGTCACGACGTCGAACGCATCGTCCAAAAAAGGTAACGCCTCCGCATCCGCGACAACGTACGACACATGACCGCGCCGATCGTCACCTAGCTCTTGCTCCAAGTGGTCGCGCGCTGCCGCTAACATATTTTTCGTAAAATCAGTGGCGTATACGTGCGCGCAACGAGGGGCTAATTTTTTGGCGACGTGTCCACCGCCAGTAGCTACATCTAACACGCGCCAGTGAGGCTCAGGCTGCAGCCAATTGACGAGTAACGCGAGATCGTCCCCTTTAGCGTGAGACTCACTCGTGACATACTTTGCCGCATGGCGCCCGAAGTGCGTTTGTACCGCTCGTTTAACCTCTTTGTCCTTCATAAAATGACCTCCTTCTCGAAACGAAGCACAAGGTTCTCATGCCCGCTCCTCAATCTTAAACAGCTCCTTACAGACGTCGTCCTTACCATCCCCGCCTCCTCGACAGCGCTAAACCGGCACCAGCATAAAAATCATTTTTTTACACGCTTATTTCTCACCATTTTCTAGATATTGCACGACGTCTACACAAAAAGATGTCCCTTTAGGATATAAGCGCAATAACTTTTTTGAACACTATTGAGCGGGAAATGACGTTACTAGTAGTAGCTACCCTCACTATATCGTAGTGACATAAATACTTAAAATAGCTTTGTATTATAGATATGCATAAGAAATACTTATCGATAAGGTAGGAGAGGCGACGATGCGGTCAACAGATCTGGAAATATTGGCGACCCTTGCTGAAGAACTCAATATGCGCAAAGCTGCAGAACGCCTTTACGTATCACAACCTGCCCTTAGCCAGCGTCTCCAAGCGATTGAAAAGGTTTGGAACGAGACGATTTTTCTTCGCTCGCGCAAGGGGTTAACATTAACTCCCGCCGGTGAACAGATTATTCGTTTCGCCTTAGAGTCACTCGCACGGGAAAAAAAAGTGAAAGATCAGTTGGCGATGTTAACCAACGAAGTGAGCGGTACGCTTAAACTAGCTGTCTCCACTGTCGTCGGCACCTACTGGTTGCCCCCGATGTTAAAGCAGTTCGTGCAGACCTACCCCCACGTGCAACTATCGTTGACGACCGGCTGGAGCAGAGAGATTTTGCGCTGTCTATACGAAGGTGACTTTCACATCGGTATCGTGCGCGGAAAAATCGACTGGGCAGAGCAAAAGAAACACTTGTTCAGCGACCAATTGTACCTCGTCGACACCGCGATCACCACAGTCGACGAACTAACCTGTACGGCCAAACCGTTTATTCAATTCAAGAGCGACTCGACGTACGATCTACAAATCCAACAGTGGTGGCGGCAGCGGATCGGCAGTCAACCAAAGCGGATGATTGCCGTCGATCAAATCGAAACGTGTAAACAACTCGTCCTAAACGGCATCGGTTACGCCATCTTGCCGGAAATTAGCTTGCCCCAGGAAGAGGGCATTCATAAAATTCCGCTGTATGACGACCATCGTGAGCCATTGCAACGCGACACGTGGCTGTGCGCCGATAAACTGTCCGTGGAACTAAAACAAGTCAAGGCGTTCATCGAATTACTCGAACAGCAATGAACGCCTTGCACGCCGCGAGAATCTTAAGGAACGACGACATTCTCCTCGACGACGAACTCGCCGCGCGTCGCGTCGAGTGCGACTGTGACACCGAGCGGTAACGTCAGCGTCGGGTCACAGTGTCCCGCCTTCACGTTGACCACTGTCGGCTTCCCATATGGCGCAACGACCTTCGCCACGACATCGGCCACCGTAAACCCGTGTGGGTAATCTTTCGACGCACAGTCCGCCCAATCGCCCAACACGATGCCAGCCGCATCGGAGAACTTTCCGGCTAAGGCGAGTTGCGTCAACATGCGGTCGACGCGGAACGGCTCTTCGCCGACATCCTCCAAAAACAGGATGCACCCTTTCGTATCTAATTCAAAGGCCGTCCCAAGCGTATCAGCGATCAACGACAAATTGCCGCCGACGAGCTTTCCACGTGCCTCTCCCGCTACGAGGCAGCAAATGTCCTCCCCCGGCGGATTGTTCATTTTGCCGAGCGGCACTGTCTCAGTCATCGCCTTTAGCAGCGAACGCTTGGAGAAGTCGCTCGCGACAGTGAGGTCGGAAGCGGCCATTGGCCCGTGAACGGTCGCAAGGCCAGTCTGCTGCCTGATCGCCGTATGTAACGCTGTCACGTCACTGTACCCGATGAACAGTTTTGGGTTAGCGGCTATGGCTTCGTAGTCGAGCAGCGTCAGTAGTTGTGGCGTGCCGTAGCCGCCGCGCAGGCACATAATCGCGTCGACGTCCACATCGCAAAACATCGCGTTCACATCTTGAGCGCGCTCCTCCGGCGTCCCCGCCAAATAACCGCCGTACTCGGCAAAGCAGCTTGCGCCGAGCTTCACGCGGAACCCTAATGCTTCAACGGCGTCTTTTGCTTCATAGACGTCGTCGACACGTTTCGTCGGACTAGCCGGTGCAACGATCCCAATCGTACTGTCCGCTGTCAACCGTTTTCCTTTCTTCATCGAGATTGAACCTCCCTCTCTCTTTCCCGATCCCCTAACCTCTTTTATTCATCCGACCACGTACCGTTCACCTCATTCGCATCGTTTGCAAAGATCCCCATCTAAATCAGTCGAGTTTCCCCTTTACTAGCCACCGTACTCGGCTAGCTTAATCGCGATCTTATCTTGAATCCCGGTCATGACACTTCCGGACACTGTGTAGTTGTTCATCATTATCGAAAAAATGAGCCGCTCACCTCCTGCGGTATCGACATACCCCGACAGCGACGACACGCCCGTCAGTGAGCCAGTCTTGGCATGCACATTTCCTTCCGCAGCCGTCCCTTTCATCCGGTTGCGCAGCGTGCCGCCGACAAAACGGTCACTCATACCGGCAATCGGCAACGCGTCGTAAAAGATCGGGAACCACGCTTCGTCCTGGACGTAGTAGAGCAAGTTGCTCACTTCTTCCGCAGGGACGAAATTGCGCCGCGACAACCCAGAACCGTCTTGCACGACAATCGTCTTTTCATTCAAGTTAGCCTTTTGACTATACGCCTTGACGACTTTCAGTCCAGCAGACCAACTCCCTTTGTTATGTTCGTGCCGGCCCATCGCCTTCACGAGAATTTCCGCGTGACCGTTATTACTCAATTTTTGGAACGGAACGAGTAACTCCTCCAGCGTCATCGAACGGTGTACCGCTAGCGGCGCAGTGCCCTTCGGCGTCTCTCCGTAGGCGATGCCGCCTTTCACTTTAATCCCTTGGTCCTTTAGCGCATCGTAAAAAATAGCGGCCGCATAGCCGGTCGGCTCCCACACCGACATCCATTCGCGCGTGTTCTCGTCTTTTTTTAACGGAATGTTACCGGTAATGACAATGTTGTTGTTGCCGTGCTCCCGCTCGATCTCTATCGTATTTTTTTCCCCTTTGGGCACCGTTTTCGCTTTATTAACGATTGTGACATAGTCCGTCTTCGGTGTTATCTCAATATCCGCCGCTTGCCCGACGCGCTTCCCGGGCGTCGCTTTGACGATGATAGTTCCAGAGTCGTAATCTTCGTTCGGCGAGAGGGTGAGTGCCGATATTTGCGCACTGTAATAGTACGGCTCGTCGTCCCAGCTCCAGTCGCTGCCGAGGCGCACATCGTCAAACCACGTATCGTCGGCGACTAACTGCCCCTTTACTTTCTTAATCCCTTGCTTCGCTAAATCTTTCGCCAACTTTTTGTAGTCTTTCTGCAGCATTGTCGGGTCACCGGTCCCTTTTAAATAAAGGTTACCTTTCACTTCTTTCCCCTTGACCTTTCCGTCCGTGGAAACTGTCGTCGTAAAGCGGTAATCCGCCCCTAACGTATCGAGGGCGGCCGCTGCCGTAAACAGTTTCTGATTGGATGCAGGTGCTAACCGCTTGTCCCCTCCGTGCGAATAAATGAGCGCGCCCGTTTCTCCGGAACGGACGGCCACACTGGCAAACGCGCCATCTAAGGCCGGGTCCGCGAGAAGCCTGTCGAGCTCCTGTGCGAGTTCATCTTGCGCCGCCGTCCGTTCCGGAGGGCTGATCGCCGTGAAAAAAAGGAAGACGGCAGCAACACTGACGATTAGCGCGTACTGCAATAACGGTTTAATATTTTTTCGCATCTTATTTCGCATCTTAACCTCTCCTTTTTTTTAAAAAAACACTCTAAGAACGCACCTAGATCGATGGCAGCTCGTCCCTCTTTAACACCTTGTCAAAAAGAGAACCCGGACCCTTTTCCCTTCTTGGGATGATACTTGACGCTTTCCAGTACATATTATTAGTGGCGCCGCTACTCTTTCATGCGTGGGTCGAGGGCGTCGCGCAAGCCGTCGCCGAGTAAATTGAAGCCGAGTACGGTAAGCATAATCGCTAAACCGGGAAAGACGACCGTCCACGGCGCATCTTGAATGTACTGCCGCGCATCACTGAGCATGCGCCCCCACTCCGGCTCGGGTGCTTGCGCCCCTAGCCCCAGAAAACCGAGTGCTGCCGCTTCGAGAATCGCCGTGCCGATCCCGAGCGACGCCTGAACGATAATCGGTGCGAGCGAATTAGGCAAAATGTGGTGAAATAAAATGCGCCCGTCGCGCATCCCGATCGCCCGCGCCGAAGTAACGTACTCTTCTTCTTTAATACTGAGCACGCGCGAACGGACGAGGCGACCAAAGTTTGGGATGTTCACGATGGCGATCGCCAGCAGCGCATTGAACAGCGACGGACCTAATATAGCGACGATCGCGATCGCGAGCAAAATACTCGGGAAGGCGAGCATGATATCGAACAGGCGCGAAATGACCATATCGACCCAGCGACCGTAAAAACCGGCCAAAATGCCTAATAATGACCCGATCACACACGACCCGAGCACGGCGAAAAAGCCGACCCAGAGCGAAATGCGTGCCCCGTATACGACTCGAGCCAAAATATCGCGACCAAAATCGTCCGTCCCAAACCAATGCTCGCCGCTCGGCGCTTGCAGACGATTCGCCAACACTTGGTTATTATACCCTTCGGGCGCGATGACAGCAGCAAAAACGCCGAGTAGAACAAAAGAGCAAACGATCCCTACACCGAGCAAGGCCAGTTTATTTTTTTTAAAGTGGCGCCACGTTTCGCGCCAAGGAGAAACGGCCTCACCTACGTCGCCCACAGCGAGCGGCTCCCTCTCTGTCGCGATTTCTGCCATTCCCTCACTCTCCTCCTCACTACTTACGACATATTACGTGCGCCTAACTTTTGAGGCTATCCCGCGTCTCCCGCAAGAAGCATATCGTGTCTGCCCCACACTCTAATCGCGCTCAATATTTAATGCGCGGGTCAAACGCAGCGTACAGCAAATCGACGATCAAGTTCACAAACACGAAGATCGTGGCAATCACTAAAATGCCCGCTTGAATGACCGGATAGTCGCGGAAGTTAATCGCCTCGTAAATGTAGCGACCGATGCCTGGCCAGCCAAAAATCGTTTCCGTTAAAATCGCACCGCCTAATAGGAGCCCCGTCTGCAGTCCGATCACGGTCAATACGGGAATAAAAGCGTTTTTCAACGCATGTTTGTACACAACCCAAAACATGCGCTGCCCTTTCGCCCGTGCCGTGCGAATGTAGTCGGAGCGGAGCACTTCCAGCATACTCGAGCGCGTCATGCGCGCGATGACGGCGAGTGGAATCGTCCCGAGCGCAATTGCAGGCAACGTTAAATGGCGCAGCGTCTGCCAGAACAGGTCGAGCCGCCCTTGCATTAACGTATCGAGCAAATACAAACCGGTAATCCCTTCGATTGGATTGCGCACACTTTCTCGTCCGATCGTCGGAAACCAATCCAGTTCCAACGCAAACACCCACTGCTCCATCAACCCGAGCCAAAACACGGGCATCGACACGCCGATTAGGGCTAAAATCATCGCCGTGTAATCGAAGAACGAGTTTTGAAACCAGGCACTTATAATGCCGGCGTTGACGCCGAAGACGACAGCGAACAGCATCGCTACGAAAGTCAGTTCAAATGTCGCCGCCAAATACGGCCACAGTTCGGAACTAATCGCCGCTTGCGTGCGAATCGACTGCCCCAAATCACCTGACAGCAACCCTTTGACGTAATCGGCGTACTGCACGTACCACGACTTGTTTAACCCGAGTTGCTCCCGCAAATGTTCAACTGCTTCCGGCGTCGCCTTTTCTCCTAAAATTGTTTGGGCCGGGTCACCAGGAATGGCGCGAACAATTAAAAAGACGATGATCGACATACCGATGAGCACGGGAATGAGCATAAGTAAGCGGCGAATCGTATAAGAAAACACGGTGTGACCACCTCCACTCCCGAAAAGAAGTAGTAACTAATTTTATTCTTCTACATAGACGTTCGTCAGCTTGTCGGCGCCCGTCGGATGCGGTTTGAAATTTTTCACGTTGCTTTTGGCAGCGAGGATCGCTTGTCCGTGCGCGAGCGGAACCCACGGCGTATCTTCGTGAATGAGCACTTGCGCCTGTTTGTACATCTCGTTGCGCTTCTGTTCATCTGTTTCCGTTTGTGCCGCGACTAACAGTTCGTGTAATTTGTCGTTTTTGTAGCCGGTACTCATTTTCACGTTTTCTGGATCTAACAGCACGTAAATAAAGTTGTCCGCATCGCCGTTGTCGCCGATCCAGCCTAGAAAGTAGGCATGTGCTTCCCCTTCCCGCACTTTTTGCGTATACGACGCCCACTCATACGTGACGAGCTTCGCCTTCACGCCAATTTTGGCGAAATCCGCTTGCACCGCCTCGGCAACTTTTTGCGGTTCAGGGATGTAGTCCCGCGGCGCTGACATGACCCACAAGTCCATCTCAAAGCCGTTCTCATACCCTGCTTCCGCTAACAGTTGCTTCGCTTTGTCTAAATCGTACGCATACGGCTCAATGTCGTCGTTGTACCCTTCGATCGCCGGCGGCATCGGGTTTTTCGCTGGCTCCGCTTTCCCGGCGTAAAAGGCGTCGATAATCGCTTGTTTATCGACGGCGTGATTTAAGGCGCGGCGTACTTTCGGATTGCCAAAGGGCTCTTTTTTCGTATTGAAGCCGATATAGGCGACATTCATCGGGGGACGCAGCAACAGTTGTAAGTCGTTCTCCTGCGCTACGCCGTCGGCATCGCTCGGGTTGAGCCCGTCCATCACGTCGATCTCGCCTTTTTTCAGTGCGTTCAAACGAGCCGAATTGTCTGGGATCACTTGGAAGACGAGTGTGTGAAGTTTCGGCGCCCCATCCCAGTAGGCTTCGTTTCGCTCCAGCGTAATCGTTTCATTGCCGCGCCACTCTTTAAAGACGAAGGGGCCGGTGCCGACGGGATGCTGCCCGTACGTGTCGCCGTCCTTAGTGAACGCCGTCGGACTAGCGATGGCGAAGGGAGGCATGCCTAAGTTTTTCAAAAATGGTGCTTGGGCGCGGAATAGCATAAACTGCACCGTGTACTCGCCGGTCGCTTTCACTTCTTTTATGACGTGCTCTTTGTCCCCTTTAAAGCCGCCGAACATATCGGCGTAATAAGGGAACTTTTTGCGTTCGCCGTTCATCCAGCGTTCGAAGTTTTTCACCACTGCTTCGGCGTTAAAGGCCGTGCCGTCGTGAAAGGTGACCCCTTCACGCAGAGTGAACGTATAAGTTAGCCCGTCTTTAGAAACGTCCCACTTCGTTGCCAGCGCCGGCACGATCGACGTATCGTCGGGACCGTAATCGACAAGGGTGTCATAAATGTTTTTCGTCACTTTGAACGACTCCAAATCGGTCACCCTCATCGGATCGAGTGACGCCGAATCGGCGCCGCGCCCATAAATGAGCAAGTCGCTAGCTCCCGTTTTTGCGCCTTGCGCTTTCTCTGTGGCATTCTCTTTGCTACCAGTGATGCCCTCATTGCCCTTAGAACCACTCGCTCCGTCTGGTGACGAGCAACTTGTGAGCACAATCGCGACGAGGATCGCGAGCAGTGCGGTCCTTAACGCTCCTTTACGCATTTTTCTCCTCCGCTCGTCTAGTTGTGGCATACGAGAGGGGGGAATATTTACCCCCTCGCGACTCTCCTAACGTGAGCCTTTGCGCTTAGCGCCTCTAGCAATTACCTCACTTGCTTTGCGCGACATGTTACAATGCTATGTTTTTTCGCGCACCGCCTCTTCACAATGGCTTTGCACATAAAACTTACTTTTCGAAGTACACGTCGGTAAACCGGTCCGAGCCCGTCGGATGCGGTTTAAAATCTTTCAACGTGTCTTTTGCCGCCAACGCAGGTTTGGCGTACACGAGGGGGATCCACGGGGCGTCTTCGTGAATGATCTCTTGCGCTTCTTCGTACAGTGCGACCCGCTTCGCTTCGTCCGTTTCCGACTGCGCTTTCACTAACAGATCGTGTAACTTGTCATTACTGTAGCGCGAATAGTTGTTACTATCGATCGCATCTTTATCGAGCAAAACGTAAATAAAGTTGTCCGCATCGCCGTTGTCGCCGGTCCAGCCGAGTAGAAAGGCCGGCGCTTCTCCTTTTTGCACTTTGTCTAAATACGTCGCCCACTCAAACGTTTTTATTTTTGCTTTGACGCCGACTTGCTCGAAGTCCGCCTGAATCGCTTCCGCTATTTTTTGCGGTTCCGGCATGTAGTCGCGCGGCAGCGGCATTGCCCACAGCTCCATCTCAAACCCATCTTTAAACCCTGCCTCCGCAAGTAGCTTCTTCGCTTTTTCCACGTCGTACGGGTATGGATCGATCTTATCGTTATAGCCAGCGATCACGTCGGGCATCGGGTTTTTCGCCGGATCGGCGTTTCCGGCGTAAAAGGCGTCGATTAACGCCTGTTTATCGACGGCGTGGTTAAGCGCTTGTCGCACCTTTTTGTCGTCAAAGGGCTTTTTCTCTACGTTAAACCCGAGGTAGCCAACGTTCATCGGCGGACGCAAGATAATCTGCAACCCGTCTTCTTTTTCCACTCCGGCGACGTCGCTCGGATTGACGCCGTCCATGAGGTCGATTTCACCCGTTTTTAGTGCCGTCAACCGCGCCGAGTTGTCTGGGATGACTTGGAAAATTAACGTGTTCAGCTTCGGCGCGCCCTCTTGCCAGTAATTATCGTTTTTCGTCAGCGTGATCGTTTCGTTGCGCTTCCACTCTTTAAACGCGTAAGGGCCAGTACCGACTGGGTTTTCCCCGATTTTGTCCCCGTATTTTTCCAACGCCGCCGGACTGATAATGCCGAAGGGCGACATGGCAATGTTTTGTAAAAACGGCGCTTGGGGACGGTTGAGCGCAATGACGACTTTATAGTCGCCGTCCGCTTTCACTTCTTTAATGACGTGTCCTTTATCGCCTTTAAAACCGCCAAACTGCGACGCATAGTAGGCAAACGCATTTTTGTCCTTCGCATTCATCCAGCGGTCGAAGTTTTTGACGACCGCGTCGGCGTTAAAATCGGTGCCGTCGTGAAACTTGACCCCTTCCCGCAGTTTAAACGTGTACGTTAAGCCGTCGTCGGAGACGTCCCACTCCGTCGCCAGCGCTTCGTGGATCGTCGTATCTTGCTCCCCGTAATCGACGAGCGTGTCGTAAATGTTCTTCGTCACTTTTAGCGATTCCCCGTCGGTGACGACAGCTGGGTCGAGCGAGACAGAATCTGAGCCGCGCCCGTAGACGAGTAGATCTTGTCCTTCCCCGCCCTTGGCGCTATCTTTTTCCTTACCTTTCTCCTCACTTCCCCCGGCCTTTTCTTCGTTTTTCGCGCTACCGCCGTCGTTCGCTTGACAGCCGACGAGTGCCAATGAGAACAGTAACAAAAAGGTGATCGCTAACAAAAATCCCCGTTTCATCTTTTTCCCTCCATCGCTTTTTGCTATGCTTACTCCTTACGCGTTATAAAGATGACAAGCAACATAATGCCCTAGTTCAACTTCGCGAAACTCCGGCCGTACCTCGCGGCATTCCGGTTGCCGTGCGGGACAGCGGGTGTGGAAAGCACAACCCCGCGGCGGATTGGCCGGGCTCGGCACGTCGCCAGACAAAATAATTTGTTCCCGCTGCAGTTCCGGATCCGGCACAGGCACTGCTGCGAGTAACGCTTCCGTGTACGGGTGTTTCGGCTGTGCATACAACTGTTCACCGTCGGCGAGCTCGACGAGCCGCCCTAAGTACATGACGCCGACGCGGTCGCTAATTTGCCGCACGACCCCGAGGTCGTGAGCGATCAACACGTACGTCAGTTGAAACTCGCGTTGCAACTGCTGCAGCAAATTGATCACTTGCGCTTGAATGGAGACATCGAGCGCCGACACCGGTTCGTCGGCAATGATTAATTGTGGCTTAATAGCCAATGCCCGTGCGATGCCGATGCGCTGCCGCTGGCCACCGCTGAACTGGTGCGGGTACCGTTTCGCATGGTAACTACTTAACCCGACGACTTCTAGCAGTTCGCGCACGCGTTTCTTACGCTCGGCTGAACTGCCAAAGCCATGAACTTTCAACGGTTCTTCGATAATTTTCTCTACCGAATGGCGCGGGTTGAGCGACGCGTACGGGTCTTGAAAAATCATTTGCATCTGTTTGCGCACCTCGCGCAATGCCCGTGGCGACAGTTCCGTCATGTTTTTCCCTTGAAACGTAATGTCGCCCGACGTCGGTTCGATGAGACGCAGTAACATGCGGCCAGTCGTCGACTTCCCACAGCCCGATTCACCGACTAAGCCGAGCGTTTCCCCTTTTTTAAGCGAGAAGGACACATCGTCCACTGCCTGTACGCTGCCGACTCTTTTCCCGAATATGCCGCCTTTCACCGGGAAGGACTTTTTTAAATGTTTGACCGTAAGGATGGCGTCGTCCATGTTAGTCCCCCTTTGCTCGTAAAGTAGCCGTGGCTGTCACTTTTTCGGCAGTTCCGGAGGCGCGTTTACCGAAATCGCTTTCAATCGATGCGTCGTGTAACCAGCAGCGCACGCGCGACCCGTCTTCCATAGCAATAAGTGGTGGCAATGTTTCAAAACAGCGGGCTAGGGCGTGTTCACAACGTGGGGCAAAACGGCACCCATCGCGGATCGCGCCCGGTTTGGGCACGTTGCCAGGGATGGAGTAAAGCTGTTTTTTCCGTCCCCGCAAGTCCGGTACCGATTTAAGCAGACCGACGGTGTACGGGTGCTTCGGCTGTTTAAAGATGCGCGTCGTAGCCCCTTCTTCGACAACTTGCCCGGCGTACATGACGATAAGGCGCTTACACATTTGCGCGACGACGCCGAGGTCGTGCGTAATCAATAAAATGGCGGTGTTAAACTGTTTGTTCAACTGCTTCATCAAGTGCAAAATTTGCGCTTGAATCGTCACGTCGAGAGCAGTCGTCGGTTCGTCGGCGATGAGCACATCCGGGTTGCACAGCATCGCCATCGCAATCATTACCCGTTGCCGCATGCCGCCGGACAGTTGGTGCGGGTAATGCTTTAACAGCTCCTTCGCGCGCGGCATCCCGACGAGTTTTAGCATCTCAACCGCCCGTTCACGCGCCTGCTTAAGTCCTACGCGTTCGTGCAGGCGATACGCTTCCACGAGTTGGTCGCCGATCGTAAATACAGGATTGAGTGACGTCATCGGCTCTTGAAAAATCATCGCAATCTCATTGCCCCGCAGTTGGCGCATGCGCCGCTCGGACGCTTGCGTTAAATCTTCCCCTTTGAACGTGAGCGTTCCACCGACGACCTTCCCTGGAGGCGACGGAATTAACCCCATAATCGATAACGAGGTGACGCTTTTACCACAGCCTGACTCGCCGACAACCCCTAATATTTCCCCCGGGTAAAGTGCGAGGTCGACGCCGTCAACCGCCGGTATTTCCCCGTCGTCCGTAAGGAAGGATGTACGCAACTGCTCGATGTAAATAACGGGGTCACTCACTTCTCCACCCCTCTCTCGAAGTTATTCCGACTAACAATTCCACGAAGCTAGCGAAAGTTATAAAACGTATCACAATAGTAAAAGGGTGGGATTTCCCCCGATATCACCTACTCCAAACAATATCATTACGGGAAATTCCCGCTATGTTGCCACTAGTTTACCACATGTTACGCCACTTTGCCTATAATGACTTCTCCTAACGATGCAGAAATTGTGCCGTCCGTGTTATCATCGACGTATGGAGGGATACACATGCACACACACATCCTCGTCGTCGAAGACGACGCTCACATAGCTGAAGTTTTGACATATACGTTGGAAAGCGAACAATACCGCGTCAGCAAAGCGGCGACGGGCCGCGAGGGGTTGGAATTGTTCGAACAAGTGACTCCCGATCTCGTCTTGTTAGACATCATGTTACCCGATTTAGACGGTTGGGAAGTGCTAGAACGCATTCGCCTGCGCAGTTCGGCGCCAGTCATTATGCTCACGGCAAAAGGTGAGGTCGAAGATAAAATAAAAGGACTCGAATTAGGGAGCGACGATTACATCGCCAAGCCCTTTAGCCCCGGTGAACTCATCGCCCGTATCCGCGCTGTCTTGCGGCGCACCGAACCGAAAGAGCAACAAGTGCTCAGTTGGCCGAACTTGACAATTTTGCGCGACGAGCGGTTGGCAAAGGCGAAGGGGGAGCCTGTCCCATTAACGCGAAAAGAATTTGATTTACTGTTGTATTTAGCGACGTACAGCGGACAAATATTTAGCCGCGAACATTTACTTGCTAAAATATGGGACTATGCCTACCTCGGCGACACGCGCACCGTCGACACACACATTAAACGGCTGCGCGAAAAACTGGAATCGCGGACGACCCCGTATCGCTACATCCGCACCGTGTGGGGCAGCGGTTACGCGTTCGAAGTGATGCGCAATGAAAAAGAATAATTCGCTGTTCATGCGCCTCATGACATCCCACGCCATCGTCGTCCTCATCGCTGTGGCGGCGATCGGCCTCGCGGCGGATACGTTTTTCCGCCTCTTCCTCGTTAGTGAGGAAACGTCGCGCCTCGTCGACAGAGTGTCCGCGGTGGCGCGCGAAGTCGTCGTCCCAGGTGACGAAGGTTCTTATATTATTCGTTCTGAACAGTCAGTCATTGTTGACACGCTCAACTTAGCCGGCATCGAAGTGTACGCCTTCCCACCAGAAGCGGTCCACAGTTTGCGGCTCACAGACAAACAGTTCATGCAACTGCGCAACGAACGCCAACTGTTCCGTAAGAAGGGGAACGGCTGGTTCAGCCTACCCGAACTGGAGCTGTATTTAGTCGATTCTGCCCACAAGCGCCTTATCTTATTGAAAAACCCGATGAAAGACGCGGCGAAAACAGTCGCCAACATGCGGCGCACCGTGCTTTATTCGAGTGTCATCGCCCTCGTGTTGGCCGTGCTCATCTCGTACGGTACGGCACGCTACATTTTAGCGCCGATTCGCCAAATACAGACCGTCGCCCGCCAAGTCGTACGCGGCGACTTTCGGCATCGCGTGCAGCTGGAGACGTATGATGAATTGCAAGATTTGGCACAGACGTACAACCAGACGGTCGACCGCGTGGAAGAGACGATCGCTGAGCAAGCGCGCCTTGACCAGCTCCGCAAAGAATTTATTTCCAACGTGTCCCACGAATTTCGCATCCCGCTCACTTCGCTCGGCGGTTTCCTCGAATTGCTCGAACAAAATAAAATTCCGGACCGCGACCGCGCGCGAGTCATTGCGATGATGCGCACCGACGTTGACCGCTTAAGTCGCCTCGTACACGAATCACTCGACTTGTCGCGGTTACAGACGGGCAAAATTGCGCTCTCGCGCGAACAGCTACCGCTCGCATCTGCCGTGGAAAGCGCCGTCGAGCGGCTTATGCCGCAAGCGGAACAAAAAAACTTACACCTTGAAGTGACCGTACCACCGCACCTGTCCGTATACGCGGACGAAGACCGCCTGCAACAAATACTGCTCAACTTAATCGGTAACGCCGTGCAACATTCGCCAGAGCGCGAACGGGTGCGCATTTCCGCTAGAGCGGCAAGCGATCCTGTACAGCATCCGGAACGTCAGCCACTTCATTTGCCCAGCGAGCAAACGCCCGAGCGAACCTTCGTCGAAATCGCTGTCGAAAACAGCGGCACAACGATACCGGAACAAGAGCTGCCGTACGTGTTCGAACGGTTCACAAAGGTGGACAAGTCGCGCTCGCAACGCGGCACAGGCCTCGGGCTAGCGATCGCGGCAGAGCTCGTCCACTTACACGGCGGAACGATTTACGGCCGCAATTTACCAGATTTAAGCGGCGTCCGCTTCGCCTTTAGGATTCCAGCGCGAGAGCGGCTACACGGTAACGCGCACAACGAGGTAAGAAATATCGGTGACAGCCCAATGTAGTCGATTGGCAAACGTTCAAAAAAATCCCCGTCTGTTATGCGACGGGGAATTTCCTTTGCCCGAACAGAAAAAGGAGGATGCACCGCGGGCAAAGAGGGAGATGGTGGATACGGTTAATAGTATCTTATGACGAAACTATGAAAAGTTGCTACAAATCGCGATAAAAGATCGCCCAATTTGCTAGTTTCACTTTGCTATAAAGTTGCGCCAAGCGACACGCAGCCATCTCTCAATCGACAACACTCTAGTAAACCTTCCCATTGTCATCGACGTAAAACGCTTGAATGACCGTCCGCGCGAACGGCTTCCCTTCCGCTGTCGTCCCTGTAACGTCCATCGTCACATTGTAAACACCCGCCCCTTGTAGCGGAATGTTCAGTGTCTCCCCTTTTTGCAAGTTAACGCCATTTTTCGGGGTGATATCTTTGCTCTTTGCTTTATTCGCATTATTGTATTCGGGAATGAACGCTACGTTGTACGTCGCCTGCACATCTTTCATTTTCTTCTGGGCCCTACTGTCGTCTACTGCAAGACTTAAACGGAGACTGTCCGCTTTCTTGTGTAACTTTAGCTGCTCTGACAGTTGCGAATCAAATTGGGCCACGAACGCATAGGCGGTCTTAACGGCTGAGCGCGTGCGAATCTCCCATTTCCCCGCAAGTGGCATTTTTAGTGTCGCGACATGGTGATACGCACCGTGAAACAAGTCGTCGTCTAGCCACGTGCGAACGGGCGCCTCGACGACCTTGCCGTTAGGATCGACTAGCTCAACTGCGCCGACCTTCGTCGCACTCAACCAATCGACAGTCAGTTCACGCACGCCGTTCTCGACGTAAAACGTTTCCGCAGCCGATCCGTGCTGCTCCCCGCCGCGCACGAACAGGTCAGAGGCTGCACGTGGCTCCCCTTTCGGCACCGCGAACGTTTGCTGTTCTACGGAAGCCGCCGTTTCCCGTTCGGCCGCCGTAGCACCGCCGTTAGCTGAAGTTTCCACCGCAGTCTTTGTAGCGCCTTGTGCAAGCGTTAGGCGGTCCCTAAACAGATTGAACGTGTTTTTCCCTTGGCGAATCGCAGTGTGGTCCCATTTGCCGACAGCTAACACTGTCCCGCCCGCGAGAGACGCACTGGCCACTGGAACAACACCGTCACTTTTTCCCCACGACGATAAGTACAACCCGCCAAACCAACTGGACGAGCCGACTTTACCCCAGCTTTCGCCCGCCAGCGTATAATAACTATTGCGCCTCACTTCCGGTCGGGAATCAGTTTGCTCGCGAAAAGCGTTCATCACGCCAGTTTGCATGCTGTAAACGCCTTCATTTCGCGAACCGAGCAACTCGGAAAGCCACCATACCCAATCGCTGTACGCAAGGTCGGCCAACTGTGTCCCCCAGTGCGGTGAACCGATCGTCACCACATTCGAAACGAGCGGATGTTTTCCGTAATGGACGAGTGCCGTCTGTACGTCGACCCCACCTTTACTATAACCGATGACGACTAATTTTTTCCCGCCGAAGTGCGCAGAGATTTGCTCTAGCTGTCCCGCTAGCATTTCGCCGTTCGTCCAGTTGCTCTTCGGTGTCCCCGCCGAATCGTACAGCTCGACAAACGCCGTCTCAAACCCAGCGCGGCGTGCGCGCTCGTACATGTCATTCCCCTCATACCAAATACTGGCGTCATTCGTCAACCCTTGTACAAACACGACAGCGGGCTTGTTCGGATCAACGTCATCCGGTAGCTCCCCGTAATAAATATCCCCTGGGCGTCCTTTACCTGGCTTCGGAAATAGCCCGCCGGCTTCAGTTACTGCGGTAGGAAAGACGAGTACTACCAAAACTAGCAATGTGAGCACTAACGAAAAGTATCGTTTTTTCATCCTTAACTCCTCCTTCAACCCATTTGATCGTTTCCTTTTAGCAAGCAACCATTTTCCCAACATACAGTATATTGGATACATGTGAGCCGCGGCGGCGTTGCTTTCCCTATTGTAAAACTATCGCAACAATAAAACAATAGATTTGTTATGAAAGTTTACTTTTAAATAGCAAAAAAGGACCGACCGTGCGGAGCCACTAAACGTGTACTCGCTCGGTCGATCCCCCTGGAACAGTGATCGCCAATGGCGATTGTCACCGTAAGTCATTACTACTGGCGTCTTTTACTACCGGTAAACGCTTATTGAGCTTCGGCTGCTTCTGCCTTCAACTGTTTCAGCTTCAGTGTGAAGTACACCATCGTACCGACCATCGAGAGTGCGATGAAGACGAACAGCGCGATCGCGCTTTGCCACATGAAGGCCATGTTCCCGCTGGAAATGATCGCTTTAAACCCAACGACACTGTAAGTCATCGGCAACCAGGCGTTGAGAACCTGTAAGCTTTCCGGAACTAATTCGAGTGGGAATGTCCCCGCGCTCGAAATTAATTGCAGGATTAAAATGAGAATCGCCATGAACCGCCCCGCGTCGCCAAAGCAGGTGACGAGAAACTGGATGAGCACCATAAACGTTAAACTCGTCAATATACTAAACAAGTAAAACTTCGGCACACTCGTTACCTCTACGCCGAGCCCGTACAACAGCACCGTTGCGGCAATGAAGGCTTGTATAATCCCGACCGATGCCAACATACCAAACTTAGAAATAAACCAGCTTAAAGGCGACTTAGGTAATACAGCCGGTTCGCGAATCGGCAACACGATCGTAATGAGTAACGCCCCGACGAACAAACCGAGTGATAAGAAGTATGGCGTGAACCCTGTCCCGTAGTTCGGTACTTCGTATTGATCGTCTTTGGACACGCGTACTGGTTCGGCAAACATGTCGTACAGCGAATCTTTACCTTTGGTCTCAGAGGTTTCTCTCGCGCCGTCGGCCAATTTATCCGCCAATTCGGTGTTTCCTTCGGCGACAGAGGACAAGCCGTCCGCTAGTTTGCCCGACCCTTCTTCGAGTTGCTGCGCGCCGTCAGTCAATTTGCCTGATCCGTCCGTTAACTTCGACAACCCGTCGTTTAACGATTTTCCGCCTTCAGTCAACTGACGTCCACCGTCGGCAAGCTGCTCTAAGTGACCGATGACCGTTTGCCAGCCTGCTGCCGCCGTATCGATCCCATCGGCAAGTTTAGCCGATCCGTCAGCTAATTTGTTCCCGCCGGCAGCCGCTTCTTGCAACTTCTCTTCCAACACATTCGCACCGTCGGCCAATTTCTGCTGCCCGCCTGCTAAACTGTCGATCCCAGAGGCCACTTGACCTTGACCTTCGGCTAATTTACCGAGTCCTTCGACTAACTTTTGCTGGTTTTTCTGCACCTCCGTCATACCACCAGCAATTTGCTGTGCACTGACGCCAATTTTTTCTGCACCTTTGCTCAATTCTCCGATGCCGCCGGCGAGTTGTTCACTGGCGCCGAGCAATTGTTGGAACATCGGATCCTTCGCCAATTCCGGGTTTTTTGCGGCGAGGCCTTTTAGCCCTTGGGAAAGCTGGCTAGCGCCTTGCTGCGCTTGTGCCGCGTTCTCTTGCCACGTCGCGGTCCCTTCGGCTAATGCCGCTGTCCCGGACTGTAGTTTACCCGTCCCGTCACTCAAGGCGTTTACGCCTGAGTGGGCTTCATTAATGCCGTCCAACACGCGGTGCGCACCGTCTTGTAAGGCCGAGGCACCCTTTTGCGATTGGTTGATCCCTTTTTTAAGTGGAGCGACACCTTCCGCAAGTTGGTTTAGCCCGTCTGCCAGCGTCTGAGTCCCTTGGTCGAGTTCTTTACCACCTTTTTGCAATTCTCCTAGCGAACCGGATTTTTCCTTCATCCCATTCATTAACTCGCGCGTTCCTTCTTCGACCGTCTGCAACCCTGTCACTAGTTCGTTGCTGCCGGCGAACGCGTCGTTCAAACCGCCGGAAATCGCAGAGGATCCGTCGACGAGGTCGCGCATATGTTCATTAATTTCTAAAGCGCCGCTTAACGCTTTATCGGACCCGTCGGCTAATTTTTTCGCGCCGTCGCTCGCCGTGTACATCCCATCGGAAATTTTGGTCAGGTTGTCGAACAACACTTCGGTATACATCTCGGTGACGCGTTTGGAGACCTTTTCCTTCAACTTGTCCATCGCCGTTTCACCAATTTGTGCCGACAAGAAGTTAAAATCGCCGTTCGGGATAAATTCGAGTTGCATCGGGTTAGGCTCGTCGTCGAGCACGGTGACCGCATGATCCGAAAACTCTTTCGGTATTACAATCGTCATGTAGTATTTGTTATCTTTCATCCCGTTTGCCGCCGTCTTTTTGTCGACGAAGTCCCATTTAAACCCCTCTTCTCCTTCCTCCTTCATCTTCTCGACTAAATCCTTCCCAGCATGAATCTTTTCATCGTTGTAGACGGTGCCTTGATCGAGGTTGACCACCGCCACGGGGAGCTCTTCAAGCCGTTCGTAAGGATCCCAGAAGGCCCACAAAAAGAGGGAGCTGTACAGGACCGGTATAAATAGTACAGCCATCACGGCAACAAGTACCTTTTTATCCGTCAATATTCTCTTCATTTCCGATGCAAATAGTCGCATTCCACGCATCTCTTATCACCTTCCACAACATTGACTGTTTTGTTCACTTGGTCATTTTAGGGCAAAAAAAGTTACTTCGCGACACCTTCAACGACGTACAGTTGAAATAGCCGCGCAATCTCCTCCTTGCTAAACGGTTCTCGACTTTTTTTCCAATCGGATACGAGCGCGATGTACAACTTCAACATGACAAAAGCCGTCACTTCAGGATCACAATCTTTCACGTTCCCTCGCACGATCCCACGTTCAATTTCTTTCGCCAATATGTCGATAATGGCGCGCTCTAACCGGTCTAACGCGCGCTTCGAAGCGACTGTCCCAACGGATACCATTTCGTGCAGCAAGCGAATGAGTAACTCGTGTTGCGCGCGAAAGTCGAGCAGTCGGTACAACAAGCGATGTAAATTGTCGAAGAACGGTCGCTCGCGGTCGATCACTTCGTCGACGACCCGCTGCATCTCCCCGATCACTTGCTCAATGATCTCTTGGAAGAGCTCTTCTTTATTTTTAAAAAACGTGTATATCGTCCCTTTGCCGACATCGGCCATTTTCGCCACTTGATCCATCGTTGTCGCTTTGTAGCCGAATTGTGCAAAAGATCCGTAGGCCGCTTCAAGAATTTGTTGCTTTCGATCAACAGCCACCCTTATGCCTCCCTCTTTTATGACCAAAAAACCGTTATGGTCAAACGTTCAGTAACTAATATAGCACGCACAAAATAATAAGGCAACAACTTTTTCAACTTTATCTGTTACTATTGTTATTAAGTGAGCGCTAACATTCGCGCCGACAGTAGCCTTACTGTAGGAAGAACTTTTTTTAAATAATCCTTAATACGCGGGTTGTGGTATGTGGCGTTCATATCGTTTATGATGAAAGAAAGCCTTTAGAAAGGATGGTCCGGGTGTGGACAAATCAGCTTATTAATTACCCCCTCATAGCGGCTTTACTTGCGATCGGGGCAGCCCAAGCAATCAAGGTTCCCCTGTATTACGCCCTTCAACGCCGCTGGGAATGGCGGTTTCTCTTCAGCACCGGTGGTATGCCCAGCTCACACTCGGCAGCCGTGACCGCACTTGCAACAGCAATCGGCATCGCAGACGGCATCGATTCGCACTTGTTTGCCTTGAGCGTCGTCTTCGCCATTATCGTCATGTACGACGCTACCGGTGTCCGCCGTCAGGCGGGGATGCACGCGGCACTATTAAACCAACTCGTCAAGGAGTTTAACTTAATGGTGCAAAATTTAAAGACGATGAAACAGCGCACCCCTCCGGAAAATCGGACGCGTTTGAAAGAGCTGTTAGGACATAAACCGATCGAAGTGTTCGTCGGGGCGTGGTTCGGCATTTTCATCGCTTTCGCCATCGACTGGATCATGAATTAGTACGAACCGTTCATTTCGGCAAAGCGGTTGTAAGATTCAAACCTCTCTTGAGTGAGCTCCCCGCTCCCGCGTTCAAGGACGTATACCGCAGTCGCCTTTTTCCCCCACTCCCGATACACATCGTCTACTGTATCGAAGTAGAGGTCGATCCGGTTCCCTTTTATGGCGGAACCGGTATCGGCGACGATGCCGTAGCCGTAGCCGGGAATGTACAAAATGGAACCAATCGGAAAGACGTCGGGGTCGGCGGCGATCGTCGAGTAAATCCCCCGATGGACGTGTACGCCGGACTTCGTGATCCCGTATGCCGGATGGGACACTGTTTTTCCAGTCGATTCATAGCCTGCCGTATAACCTGTCGCTACTACTTCGACCCGTTCGTAACGAGACAACTCGCCCGGCGGGTGAGGTAGCGTCGCTTTCGTCGCCTTCACCACTTTACCTTTTGACCTATTTACCTTTGCCCTACTTATTTTTGGCTTAGTTACCTTTGCCCTACTTACTTTTGGCTTAGTTACCTTCGCCTTATTTACTTTTAGCTTATTTACTGCTGATTTTGTCGCGTCCGACTCGTTCGCTTTCGGCTTCTTTATTTCTGACTCGTTTGTTGCGCGAGCTGTTCGATCCTTTCTCTCCTTTGCGGACGACACGCTCGCGCCTTGTGGCTGACCAGCGCGCTCATTCGTGATGTGCGGGGCTACGGCATAACTTCCAGCTAGCACGATGGACGATGCACCTAAGAGAAGCAGCACTGTTTTTCTTCTCCTATACAAGAGACTAAACATAGACTCCCCCTCCTTAAGCATCTGGGATTTTTAATCAGCCGTTAGCTTCTGTTAGGGGGAAGAAAAATATACACAAAAAAACCGGTTCACCATGAACCGGTCCAAGCTGCGTCGCGGCAGAAGCGTCGCTGGCAGAGTGTGTGCAGTATGCGTAAGCCGCTGTCAAAACATGCGAAACCCTTTTTTGCGTAGTAGGACAATGACGTAACTGCTGAGTGCGACTCCGACCAAACCAGATATGAGAATGACATAATCGGAGGTGCGTAGCTCGCCGATGCGGTCAAACACGGAATAACCCGCAATGAGGAAATATAAAACGATCGGCATCCACGTCGTTTTCACGATCATGTTTAAAATAAACCCGAGTCCAAAGGCCAACACCATAAATAGTGGAATGGAAACTATAAATTGGTATATATTCATTTGCATTCGGTACTCACTCCCTTACAGAGGCAAATCACATTAAGTGTACAGAAAAACAGTCCCGTTAGCAATCGGAAAAAGAAAGCCGAACCCGCACGGATCCGGCTACAAGATCACTCATTTATTTTCCATTTATTAGCTGATGACCTATAATCGTTCGCTTATATTAGAACTGTCCTTTCTTCATCGCGAGGGATATGCCGCCGATCATGTACAAGTAGCGCAAGTCAATTATTTTCTTCATTTGCGCTGCTTGCCAGCCGAACAGTTTCTTCTTGCCGACGACGCCGATCCCTTCCCCTTTACCGAGGGAGGCTACGGTTCCTTTCGGCTCGTATTTAAACGTCGTGAGCGCTCCCCCGTCGCGGACGAGTGTCACTAAGTTTTTGGCCAAATTGATGCCTTGCTGCGTCGCCATTTGTGCTGTTGGCGGGAATGGACGTCCCGTTTCCTCGTTGAAAATGAGCGAGGAGTCCCCGACGATAAACACGTTGTCGTAATTCGGGGCACGCAAATATTCGTCCACTTGTACGCGGCCGCGGTTCACCTCAAAACCTGCGTCAGCGACAAGGGGGTTTCCGGTAACCCCACCGGTCCAAACGACGGTCGCCGCTTTAATCTTTTCTTCGTCATCGCCGACGACGACACCGTCTTCTTGACACGCTTTAATCGGTGTACCGATCATAAATTCGACGCCGCGTCGTTCGAGCGTCTCCATCGCGTATTCGACGAGCTCTTTGTCAAAACCGGGGAGTGCCGTTGGCGCTGCTTCAATGTTAATGATGCGCGCCTTTTCCCGGGGAATGTCGTACTCCTTGCATAGCTCCGGCATGCGGTATGCCAATTCGCCGACAAATTCGATGCCGGTAAAGCCAGCGCCGCCGACGACGATTGTCACTAAGTCATCGCGGTCCGGCTCATTGCGATAACGGGAAAACATATACTCAATGTGCGTCCGAATCATGCGCACGCTGTTAATGTTACGAATGACCATCGAGTTTTCTAACAGACCTTCAATGCCGAACGTTGCAGGCGCGCTCCCTAATCCGACGACCAAATAGTCGTACGCAAGCGGCTCTTCGCGGTTTTTCAATTCGACGAGTTGGTCGTCTGGACGAATTTTCGTCACGGCGTCCTGTATAAAGTTAACTTTGTTTCCGTCGAGAAGGTCGTCGATCTTGACGCGCGTCTTGTCGTGCGGAAACGTCCCTGCAGCCGGCGCGTGCAGGTGTGTCGTAATGTAATGGTAATCGTTGATGTTCACAAGTGTCACTTCTGCCTCATTGAAGCCGAGTTGTTTTTGTAAATTAATCGCGGTCACAATGCCGCCGTAACCCGCACCCAAAATGAGGATCTTCTTCAATTGACTCATCCTTTGATCACTTCCCAAATGTAGTAACAGTGTGTGTGACTGCTCACAAATTCACTAGTGTGATTATCCGTTCACAAATCCCTCACAACAGTATCTATGATAAATCGTTCACAAGTATTTTGCAACAGGTAAACGCTTCATATTCGCTAATAAGAAAGGTTTTTCCTCGCGATGTTCCATGAAATTGTTGTCTTTTTTGTTACATTTTTTATCTCATTACCGCTTTTTCCAAAATCCTTTTAATCAATACGGATAACACTTATAATAGTTACTGGATGCAAAATGACGGAGGTGTTTATGACACATGGCCGAAGACGCTTTTCGTGAAGAAAAACTGTACGATATTACGATCATTGGCGGTGGACCGACCGGAATTTTCGCAGCATTTTACGGGGGGATGCGAAACGCGTCGGTTAAAATATTGGACAGTATGCCGCAACTCGGCGGGCAGCTAGCGGCACTATATCCAGAAAAGTACATATACGACGTCGCCGGATTCCCGAAAGTGCGCGCCAAAGAGTTAGTGGACAACTTAACCGAACAAGCCCGCCACTTTAATCCGACGGTGTGCCTCGAAGAGAAAGTGCTGAACGTCGAGAAGCAAGGCGACCATTTTTTAATGACGACGCAAAAAGGAACCCATCTTGCTAAAACGATTATTATTACCGCTGGCGTCGGTGCCTTCGAACCGCGTAAGTTACGCCTGCCGGATGCCGAGCGGTATGAAGGTAAAAACTTACACTACTTTGTGAGTGATATGCAATCGTTTCAAGGGCAACGCGTCATGATTGCCGGAGGCGGAGATTCCGCCGTCGACTGGGCGCTCATGCTAGAACCAATCGCCGACGAAGTGACGCTCGTACACCGACGCGACCAATTTCGCGCCCACGAACACAGTGTGGAAAACTTGTTCAACTCGAGCGTCAACATCGTCACCCCAAAAGAAATTGCCCGTTTACACGGCGGGGACAAAATCGAACGCATCACTCTCATCGATAAGAAAAGTAAAGAAACGACTGACGTGGAAGTCGACTCACTCATCGTCAATTACGGTTTTATTTCCTCGCTCGGTCCGATTAAAGATTGGGGACTAGAGATCGAGAAAGGATCCATCGTCGTCAATTCGAAAATGGAGACGAATATTCCCGGTATATACGCCGCGGGAGACATAAGCACGTACCCCGGGAAGGTCAAGCTAATCGCCAGCGGCTTCGGCGAGGCGCCGACGGCCGTGAACAACGCCAAGCAGTATATCGATCCGGAAGCGAAGTTACAACCCGGTCACAGTTCTAATATGAGCTTTTGAGACTACAACGCCAACATATTCAACTGTCAAACTGCTACCAATGGCGTAACCGATTCATGCGACAGATTGTTGCAACCGAAATAGTGTAACCGATTAGCGTATGTGGGTGTGCCAAGTTAAACGGCGGTGTACTTGGCGTATATTGGTAGTATAGTCTCGTGCGTAAAACACGCCCCCTTGCTTCATACTAGCGGCAAGGAGGGCAGATGCCGTGAACTCGGAGCAAAGCAATGCGCACAGATTGTTTAAAGCCCGCATGTACCATGCATTTCTCGTCATCGCAACGATCGGTATTCCTCTATTGATTTTCGGTGCCTTTTGGCTCGACGGCAGCCGCATCTTTTTCGGTGCAGCCGTAGCGTTACTTACTTTACTGCTGTTAGCGTTGTACGTCGGGAAGACGCGCGCGTTAAATCGGCGGGAGTGACATCGACGTGAGCGAAAGTAACGTTCCTTTCGGCTGCCCCGTCTGTAACGGCTTAAAAGCGGCAGTCGCACCGTGCCCGACGTGTGAACGGCCAATGACAGATGCCGGTAAACTGCAAGATTACTTTGCGAACTACAGCCCTTACCGCGAAAGCGATGACTTGCGCCTGACGAACCGTTACGTCGATCTGGAAGCGTCGCACTGTATGCACGTCTTTTATTGCAAACGGTGCGGCAAAGAAGAATCGCTCGGTATCCAAGAGACACAAATGCCGTAAAGGCATTTGTGCGCCCTATAACAAAAAAACACACCATCCACCACTGTCACGCAACTGCTGACTGATCGGACAGCCGTTCGCGCGTTTTATCACAATGTAGGTTGGTGTGTTTTTTTTATTGTACGCCATGCAGTTAGTGACTAGCACTCCTCCGGCTGTCCCTCTCGCTTCGCCGTACGAAACGACGTCCCACAGCCACACGTGGCGATCGCGTTCGGATTCGTTAATGTAAAGCCGCCACCCATCATCGACTCTTTATAGTCGACTTCTAAGCCGTCAATTAACGGTAAGCTTTCTGCGTCGACGACGACAGAGAGCCCCTGTTCTGTAAACAATTGATCGTCCTCGTGCTTTTCTTTATCGAATCCCATGCCGTACGTAAAGCCGCTGCAGCCACCGGCTTTCACGCCAATTCGCAAGTATAAGTTGTCTCTATCGCCTAATTCCGCCATCATATCTTTAATTTTGAAGCTAGCTTGTTCACTAATGTGAATCATCATCTTTCCCCCTCTCGGTGGTTGAGATGTTTTTATGTACTTTAAGTATACAAAGAAAAACGGTGTTGCTCAACCTTACGCAAAAGCGAGTGCCGCCCGTTCTTCGCGCAATTTGGATGTAAAGCGGTTAATGCTGTATGTGTTGCCCGCATCTGCCCGCACATCTGCACGCGCCTCGCCGCGTTTAAGGTGACACCATTCCGTATGTAATTGGTCGATTTGCCGACTCAATCGGTACACCTCCGGGTGGTCTAGCCCAACGCGTAACGCAAGCGTTACCATTTGCTCCCGCAAGTGTTCGATCGCGTCTTCCAACTGATTCACTATGTCTGATTCCTCCTGTAGAATATACGTTCTATGTTCATTTTACTACTCTGTTATAACTATATCAACATTAATCCGACAAAATAAGTAAGCATTTCTTTTCAACTTTGCCTACACCGTCTGTGGTTCGCCGTAGTCCCAGCGTCCGTGTGCTGTTTGAAGAGTTTTGCCAATTGAGGGACAATGTTCGAAAGTGAATGCGCTCAACTAACATGCTTTTCCGGCTGTAAAGACCGCAAAAAATATCAAAAAACGATGCGTGTACAAAGTACATGAAGCGACCGTACACGCGGCGATCGATTGTATTAAAAACCACTTAAATAAAATCATTATGATTAAAGATATAGCAAAACACGTCATTTTTTACTTTGTAATTTTCATCGTATTTTTTGCCATCATGTAAAAATATCAGTGTATGAATATACATATAAATGTCGTCTGACGAACGCGGCGAGCGATTTAATTTACGGCGAAGGGCCGCTGATTGACATCGCCCTCTCGTACTAATTTGGATCGTACGAAGCGTTTATACGCGCATTCAAACAGTATCACTTAATGACACCCGGACAATTCTGTCGCTTTTTCCAACGATTAATCGAGCGAAAGGATGACTCGCATATGATCACACCACTTAGTAGCAAATCGATTTGGATCGGCGTCTTTTTAACCGAAACAAGGCACCGTACGGTTCGGTGCGTTCTAGCTAACGGAAGTCGACTCGTCCGTCTCGTCGGCGAACTTGGAACCGACAGACGATTTACCGGATGTGCCGGTCAACTTCGACTTTGAGGAGAAGTTTTAACAGAAAGACGTACGTCCCATCCGATGCACTCTAATTCCCCTCACTGAGACAAGCCTTTTCCTAGTCGTGTAATACGCAAAAAATTACATGACTCTTGTTTAACTTTCGATTAACCTATTTTAAAATCAGGTTGATTGATTTAATGAGAGATTCCTTTCTTTTTTATAGTGTCTACTGGGTGTAGCAAACGGTGTCGCTCACTGCGGACGAAGAAAACTGAGCTGGTTGTGTATGAGGGTGAGCGGCAAGGGAGGAAAGAAGAACGATGAGGTAGATCCAAAAATACGAAAAACCGCCTGTGACTTTAGTCGTCTAACAGGCGGTCTAGTTCATCCCACATACTCGTTTGCTCGTTGATCGCTTCTCGAATCGCGACGAGTAGTTCTGGACCCGAATCGGCTGCGATAAATTCGCCATCGACAAGCGCATACGGTCGTACGTAACACTCCGTGCAATTTCCTAAGCAGCTGTATTCCACCACATCTATATCATCGTCTCGTTCGAGTTCCTCTTTCACTTTCTCCACTTCTGGCGTTAAATTGCTTACGCAAAATTCCACAAGTGGCCGCATGTGTCCATCACTCCATTCTAACCACCGCACATATCGTACAACTATCGGTGTAATGGAGTCAATCTCGTTGCAATTCGCTATCGAGACGTTCGCCTAATCCCGAGTTGCTCCAACTTGCTGCGGATCACCTTTAAGCGCGGGTTTCCTTCGGCGACGACTTCATCGTTCAAGACGATTAACGGATAAGCGTATTCGTCCTGCATAATACCTTCGATAAAGCGCTGCTCACTTTCACTCGCCGCCTCGGGCACTTCCTCCACATCAATGTAACGGACGTGTACAGTATCCCCGTAATCGCGGCTTAGCGCCGCCTGTAACCAACTAACCGTTTCTTCCGACGACGGTTGGTTAATACAACTCGCACATATTTGTTTCGCTCCGTAAACGACAAGCTCGACCGTCTCTCGTTGTTGTATCATGCTGCTACCCCCCTTATAGCGCGAACTCACCGCAGCGCAAGTCACTGCAGCGCAAGTCACTGCAAGCCACGCACTTGAAACGAAGGCACACTTTCATACATTTGCACGCCTCACGCTTAACCGCTATGCTACACTTCTACTATGCTTTGTCTAACGCTTGCGCTAAGTCGTCTTGCAAATCCCGCACGTCTTCCACGCCGATGGACAGGCGGATGAGGCCGTCGCTAATGCCTAACTCGGCGCGCCGCTCCGGCGGAATCGAGGCGTGCGTCATACGCGCCGGTACGGAGATTAAGCTTTCGACCGCACCTAAACTTTCCGCTAATGTAAAGTAACGGACGCGTTCTAGTACTCTTTCGGCACGCTTGCCGCTGCGGATATCAAACGAAAGCATACCGCCAAAGCCACGCGCTTGCCGTTTCGCTACCTCATGCCCGGGATGGGTTGTCAACCCAGGGTAAAAGACGCGCTCCGTGTCGATGCGCCCGTCTAACCACTCCGCCAACATTTGCGCATTTTCATCGTGCCTCTGCATACGGAGACCGAGCGTTTTCATACCGCGCATTAACAGCCAGCTATCTTGTGGCCCTAACACCCCGCCCACTGAGTTTTGTAGAAAATGGAGCTGTTCCCCGAGCGCCTCGTCCTTGGCGACGACCAACCCCGCGACGACGTCACTGTGCCCGCCCAAATACTTCGTCGCACTGTGCAAGACAATGTCGGCACCTAACGCGAGCGGTTGTTGTAAATAAGGAGTCATAAACGTATTGTCGACGATTAATAGTAAATTGTGTGCCTTGGCAATCGCGGCGACAGCGGCAATGTCCGTCACTTTCAACAGCGGATTGCTCGGCGACTCGAGCAGAACGGCCTTGGTATTATCGCGTATGGCTTGTTCAACTTGCGCTGGATCACTCGTATCAACCATCGTCGTTTCGATGCCGAAGCGGTTGAAAACTTTGCTTAACACCCGGTACGTCCCGCCGTACACATCGTCGCCGACAATAAAGTGGGCGCCTTGATCGAACAGCATGACGACCGTCGAAATTGCCGCCATGCCAGACGCGAAGGCAAAGCCGCGCGATCCCTCTTCCAACTCGGCAATGAGTTGTTCCAGTGCGGCGCGCGTCGGATTGCCGGTACGCGAGTATTCATACCCTTTATGCTGGCCGACCCGCTCTTGGCGGTAAGTAGACACTTGATAAATCGGGACACTGACAGCGCCGGTCGCTTCGTCGCCAAACACGCCACCGTGAATGAGCTTTGTATCTAAACGCATCGTATAATCCCTCCGTATAGTCGCTAAGTTATGAAATAATCAATGATATCGCGCTTATACAAAAAAATATAAGAACGAATACCGTTTGCGTCAGTTGACGGATAACAGTTGTCGGTAATAGCCTCTACCGAATCGTTATAACATTCGCGACGTAAGCGCCCTCAAGATGGGAAGTCATAAATGTTTTGGCTTAAATAGCGCTCGCTGCCGTCGGGAAAAATAACGGCGATATTCGTGCCGACTTTTGCTTGCTGCGCTTCGCGTAACGCCGCAGCGAATGCCGCCCCAGAGGAACTGCCGACGAGCAAGCCTTCCCGCTTCGCTAACTCGCGTACGTAGTAAAACGCGTCTTCGTCGGTAATCGTATGGACGTCGTCAAAATATGAGCGGTCCATATAGTCGGGTAAAAACTCCATGCCAATCCCTTCGGTCCGGTGTGACCCCGCTTCGCCGCCGTTTATGACCGATCCTTCCGGCTCGACGATGACGGTTCGGACGTCTTCTCGCTGCTCTTTTAAAAAGCGCGCGGCGCCCATAAACGTTCCGCCCGAGCCGGCACCCGCGACGAACACATCGACGCTGCCCTCCAGCTGTTCCCAAATTTCAGGTCCGGTCGTTAGATAGTGTGCCTCGGGGTTGGCCGGGTTACCGAATTGCTGCGGACAATAGGCGTTCGGGATTTCCTCTGTTAACTTTTGCGCGTGTGCGATTGCCCCTTTCATCCCGAGCTGCGTCGGCGTATTGACGACTTCCGCACCTAAAGCGCGCATTAGTTGTTGCTTCTCTTGTGAAAACTTTTCTGGGACGACGAAGATGACGCGATACGTTGTCCCGACTGCGGCCAACGCTAGGCCTATACCGGTATTTCCAGCTGTCGGCTCAATAATGGTACCTCCCGGGACGAGGGCGCCACTTTTTTCCCCCGCTTTTATGAGCGCGACGCCAAGACGGTCTTTCACACTTCCTCCCGGATTGAACATTTCCAATTTAGCATAAAGGTTAACCCCATGGGGCAAAGAAAAATGCCGTATGCGGATCATCGGCGTACGGCCGATCAGTTCCTGAACGTTGTTTGCGATATGCCTCATCCACTACTCCCTCTCCACAGAACATTCCAGCATATTGTTGCACTTATATCTTATCATTTATCGTCTGTGGCCGAAAGCGCGGGGCATAAACCATTTGTCAATGTACGGTTAATCGAGTAAAATGAAAGTAGCGTTAACAAAACGTTCACCGATGATCGCGCAGTGATTGCTCAGTTTATCGCTCAATGATTCTTAGTGATTGCCAAGCGATTGCTAAGTGATCGCAATAGCTAATCGACTAATCGTTTGATGCCGTCTACTGTAAATCGTTAGCGAATAAATTCGTTCAAATAGCGCCGCTGAATACTTTCTCGGACTTTTTGAACATCTGTTATAAACAATCTTACGAAGGGAAAGGAGTCGAGCACTATGTCTACAGGACAAATCGTGCAAGTACAGGAAGTCCTCAATAAACTGCGCCCATTTATCCAGCGCGACGGTGGCGACGTCGAACTCGTCGACGTCGAAGACGGGATCGTAAAAGTTCGCCTACTCGGTGCGTGTGGCAGCTGCCCCGCTTCAACGATTACCCTCAAAGCAGGTATCGAGCGCGCACTTGTCGAGGAAGTTAAAGGAATTACTGAAGTCGAACAAGTTTTTTAAAAAAAAGCAGCTCCCGCGTTTCAGGAGCTGCTTTTTTTCACCCACCAATTGTAAAGGCGCAAATAATCAGTTTTAAAGTCACCGCCGCCGACATCCCGCAACTTGCTGTTAACCAACGCAATCGACTGGGGCTGGACGAGCGGGATCAGCGGCGCCTCGCGGACAAATTGCGCTTCCCATTCCGCCAATAGGCGCTCGCGTTTCGCGGCAGGCGCAATTAAGCACTTCTTAAGTGTTTTTTGCAAGTTCGGTGTCGGCCAACGCGTCCAATGGCGCCACTCCCCATCCGTCCACCACTTGACAAGTGGGTCTGCATCCGCGCGGATCCAATCTGACATTAAGAACAAGTCGGCCTCCCCTTCTTGTAGAGCTTCCGCTAACTCGGCGACGCGCTTATGTTTGACCAGTTTGACGGACAAACCAGCGGCCTCCCACTGCTGTTGCAACTGATCGGCTAACCGTTCCCGTTCGACCCATTCGGACGCATAATGTAACCGAATCGTTTTCTTTTTTAGCTTATGGCGCAAGAGATCCCGTGCCTGTTGCTGTTCGCCTTCTCCGTTCGCTGCTGCCACTGTCGTGCCGCGGGGGGTGTCGATCGGTTCACCGTAACCGTTTAACCACTGCTGTACGAGTTGCTCTTTATCGATCACTTGTCCGACCGCCTGACGCAAGGCGCGGTCCCCCCACAGCTTTTGCTCCGGGTTAAAGGCGACATAGTGGAATAGTTCTCCGGGCCACGTCACTTGGACAATGTCTTTTGTCTCTCCTGCAACCGAGTGAGCGACCTGCTTGTCTGCTTCGATGAGTGCCGCGTCTAAATACGGCAACACGTCCACATTCCCCTGGGCAAATTCAGTTGCCGCCTCCGTTACGGACAGCGGGCGAAAGGTGATCCGCTCAAGGTAGGTGATATCTGTCTGCCGATAGTGAAGGAACTTTTCCAACTCAATCCCGTTTCGCTCTGACTGTGCTGTTAATTGATACGGTCCTGAACCGATAAGCGTTAACATCCTTTGCTCATTCGATTTAGCTTGGTCGTTGCGTACAACTTGGTCATTGCGTGCATGTTTGGCGTGATCCTTCACTTTGTTTCGAGCGTTCGCTTGCGGTTGGCTGTATACGTGCTCTGGGATTACGGGGACTTGCAGTAAATCGAGTGATTGTGCGAGCGGCCGTTGTAAGTGAAACACGATCGCCCCACCGCCTTTTGACGACCGTTCGATCCCTTTTAGTTGTTTCGCCTTTCCGGAGTTAAACGCCTGGAAACCGACAATGTTTTTGACCGCGTGCCGGTACGGACCTTTGTAAGTGGGGGAAGCGAGTTGGTGGTACGTAAACACGACGTCTTGAGCCGTTAGTGGCTGACCGTCATGCCACTTCACCCCGCGTTGCACGCGGACGGTAAGAGTACGCCGATCGGGTGAGATGTCCCACTCGCTCGCGAGCACACCTTCTGCTTGGCCGTCGGGCTGTACGCGTACGAGCGGTTCGAAAAGTAAGTTTGTCACCGTTTTCGCTGCACTGTTGGTCGGCTCAAGCGGGTGTAGCTCTTGCGGAATAGCTTCATACAGCGGGATCGCCACACTGCCGCCGGGTGTAGGCTTGTCCAACCCTTCGCTACTAGCGGCATGATCGGCGTTTTTCTCACCCGTTGAACGATTCGCTGCTCGCTCGGCGGTCGTCGGTTGCTGCCATCCTTTCATAAACAAGGCACCGAAGGCCAAAATGAGACTCGCACACAAAAACACTGTTCCAGTAATGAGTAGCCACTTCTTCGCCTCACTCGTGTTTTTGCGTTTTCCCATAGTCATCTCCCCCTATGGTCAGGTCAATAACCTGTCCACCATTCGTTACAAGCAATGTATGCTTGTCCCCGGGGAATATGACTAAAATACTGGTGGGCGGGCGATCATGCCATTGAGTAGTGATGTACGATCTAGCCGACTAAGTGGCAAGCGACCCAGTGATTCGGTTTCACTTCCGCAAACGTCGGCGACTGCTCCGCGCAAACGGGCATCGCGTGGGGACAGCGCGTGCGAAAGCGACAGCCGCTCGGCGGATTGATCGGGCTGGGAACATCCCCTTCGAGCACGATGCGCTCCCTCCCTTGCTCTACTTCGGGATCGGGAATCGGGATTGCCGATAACAGTGCATGTGTATACGGGTGGAGGGGCTCATCGTACAAATCTTCACTGTTTGCCACTTCGACTAAGCTCCCTAAGTACATGACACCGACGCGGTCGCTAATGTGCTTAACCATCGATAAGTCGTGCGCAATAAACAAATACGTAAGCCCTTTTTCACGCTGTAATTGGCGCAACAAATTAACGACTTGCGCTTGAATCGACACGTCCAACGCAGAAATCGGCTCGTCCGCCACGATAAATTCCGGCTCTACGGCGAGTGCGCGGGCGATGCCGATCCGCTGCCGCTGGCCGCCGCTAAACTCGTGCGGATAGCGATTGGCGTGTTCCCGGTTCAAACCGACCGTTTCTAGCAACTCGTAAATACGACTTTGCCGCTCCTGTTTACTGCCAGCCAAGCCGTGAATGTCGATCCCTTCCGCAATAATGTCGCCAACCGGCATGCGCGGATTGAGCGACGCATAGGGGTCTTGAAAAATCATTTGCATTTCCCGGTTAAACTGACGCATTTGTTTGTTCGTCTTTTTGTGCACTTCTTTTCCTTTGTACAGTACTTTCCCCGCTGTCGCTTCGTACAAGCGAATGATCGTGCGACCTAACGTCGATTTGCCGCAACCGGATTCGCCGACGAGACCGAACGTCTCCCCCTGCCGGATATAAAAGGAGACGTCGTCCACCGCGCGCAATTGTGCGCCCCGTTCGACGGTAAAGTATTTTTTTACGTGTTGTACGTCAAGAATGCGTTCTGCGCTCACTGTGTTCCTCCTCGTCCGTAAACCTTTCATCGACCGATCGCGTCGCACAGCTGTCAGGGTGAATCTACCTAGCCTGGCCTTGACGCTTTGACATCGGTTTCACGCTACTTTTCTTTCAATATTAGCAGTTTAGGCGTCGTAAACCAAGGGTTGAGATAGCCATCCGCTGCCTGAAAGCTACGTTCAAACGTATGTTTATTTCACTCCTGCAATTGTTTCCGGGGGACTGACAGGAGGGGCCATGGGGTGCTCCAGCCAACACGTAACCGTATGTCCAGTAGAAACGTATGAATATGCAGGCATCTCTTCCTGACAAATAGTCATCGCATACGGACATCGCGCAGCAAAGGGACATCCTTTCGGAGGCGAAAGCAAATCAGGCGGTGTCCCTAAGATTGGTATTAAAGGTTTATCTCGTGATGCATCAAGTCGAGGAACGGACGTCAACAATCCCCAAGTGTATGGATGCTTTGGATGATAAAATATGTCGTTAATCGTCCCCGTCTCAACTACCTTTCCAGCGTACATCACCACGACGCGATGCGCGGCATCGGCGACAATCCCTAGATCGTGCGTGATCAAAATAACAGATGTTTTCTTTTTGCGCTGCAACCCTTTCATCAGATCGAGAATTTGCGCCTGGATCGTTACGTCTAGTGCAGTCGTCGGCTCGTCGGCTATGAGAATCTTCGGTTCACACGCGAGTGCAATCGCAATCATGACACGTTGTCTCATTCCTCCGCTAAATTGGTGCGGATAGTGGTCAATTCGTACTTCCGCATTAGGGATTTCGACGAGCTTTAACATTTCAATCGCCCGACTGCGCGCCACGTCTCGACTAATCTTGTGATGCCTGACGATTCCTTCTACAATCTGCTTTCCGACCGTCATCGTCGGATTAAGAGAGGTCATCGGGTCTTGAAATATCATCGATATTTCTGCACCGCGTATTTTTTGTATTTCCTTTTCAGATAAATCGGTAAGGTTTTTACCCCCAAACTGGATACTCCCGCTCTTGTAACGCCCCGGGGGAACGGGAATTAAGCCGATGATACTGAGAGCAGTCACGCTTTTTCCGCATCCAGATTCTCCGACAATGGCTAGTGTTTCCCCTTCTTCAAGGTCAAATTGAACACCCCTAACTGCATGAACTTCACCCGCATGGGTGTCAAACGAAATGTGTAGGTCGTCTACTTTTAGTATCTTGCCCATCTTATGACACCTCATCTACGCAATTTCGGGTCAAACGCATCACGCAGCCCATCACCCAATAGATTAAAGCCTAACATGAGTAAAGCGATCATTGCGCCGGGTATGATTGTCTCATGGGGATAAAAACGTAACATACGAAATCCCTCATTGATCATAACGCCGAGACTCGTATTCGGGGGCTGCAAACCTAAGCCGATAAAGCTAAGAACGGCTTCAAAAAAAATCGCTGTCGGAATAGTAAATGTCAAGTTGACAATGACTGGACCTAACGTGTTTGGTATAAGGTGCTTCCAAATTAATCGTGCATTACTAGCTCCCAGCGTTCGTGACGCCATAATATATTCTTGGTTTTTCAATTTAAGAATTTGACCGCGAACAATTCGCGCCATTGGCACCCACCCAGTAATCACCATCGCAAACGCTATCGCAATAATACCGGGTTGTAAGATCATCATCATTAAGATAATCACGATTAAATTCGGAATACCGTACAACACCTCGATAATGCGCTGCATCACGTTATCGATGCGTCCTCCATAAAAAGCAGAAATACTACCATATGTTAAGCCGATTAAAAGATCGAGCGACGCCGCAATAAAGGCGATTAGCATAGACACACGCAGGCCTTCCCACGCGCGTGCAAACATGTCGCGCCCCAGATGGTCTGTACCAAAATAGTACTCCGCACTTGGACTTTTATTCGTATCCGTTAAGTGCTGCTCGTGGTACGTATACTTCGCCACGTGCGGACCAACAAGAGCCATTACGAACAAGGCGGTTAGAACGATTAGCCCGATTAACGCGCCTCGGTTCCGTTTCAAGCGCATCCACCCATCTATTAAGAGTGAAGTAGGCACACGGGTTATCTGCTCTTTCGCTGTTTGGCTAATGTTGGCGGACATAAAGTCTTCCGGACGATACGTTTTAGCTTGTAACTCACTCATTAACTTTTCACCTCCGCCAAGCGTACGCGGGGATCAATCACACTGTACATCACATCGGTAATGAAAATAGTCACAATAAACAACGCACTATACAAAATCGTTAATCCCATGATGACATACAAGTCTTTAGCCAAGATCGATGTAACAAATTGTTCACCGATTCCTGGGATGCTAAACAACCGTTCAATGACGATCGATCCTGTGACCACTCCAATGACAATAGTTCCCAATACAGTAATTGCCGGGAACAGTGCATTGCGGATGACGTGTCTCCGTATAATACCTGGTGTCGAAATACCTTTTGCTTTCGCTGTTTTTATATAGTCTTGTCCAATTACTTCGATGACTTCTGTTCGCATAAAGCGTGCCATCATCGCCACAATCGACATTGATAAACAAAATGACGGCATAATCGTATGCTCGTAGTCACCCCATAAAGCAACAGGTAACAACCCCCATTTGACACCGAGTAAGTACTGTAAAATAACGGCAATTACAAAACTCGGGACAGACACTCCGAGGATCGCGATGACCATTGCCATATAGTCATACCACGTATTTTGCTTGAGGCCGGCAATAACTCCGAGAATCCCCCCGGCAACCGTCCCAAAAACGATCGCCTGAAGCCCGACCAAGACTGAAGGCCAAATTCGTTCTTCGATAATCTGATTCACACTACGGCCAGCAAAAGTAAAAGATAATCCTAGGTTTCCTTGGAGCAAATCACCCCAGTATCTTACGTATTGAACGGGAAGCGGATCTTTCAGCCCGTAATGTTCCTCAATCTGCTCCCGCATATCAGCTGGTAGTTTCGCTTGATTTTGCAGTGGCGAACCTGGCAGCAAGTGCATCGTAAAAAAAGTCACTGTAACAATGAGCCAAAATGCAACTAACGCATACAAAAAACGTGTGAATATATACCGCGCCACTCTGTCACCCCACTAATCCCCTAAACATGTCGTTCATTCGCTAGGAAAAATACCGTCGTACCGTTCATACGATTGTCATCACATCACTATTAAAAATAGTTTCCAACCGGATGACATGTTTTGTTCGTGAGTAGGGGAGGAATACTCGTCACATATCCTCCCCATTTGCCGCTAAGATGCACACCTTATTATGCTAATACCCTATGCTAATACACTCATGGTTTTGATCACTCGACGTAGGCCCATTTGAAGTAAAAGCCCGGTCCGTATGGCGGCCTAATTAATTCTTTGATTTCCGGTCGCCACAAATACGCGCGGTGACGATAGTACAGCGGGGCAATCGGAGCCTCTTTGATCAAAAGTTTCTCTGCTTCCGCCATTTTATCTACCCGAGCTTTTTGATCGCCTGACGTCTGGGAGAACTTGATCGCCTCGTCGAACGTTTTGTTACTCCAGCTAGCGTCATTGTACGGCCCATCTGTTACGAACAGATCCATAAAGGACAGCGGGTCGTTGTAATCTGCACCCCACAGCGAAAGGTAAAGCTGGAATTTCTTTTCGCGGGCGAGGTCTAATCGCGCAGCAAACGTTTGTTGGTTAATTTCGATTTCCAACCCGAGGTTTTTCTTAAACTCCTCTTGCAGAAACTCTGCAGTCCTCCGAGCAGTATCGTTGTCGTCGGTCAAATACTCCAGTTTGGGCGGTTTCGACAAACCTAGCTCCTTAAGTCCTTCTTTGAAAAGCTTTTTCGCTTCCTCGACATTTTGCGCGGTCTTAATTTCCCCGACGTACTCGCGGTACGGCTCACCATCCGTCCCTTCGGGTCCTGCCATTCCAGGAGGAACGAAACCGTAAGCAGCAGTCGAGCCGTCGTTCATGATGACCTTGGCGTGCGTTTCTTTATCGAAAGCACCGGCGATCGCCGCTCGGATTTTGTCATTCTTGAGGAACGGATCCAATAAGTTAAACTCTAAATAAGCAGTTACAAATTCTGGTCGCGTCGTGAAGTCTTCGCGATCTTTGTACTGGGTCACAAAATCTTGGCTGAGCAAAGTGACATCGAATTTACCAGTTTCGTACAAGTCGATCCCCGTGGAAGTATCCTTAACGACATCCCACGTCACCTTATCTAACTTCACCGAGTCAACATCCCAGTAGTTTTCGTTTTTCACGTACTCCCATCCAGATTCGTGCTTCCAGTTAGCTAATTTAAACGGCCCATTGTAAAGGAGTGCGTCATCTTCTTTCGCGTATTTCTTCCCCATTTTCTCGACAAATTCTTGCTTTTGTGGATAAAACGTACTGAAAGCCATTTTCGACGTAAAGTACGGCACTGGATGTTCTAACGTGACTTCGAGAGTCTTTTCATCGACCGCTTTGACACCGACATCTTCCGCTTTTGCTTTTCCTTTATTGTACGCTTCAGCGTTTTTAATTTCGGAAAATATGAAAGCATACTGTGATTTCGTCTCTGGGTTTAAAGCCCGCTTCCACGCGTACTCGAAATCGTTCGCTGTCACCGGGGAACCGTCACTCCACTTGGCGTCTCGCAGTTTAAACGTGTACGTCTTTCCGTCGTCACTTATTTCCGGCAATTCTTCCGCCATTCCTGGAATCGGTTTCATATCTTTATCCAGTATCACTAATCCTTCCATGACATTCGAAAGAATCATGTGTGAAGCCGCATCGGTCGATGTCGCACTGTCGAGATCCGGCGGCTCGGCCCGTTCATTCATGTGAATCACTTGCTCTTTCGCCGGCTTGTCATTTTTACCTTTCTCCGCACTCTTCCCCTCGCCGTTCGCTGCTTGCTTCCCTTGACCGTCGCCCTCGTTGGCACTTTTTTGCCCACACCCCGCAGCAAACGTTGTTAAGATGAGGACAAACACAATACTAAGCAGTAAAAATTTTTTATTCACTAATTAACCCCCCTAAAATTAAGCTAGATACACACGTTCTCACATTTCTTTACCGTCTTGATAATCGGCAGCATCGCCCCCCTTTCAACCATCTTACTTGTGCAGACTCCTTCGTTATGCGTTGTTTAGTAAAGGGTTCACGAGAACTTTCATTTTTACATAAAATGATAGCGCATCCAATTGCAAGGTAAAACAAAATTAACTCCCTGTAGCGCCTTATGCAATAACAAACCCTTTTCTGTTATATGCAATCATAAACCTATTACCTCTATTTGTAAAGCGCTTTTTATTATTTGTGATTTCTTGTAACATAGTGTTTAGATTGCTTGCAAAATAGACTGATGGCAACCAAAGCTAAAAAATCCACAAGGGTCAGTTATAGTTATGAGTAATATTATCTTAAATGGGAAGGTGAAAGCAATAATGGTAAAATTAAAAACAGTACTTATTGGTATAGTTAGTGTCATTTCCATGACATTTTTTATCGCTTTTTATACCCCTGTTAATGTGCTTTCATTTAGTGATCGGCTTTTTCTATGCGGAATCGCGTTGTTAATCGTTGCTGCTTGTACACTCCTCTTATCTGGCAAATTCGGCCATGGTGTATGGCATGGTTTCCGTTTGCTGTTTACGGCCAAAGACATGGCTGATACAACCCCCGCTATTGACGAACACAACCAAACAAATGATCAGCGACATACAAAACGATTGGCCGGCAACATTATGCTCATCACATTCTTTGCCGGCATCGTCGATGTGTTCGTTTCTATTTTATTAATTGTAATGGTCGCTTATAGTTGAACTCGAACTCGTATCGACACTCTGTACCGTGAGCGAAAGAACCGCCCTACAAAAAGGCGGCCCTTCTTTGATCTCACATTACCCGATCTGATTCTCAACTGGCGGTTCCTCGTCCAATGTCAATATTTCTTCCACTGGTTTATCCTCCTTTCCGTAAATCTCCTTGTCTCTATACGTGTGGATGTTGTTGTACACGTGTTTCATCTTTTTGTAAATCGCCTGTTCGGATTCGTTCGTCGGACTCCAATAGTGGATTTCCAGTTCATACGGTTTGCCCGTTTCTATATCGGTCGGCCAGTAGTTGATCAATTGGGCCTTGTGAAACCCAATCCGCTTATAAAACCGTTGCCGCTTCACCGTGTCGCTATCCGTATAGTCGATCGGCTCCACTTCTAAAATGATTGGCTTCTGTTTACGCTTCATTTTTTCGATCAGCTGACTGCCTAACCCTTTGCTGCGGCCCTCCTTGGCGACGAGTAAATAGTCGACAAAGAGGAAATCCGGAAACTCCGCGTACATGACGACGTGCTCCGGACCGACATCCTTTTTATAAATATGTGGTTTGTCCGCAAGCAGACGCTCCATATGTTCTTTACTCTTCATTTCTTCTTCCGGAAAGTACTTCGCGAGTTTCTCATACCAATTCATGCAAATATCCCTCGATTTCTGCTGTTTATGGTTCGTATACCCCGAGTTACCGCATAATATGTACGGCCTGGATACAGGAGTTCTTCTACTTTAGCCAGTCTACTTCTGGAATGGAACGATGAAAAGTGTCTTTAAACAAGGAGGGGATGAGGCGTAAGTGGTACTCGCGCCGCCGTTGCTCTTCGAGGGCACGCGCAAGGTGCGTCGCAGCATCTTCCTCGGAAATACCGCGTTGTAAGTAAATGCGGCTCACGGCGCGCACAAGCTGCTCGGGGTACAAAAGACGCGCATATAGTAACCCCCAGTCGTTCTCTTTTAACGGGTTAACGGTTTCGTAACCACCTAACAGGTGGTGCAAGCGCTCGATGAAGACACTCCTTTTTCCGGCGGCGAGATGAATGTGTTGCGCAAGGTCAGTGACGGGGCTGTCGACGACTGTATCGTCCCAGTCGAGGTAACTGTAGGCACCGCTCGCGCGCCTGACCCACATTTTGCGCGATAAATGCCGCTGGGTGACGGTTCCACGCTTAAGGGACGCTCGTACGTCGCGCTCACTGCCGAGCCGATCTAAATAGTTGCGTGCTGTCTCCAACAACGTCGCGACATATGTGTAACTGTTTAACCAGAGGCGATCGACAGCTGTACGGTTAGTGACCACCGTGCACGCGGTGCGAACCGTTGTCAGGAAGGCGAGGTCTTCCTCCCACCGTGCCCGCCAATTTCTTCTTGTAAGGACTCGACGAGGGGCGCTCGCCAGTGACATGTCGCGCGAGGCACGGTGAATGGCCGCTAACGTTTGTGCCACACGCGACCACGTCGCGGCATCGCGCCATTGACACGGCTGACCCTCCTTATTTAACCAAAGCGCATAGTTGCCGCGGAAGCCGCTAAAGGACAGTTTCCCTCGCTGTGTTCGCACGAGGTGCGGCAATTGCGTTAACCCCTGCTGTCGCAGGTGCGCAAGTAACCCGTCCAGCCATTCCCAATACGCTTTTTTTCTGTTTTTAACAGGACACATCGTCACCAGACCGCGGTCAGTCACAAGGTGCCATCCGTGAGGTGCTGGTCGTACCCCCCGTACAGTCAAATCGTAATGATACGCCATTAACTCGGTTAAGCGAGGCTCGGGAAGATCACTCCCCGCATGATGTAACTCGCGTTTCGGCACGACCCCCACCTCCGTTATATTCCCCTTCACGCCTTTTCTGCCCTAGCAGCGGTATATTCGCTCGTACAGCACACGGCTATTTGCGTTCCGACGCAAGGCGCAACTTCCCCGCAGAGAAGTGAAACGAGCCCCGACATCCTGCCCGTAGGACCGCTACCGCCAGAGCGGTCTAGGCTGTTATGCCATTTGCTATGCCATAATGTATGATGAACGCAGAAAATGCGTGAAGGATTACATGGGCGCTTTGGATACGGGGTGAATGACATCGAGGCCACCGGTGACGTTGATGATGTTTCCAGTTAGAAAATCGGCGTTTTCTTCACATAAAAAGCGTACGACGCGTGCCACGTCTTCTCCTGCGCCAGGGCGTCCGCGCGGCGCTTCCGGATCGGTTAGGTGGCGTACGTCGGCAATGTCCTTTTCTTTATTCGCACCGACGATATCGCCGGGACAAATCATGTTCACCGTAATGCCGTACGGCGCTTCTTCTACTGCTAACGATTTTGTGAAACTAACTAAGGCGACTTTAGCGGCAGCGTAGACGGCCCGGTCTGGCCACGCAGGCGCTTCTACCGCCCGCCCGAAGCCGAATTGGACGATCCGTCCCCACCCGTTGTGGCGCATATGGGGGAGCACTTCGCGCACGAGGTCGAGCGCGCTACGTAAATTGCCGTCTAACAGGACATCTGTTTCCGCCGCTGTCACAGCGGCGAACCGCTTACGTTCGCGCATGAACGGGCCGACGTTGTTAACTAACACGTCGATGCGTTGCCACGCCGCCATCACTTGGGCGACTAGCTGCTGCACGTTCTCCCGTTTAGTTACATCGGCCTTCACGGCCATCGCTTCACCACCGTCCGCGCGAATGTCTGTGACGACGTCCGCAGCTGCCTCAGCATCGTCGCGGTAATTCACGACAATGCGAAAACCGTCCGCGGCGAGCGCAAGAGCCGTTTTTTTCCCTAGTCCGCGCGAACTGCCTGTAACGATTGCGACACGCACCTTGTACAACATCCTCTCGTTCCCATACTCGAACCTCGCTGCTTGCCACTTAAAAGAAATGATTGGCGGGTAATGGTCGCAGTTAGATACGGGAATAATAACAACGATTTGGTCACCACTTTTTTAGAAAGGGCGAGCCCTTATGAACAATGAACACTTGCGTACGGGTGCAAGCGAACGGTCTGTTCGCGATGCATCCCGTCACTATTTATTAAAACGCGGCGTCACGATGGATCACCTGATCGACCTCGTCATTTTTTTACAAGCAGAGTACTACCCAGACCTGACCCGGAACGAATGCCGAGAACAGGTCGAAAAAGTACTCTCGAAACGAGAAGTTCAAAACGCGATCTTAACCGGTGTACAGTTGGATTACTTAGCCGAACAGAAGCAGCTCGACGAGCCATTGCAAACGATGGTCGCCCGCGACGAAAGTTTGTACGGCATCGACGAAGTGTTAGCTTTTGCCATTATCAACATATACGGCAGTATCGGCTTTACGAATTTTGGTTACGTCGATAAAATAAAGCCCGGTATACTCGAACGCCTTAACGATCTCTCAACCGGCGAGGTGCATACGTTTCTCGACGATATCGTCGGGGCGATTGCCGCTGCCGCCGCTGCTCGCCTCGCCCATGGCCGGGCGCACTAAGCTTGTCGATAGACCGTTATTTCTTGCCCGTCTGCGCACAATAATTCACCTTTTTGTCGCAAATACTCCAAGTGGGCAAGCGTCTCCGCGAGAGCAAAGCGCAAATTGTGGACGGAAAGGTTGTTCCCAAACGCGAGTAGGCAAATGTCGTAAGCCGTCCGCTTACCGTCGACAAGTTGTTTCATTTGCTGTAGCCGCTCGTCGTGATGCGCCAAAATCTCCTCAATGCGCGTCGCGACGTCGGTAAACAGAGGACCGTGCGCCGGCAACACGCGGCGAATCGGTTTTTTCTTCAATTGCTTTAACGTCGTCAAAAACGTTTCCAGCGGGTTTTGATCACCTGCTTGATACAAGCTTACATTCGGGGTGATTTTACGAAGCAATACATCGCCGCCGATTAGCCACTGCCGCTCGGAATCAAAGAAGCTGAGGTGATCTTCCGCGTGTCCCGGCGTATGCCATACGTCATACGGGCGGTCACCGAGCATCACCGTCTCACCCGGCTCGAGAAACTGCGGGTCGGGGTGCGGTGTGACATAACCGATAAACTTCTGCAAATTGTCTTCCAAGTCACACGCGACGTCATTCGGCAAGCCATGTCGACGGAAAAACATGGCAATGTCGTCAATGTGCTTGTTTTTTTCTCCCCAAAACAGCTGCGCTTGCTCATATGTGAGGCGGGACATCCATACCTCCGCCCCAGTCAGTTCTTGCAATTTGCCGGCCAAACCGTAATGGTCAGGGTGGTAATGCGTAAGGACGATGCGCGTAATTTGTTGCGGTTCGATCCGCAAATGCGCAAAAACTTGTTGCCACGTCGCCCACGCTCGATCGTCGTTCAGGCCGCAGTCGACGATCGTATAGCCTTCCGCCCCGCGAAACAAGTATGAATGAATCCACTTTAATTGAAACGGCAACGGCAATCTCACCCGCCAGCCGTCTTCCCACTTAGTTAACGTCTCTAGTTCCACGCTCAATCCACTCCTTCGACTATTGTATCATACAACGCAGACCACCCGTGCCCGCACACCTTTACGTATAAAGGTAAATAACGGCGTACGCAAACGGGGCGTGCCGCGCATCTTGCGAGCGTTTACAAATATTGCGACTTACTCGGTTAGTTTTCGCGGCCAATTGTTATCTTGCGCGATGTTTGACGAAAGCGAAAGCGACGTACATCCGCGTGCCAGCTTATTGTGGGATAACGGCAACTGTGCAACGAGAAATACAGATGAGCTTTTCCGCTTCGTCGACAATTTTTATTTCCCACACCATCGTCTTGCGACCGCGAAACAGTGGCACGCCGATGCCGGTCACCATCCCGTCCTGTTTGCTGCGCACGTGGTTAGCGTTAATTTCTAACCCGACAACTGCCTCTTTTTTCTGGTCGACATTGAGCCACGCACCGTAGCTGGCGATCGTCTCCGCAAGCACGACCGAGGCACCGCCGTGCAACAAGCCAAAGGGCTGCCGCGTGTTTCCGTTGACGGGCATCGTCATCACCATTTTGTCTGGTGACGCTTCGACCATTTGGATCCCGAGCGCATCGACGATCGTTCCCGTTTCATTCAGTTGTTCAATCTTACTTTTCATTGTTATCCTCCTTTTCTTCAGTATGGTTTTAAGCCCCTACTAAGGGAAATAGTAGCTCGTCTGACTCTTTCTCTATTGTACACAAAAACCTCGCCACACGAAGCATTAAAATTATCGTGAAGCGAGGTGATAGTGTCCTTAGCGGTCGACGACGTGTTTGGTACGTAAAAAGTAACCGTCTTCCAGCGTGCCAGCTGCGGGGGAAAATGACGCCCCCGGGCATTCAGCCGCGATTAAGCGCACGTGTTGTGCGAGCGGGTCGCCTTGTCCTCCACCTTCCACTTGTTGCCGCCGCACGACGCGGTAGCGGCGCTGCAAGTCATCCGCCTCGCGCAGTGACACGGTCCCTTCCCAAACGGCGAGGTCGGGGTGGGCTACCCACTCCTCTGGCGTCCCGTGGAAGGCAACTCCCCCTTCGTCGATCCACACGATACTGTCGCACTGACCTTCCCAACAATACAGTTCGTGACTGACGACGACGACGTAGCGACGTGCCGCGTAACGGTACAAAAACGATACGGCCCGCTTTTGCTCAACGATGTCGAGACTCGTTAACGGTTCGTCGAGAAAAAGAAAGACCGGTTGCCCGAGCAGCGCCTGCACGATGCCGAGACTGCGCTGCCTTCCTTCAGATAGATTGGCGATGCGTTCGCCAGCGACATCGGCAAGGGCAAACTGTTTTAGCAAGTAACGGGTATCTTCTTCTAAATCTTGCGGTGGCAGTCCTTTTAATTCCCCGATGTGCGCGAGCAACTGTCCGACTGTCATCTGCGGGTAATAGTCGATATCTGTCGGTAAATAGCCGAGACGACTGCGAATGAGGGCCAAGTCGTCTTCTGCCCGCTTCCCGGCGTACGTAATCGTGCCCTGGTCAGCAGCCAGGGCCGTGACTAACACTTTCAACAGGGTCGACTTACCAGCCCCGTTCTTGCCGACAACGAGCGTTAAACCTGGTCCCACCTTCAACGCATTTACGTTTAGCTGGAAACTGCCAACCTGCTTTTGCACACCCTCTAATTGGATCATAACTTCCTCTCCGTTCAGCTACTTCTATAGGTTCGTACATAACACACAAGTGCGCACACGGGTCACACCGTTCCCTGCCCCTATACCTTGCGACTCCCCTTATCTGGCGGAGACAACCATAGGCAAACCACCTTGCGGACGGAGCGTAATGAGCGGCTCCGGTTTAACTTCTTGACGGTCTTCCGGTAAAGAGAGACGGAACTTCTGCACAATCGTTGCTAGCACGAGAGCCGCCTCGAGTAAGGCAAAATGGTTGCCGATACAGATGCGCGCCCCGCCGCCAAACGGAAAATAAGCGAACTTCGGGATCCGTTTCAACATGTCGCCCGCAAACCGTTCCGGTCGAAAGTCGGCGGGGTCGTCGTAAAAACGCGGGTTGCGGTGCATGACGTACTGGCTCATGAGCAAAATTTCTCCCGGGACAAACTGGTGACTGCCAATTTCTACTGTCGATACGACCTCGCGGCTTATTTTCCAAGCGGCGGGATAAAGGCGCAACGTCTCACTAATCACGTGTTGCACATAGGTTAGTTTGTCGTAGTCGTCTAGCGTAGGCAGCCGCCCTTGCAACACGTCGTCCACTTCTCGTTCCAGTTTTTCCACTATTTCAGGGTGCTTCGCTAACAAATAAAACACCCATGACAGCGTGTTCGCCGTCGTCTCGTGTCCGGCCATAAAGATAGTGAACACTTGATCGCGCACCTGTTCGTCCGTCATCCCACTTCCGTCGTCTTCGTCTCGCGCGCGTAGCAACGTCGCGAGCAAATCGCCGCGTTCATTCAATTCCGGGTGCTGGCGCCGCTCCTCAATAATCTCATAAATGACCTTGTTTAGGCCGGTAATCGCTTCGTGGAACTTTTTACTTTTCGGCGTCGGAATTTCCTCTGGCAAATAAACAATGGCCCGCGCCCGCTCGGTGATGTAGCGCATGCCCATTTCAATCGCCTCAGCCACTTGGCGGAAGCCTTGTGAGATTTGCGTACCGAACATCGTCTCTGTAATGACTGACAACGTAATTTCCATCATCGCGCGGTTTATGTCACGCTCTTCACCGTCTTGCCACGCGGCAATTTCTTGGGAGGCGTAGTTAACCATCGTATCGGCGTACGTTCCGATATGTTTCCGCGCAAACGCTGGTGCCATGAGTCGGCGCTGCCGCATATGCGCCTCGCCTTCACTCGTCAGCAGCCCTGCCCCCAGGGCGACTTTTGCAATTTTTAACGTTGTCGTCTTGTGAAAGTGATCTTGTTTCTTTACGAGTATTTCGTGAATGTCGTCAGGGCTGTTGATGAGATAGACGTTCTGTTTCAGACCGAAGCGCAAGCGCGCGATCTCGCCGTAATCGTGCGCCGTTTTCATCAAATAGGCGAGCGGGTCTTTCCTGAAGGCGAGTAAATTGCCAGTCAGTAAAAGACCCGTCGGACCTGTTAATTGTGCCGCATCCATCGTAGTCCTCCTTTAATGGTGGGATAATTATAACATCCCCCCGGGACAGACGTTTTATTAAGAGACACCGTGCGGCATAAGTTTTTCCGTACACGTTACGCTGCGACAGACTTAACTCACCGTGACGCGAAAAAGCCTTTTTGCGTGGACATACGCGCGAATTGAAAGTAGCGTACCCAGCAAAAAGCAGACGGGGACGACGACGAGCGCGAGTGTGTCGCTGACGACGAGTGCACAAGTGAAGAGCCACAAGGCGGTAGCCGTAACCATCCCGGTTTTAACGCCTTTATATAGCATAACATTTGCGGTCACCCCAAAAAAGAAGAGTAGCGGGGTCATCCAACCGATGACGAACATAAACGGGTGCACAGCGAGACTCGTAAACTTTGCGGTTAACAAAATATAGACACTCCCGATTAGCACGAGGGCGAGGTCGAGGAGTAATACGACGAGAAACCGGCTTAACAGCAACAAAGCTGGCGGAAAAACAGTAACACTTTCAACTGCGCGCATGCCCGCATCCCACGTACGAAAACTGTACACGAGACTGGTAAGCAGCACGAGCGGCGTGAACCATAAGGCAATCAAACCCGTCGCCTCCGGCGTAACTACTGCGTCTTGCATCATGATTGTCAGTAGCGTAAACAAAAGCGCACTGACGATCCAAAAGGATTTGCCGTGCATTTTTGCTTGCGCCTTAACTTGTGGCCACAGAGCAGGCGCCTCCCGCTGTCTCGTTTGCCAGACGTCAGCTTCCTCTCGATCTTCATCTTCTAGCGAGGAAAGTAGCGACGTCAATAGCGCCTGTGTCTCCCCCTGACTAGGTTGCGACACGAGTACGGATTGTAACGCTGGTTCAAGTTCGCGTTCTAATTGGTGAAACTCCTGTTCTTGCGCTTCAGTCCACACAAACTGTTCCCCTTCCTTCATCACCGCGATTTCCTCCTTTCACTGAGTGACATATTGGCTTCGTCTACGGTATCGGCCTTGCGCTCTTTTAGTAGCTCCTTTTTTAAATACCGCATCGCGTGGTACAAACTCGATTTCACCGATCCGAGTGGTATTTGCAACGCATCGGCGATTTCTTGTAACTTCATATCCTGGTAAAAACGTAAAATGACGATCGTCCGCTGCGTGTCGGACAATATGTTAAGCGCGGTCAACACTTCTTGCCGCAGCTCTTGCCGTTCAAAAATGTCTACGACGGAGGAGCGTTCGTCCACTTGCGGCGGCAGTTGCTCCTGTACGAAACATTCGGAGCGGTAACTGGCACTGCGCCAGTAGTCGCGGCACAAGTTCGTCGCGACGCGGTACAGCCACGCTTTTACTTGCGTCGGCACTTGGCGCTCCCTCGCTTGTCGAATAAAGCGCACGAACACCTCTTGTGTGACGTCCTCTGCTTTTTGTCGGTCGCGCAGCATACGTTCTAAATATCCGTGTAGCGGCGCGTGATAACGGTAGACGAGTGTTTCCAGCGCCGCCTGGTCGCCGCGGGCGACTTGTTCTGCTAGCGTGCGATCTGCGAGCACGGTCAACTCCCCCTTTCTTTGCTAATTGTTACCTTCGTTCAAGCTGCTACGCCACGTCACTCTCAGCAGCAATCCAGCGCGTTCGCCGATTGAACAGAACAAGTGACGACCCGATGAGCACGACAACCGCCACAATATGCGATAGACGGTTAACGACGAACATATCCGTTTCCTGCAAAAACATCGTATGCAGCGGCAGCCACAGTCCTCCCATCAACATTTCCAGCAGCCAGTAGGCGAATGGGAGAATCAAGCCGCCGTACACTTGCCGCGTCACCATAAAGCCGAACACGGCGAGCGCCGACATAAACAAGAAGCCTGGCAGTGCTTGCACGTACACTTCCCACCAACTGACCGTCCGCCAAACAGACTCCCCACCCTGCCACGGATAGATATCCATCTTGAGCTGCTGAAACTGCCAGTAGTATACGCCGACTACCACCGCGTGGCAAGCGGTGAAGGTCAGTATGCTCAGTAGCCATTTGTGCAGAAGCAAGCGTGGCAGCGACAACGGGTATGTCGCGAGTATTTCCATAAAGCCACTGCCAATTTCCCGCTGAAACGCCAAGAACGTCACCATCACCGCCACTGGCATCATCGCTAGTTCGCTGTAGTTGACGAGACTGCGCGTTTTGTCTGACGTGAGGATCGTCCAAAGGAGTAACAGGAGGTAGGCGGCGATCAACATGCCGGGCCAGCTTAAGACGTTTGCGAATTCCTTTTGCCACTTACTCACTTATAATCCAAACTCCTTCCACTTCGCCTGCCACTCGTCCCACATAATGCGTGGTCCGTAGCCGACTTTTGAATCGTCGTAACCGTACGCGGCACATTGCGGGTAGTAGGCACGCAGCAGTTTTTTTACTTGAGCGCTCTTACCGTCGTCAAACGCCCGACCGAGCATCGCAAACACTTTTGAGCGCGGCAGCTTCGCCGTTTTTTGGTCGTCGACCTCGCCGTCGCCCTCCCCCGCGTAAGTATTGATGAATAACTCCGTCACTTCATCGTGTGTCCAGCCCTTTTTTTCCCGTAAATACATGTACACATAAGCGCCGCGCACCGATTCGGTGACATCGTTCTTATCTTTATTTTCGTCATCGACATAAATTTCATTGTTTTTAAACAAGTGGTCGTATAGCTGCTCGCGCACGTTCGCCAAGTATTCGTCCCGTCGATGTGGCTTCTCAGCCATTTCAGCATAAATTTCGAGGGAACGATTCGGCCATGTATGGATGAAGGCCACCTTATTTTCCTTTAGCCAGCTTAACGAAAAGTAAGCCCGTTCGAGCGGCAAATAGAAAAATGTCGTTGGCCGCCTGTCTTTATAACGATTTCCTAACCACGCATCGTAGTATGGGTAGGCATCGTCGGCGAGGTAGCGCAACATTTTCTTCCCTTCCTCTACGTGCCACGGCGACGCAATAACGTGTAACCCTTTATAGGCGATGTCCGTCACATCGCCAGCGACTAACGACAGTCTATTCCACGCGTCGCCGCTAAACGTCTGTCTCCCAATGCGGCCCTCGGCTTTGGCGAGTGAACTGTACACACGTCCCGGAAACCCACCCACGGTGACCTTAAATGGCACACGGTCTTTCTGCTTTTCTGCCATGCCCGCTATGCTGTTCTCAAATTGATCGTTATATGGCAACGGGTACCAATCTAAATAAGAACCCAGTAATAACAGTTGCTTATCGTGGACGAAGGCCACAGTCTTGTCTCGCGACATGACGAACACGTCGCCAGAGTATCGCACATTCACGGTTACTTTTTGCGCTCCCTCTGGAAACTGGTCGCGTGGGATTGTCAATAAGTTTTTCGAACGGTGGAACTTAACCTTCTTCCCGTCAACTGCCACCGATTCGAGCTGAAACAGCGGTTCTAACGTAAACGGTACCTCTTTTGCCTTTTGTCCGAGGCCTTGCAAGTCGAGGTCGAACTGCGCGCCGACTGTCAGGCCGCGTTGTCCCGTTTTCATCACATCGATCGCGTACGATGTGACGCGTGCAGCTGTCTTGTCGGTGTTTTCCCACACACTGTCTTCTTCTTCTCCTCTCTCCACCCATAATCGGTAGACGAGGTCTTTCGTTTCCGCCCGCTCACTCCACAACAGTTGATACCACGTACCGGCTGCGAGCATTGCACAGCAGACGACAACACCGCCCACTTGCCACAATCGCGCTGCCCGTCCCGGTCGCCGCACGTAGCGCGTGATGACGATCGCCGCGAGAAGCGTGAGGGTGAATAAGGCGACGAATAGACGCGAACGGAGCAACTCATCGGAAGCGAGGGCCGCTCCCCACACGTCGTGCGCCCAGTCCGTGCCGCGTAACAGCTGATTAAGGTGGAACGTGCGCAAAAACTGCCAGTCGTAGCGGTCGATCATATACATTTCCATAAAAAAGGTGCCGAACATCCACGCACAAAAGCCGATCAAATAGACGATGCGGTGGCGAATCCACGTCGCCAGCGCCATCCCTAAGGCGAGACTGACCGCGTAGGACATCGCGTACTGCCCGACCAAAAACGAGATGTCTTGCCACGTTTTGGCCGCGGACATACCGTGCTGCGCGTACACGGTGACCCCGATGACGGCGAATGCCAGCGTGAACAGCGACAAGTACGTATAGCAGGCGACATACTTCGCCGTCAACCACGTACCGTTGCCGAGCGGCCACGATTCGAGCACCTCCGCCGTCCGCTGCCGCGTGTCGCGACGGATCGCCAACATGCCGAGCATGATGGCCACACCGACGGTCATCGTTTGTCCTAGATAGGAAAATCCGTACAGATGTGTATAATAATTGCTCGTTTCCGTGATGGAGACGTTCGGCTGTAAATAGTAGATGCACGATGCGACAAAGCCAGGTACAGCCAACAGAAAAAACCAGTTGCGCCCAATGTGCCGCCACTCCATCCGAAACTGCCTAAACCACTTAAGCATGAGACGTCCCACCTAACAGCGCCATATACCCGTCTTCGAGCGTCGGTTTAAGCGGCGTCCCCCGTCCGAGGGGGTTATCGCGGGCGATCACTTTCAATTGTATCCCCGTGTCCGTGCGGCGCGTGGACACAATTTTCACATGTGACTCGAGCGCAGCGTATTCTTCATCGCTCGCGGTAATCTCCCAAACGATTCCTTCGGCTTCATGCCGCAAGTCAGCTAGCGTCCCGGTCGTGACCACGCGGCCGCGATCCATGACGGCAAGGCGGTTACAGCTGCTTTCGATGTCGGCGACGATGTGTGTCGACAAAATGACGACGCGGTTGACGCTAATTTGCGACAGGAGGTTGCGGAAGCGCACACGCTCTTCCGGGTCCAAACCCGCCGTCGGCTCGTCGACGACGAGCACGTGTGGGTCCCCTAACAGCGCTTGCGCAATGCCGAGCCGCTGCCGCATCCCGCCGGAGTACGTCTTAATTTTGCGTCTAGACTTGTCGGTCAAGTTTACCTGCTCCAACAGCTCATCGATCACTTTCGTCCGTTCCCGTTTCGCGTTTATCCCTTTCATGACGGCGACATAGTCGAGAAACTCGCGCCCGGTCAAATGCGGGTATAAGTGAAATGTCTGCGGTAAATAGCCAATTTGCTCCCGTACGGCATCAGGTTTTTTCGTGAGGGAGAGACCGTTGACGGTCACCTCTCCTTCCGTCGGTTTGAGCAAAGTGACGAGGATGCGCATTAACGTCGTCTTGCCGGCGCCGTTCGGGCCGAGTAAACCGAACAACCCTTTGCCGATCGATAAATCGATATTTTTTAGTGCGTACGTTTTTCCGTAGCGCTTACTGACACGTTTCATTTCGATCATTGCGAATGCCTACTTCCCTCTCGTTATTACTCACAGCGGTAGATCGCGATCACTTCCTGCTGTAAGTACTTATATAACGGATCGGAAAGAAAAAAGGTTTAAAGCCCAACGTATATTTTTTTACGTGCGACGTCCCACACCTGCCCCATAACACAACCCGACTCCAGTCACGTCCGCCGTCCAACTGTCCAAGGCGCACAAATCGGAGCGGTTCACCTCGCTAATCGCTCGCTTCCCGAGCGCCCGGACGCCGAGTTTCATTTCTTCGACAGAAGACGTAAAAAAGTTGACGACACACCGCTCGGCCTCATCCGCATCGAAGGCTTCTGCCTGATTGCCGTCGTCGAGCACGAGTTCGAGTGGGTTTTCCCACGGCACCGATTTCGTTACTTGTACGTGTGTCATCGCAAACAGCAGTGCGGAGCCGATGTAGACCGCGTCGGCACCGAGGGCGAGCGCCTTCAAATAGTGTCCCGGTTCAGACAACCCACCGGAGACGAGTAGAGACACGCGCGACTGCAACTTTTTCTCCTTTAAGAAGCGTGCCGCGCGACAAAGAGCGTAAACAGTCGGTAACCCAAAATTGTCCTCAATAATGATCGGCGACCCTTTCGTCGCCGCTTGCGCGCCGTCGAGTGTCACAAAATCGACACCCGCTTCGACCGCCAGTTGTAAATCTCGTTCTAAATCGTGCGTCGGAAGCATCTTCACTCCGATCGGCACCCCACCCGTCATCTCCTTCAGCTCGTGGACGACGTGCCGTAAATCTTTACTATCCTTGATATTTGGGAAATTGGCGCGAATGACCGCAGACTCCTCTGCCTTGAGTCCCATCATTTGCTGGGCTTCTGGCGTCAGTAACTCCGGCGGCGTGACACTTTCTAGGCCCGCTGTCGCCCCTTGACCGAAATGAATTTCGATCGCGTCAGCTTGCGTCAAATAACGATCCTCTTTCAGCCATGCGCCGCGATGATACTGGACGATTAGAAAATCCGCAGCATCTCGCTCTGATTGCAAAAAAGGCCCCTCGCCCGTATTCGACGCCGTACCCACTTGCCGCGCGCCCCTCGCTAAGGCTAGTTTCACCTTCTCACTCACACCGACCCCGTAACCGAATGCAGCGACGATGAGCGGAGTTTGCAACGTTAACGGCTTTTTGGCTCGTGGACCGATAATGACGCGCGTATCGACATCGGCATCTTCCGAAACGGTTAAACGGTAAATTTGCGCTGGATTGAACATCAGTCCGTCAAAGTGTAAAAACGCCCGCGGACTGCCTAGCGGACGCTTAATGACGGTTCCGAATTCGGCCCGCAAACTGTTCTCAAACACATTTTGCGCCCCTGAGCGCCTCAGCGCCGATACAATCTCCCAAATGTTTTCCACATATTCATCCGTTAACAGTCGCGTTAAAAAGCGCTGCACGAACGCCTTCACCAGTTTGCGATGCAACATATAAACAATAGTAAAGAAAAGTGCCACAGCAACAAAAGACGCTGCCATTGCCGCTAAAAAATTTCCCATCCACACCACCTACCTTTTTCAACCGGAGTACCGCACGCATTTTGGATATTATACCCAATTAGCAAAAAGGCATGCGCACGAGGTGCATACTACAAAAAGACACGTGCTATACGCATACAAAAAAGCATCCTCGCACAAGGACGCTTATGTAGCTTGAATCATTCATAACAGTTGTATGATCGGTAGCATTAAACGATATTAGTAGCTTTAGCCGTTCAGAGACAGCTTTAGACGGTACCAGTAGCTCTAGCCGTTCAACTGCTCCAACGTGCGTTTAATCGCGGCAAAATCGGGCAGCTGCTTCGGATCGTCCGACGACCACGCATACTGTACGTCACCGTTTTTATCGACGACGAAGGCAGACCGTTTGGAGACCCCTTGGAAGTCGCCTAAGTTGTACAACACGCCGTATGCAGCCGACACCTCTTTATTAAAATCACTCAACAGCGGCAACTGGATATTTTGCTCGGCTGCAAACGCTGCGTTCGCAAAGGGACTGTCGACGCTGATCGCAACGATGTCCACGCCTAATTGACTGTAGTCGGATAAACCGTCACTTAAACCGCACAACTCATCGGTACACACCGGACTAAACGCAAACGGATAGAACAGCACGACGACGTTTTTCCCTCGGTAATCGGCCAGACTAATTGTTTCTTTGTCCCCCGTAGCTTTCAACGTAAAGTCGGGAGCTTGTTGACCAACGGTCACGCTCATCAGACACTTCCTCCCACTATAAATTAGTTTTATCTCGTGTTTCCTCACTCATTCACCGTATTTCAGCCCTTGACATTTGAGTGTGATGGATAATAAGTGCATAACTGTGTTTTTATGGGATCGGGGTTTGGTGCGGGAACAGAGAAATAACACTAAATTCCATATTCCCCCAGTCATTATGCGATGATCGCACCCTGGATCTCCACTTTCACCCTTGCGGTTTACCCTCCCATGTCACACGGGGTCTATTGCCCTTACATTCCTTCGTTCTACCTCTCAAGGGGTGGAGGCCGCTTCTTGCTCCCTTACTGGGTCGTTGCCCTTATGGAAATTGTACTGCGGCTACTCCGTGCTTCAGTTGTCTTTGCCTTCCCTACGGAAAAACTTAAGGTCACACGACGATTGGCTAATTCGTTTTAAGCAGCCATCTGTAACTGTTGCTGGCGCACTGGACCCAGAACATCCTTCGCATCATACGCAATCTGCCTCGTACCGAGCGTATGCAGAACTTTGATCAGTTTGCAGCATAGGGCAATAAGCGATTGCTTCTTTTTCAGGGGATTGTGACGACGTGTCGTGTAGTAACGATGCATCGCTTTAAACTCGGCATTTTTAGCGACCATCGGGAGGACACATCGGAATAGCAGGGCACGTAACCTTGCACGTCCTCGTTTACTAATACTCGCTTTCCCCTTCTTCTTGCCTGAGCTATTCTCTTTGAGATTCAACCCCGCCAAGCGGATGATTTGTTGCCCGTGGTCGTAGTCATTTAAATCACCCACTTCTGCTAGAAAACCAGCGAGTGTGACAATGCCCACACCGGGAATGGTCATCATTGCTTCGGTACCGGGGATTTTCTCAAGCAGTTGCTCCACTTGCCGCATGATCTCTTCTAGTTGGTCAGCTAACAAGGTGTACTGATCTAGCAGCATCGAACATTCAATCTTCGCGGCATACATGCCTTCTGTAAGCCCGATAGAAGTTGTCGCTACTTTCACCAACTTCTCGGCGCGCTTTATCCCGACAGCCCGCTTCACTTCCGATTTCCAATGCTTGAGAATGGCTTCGGCGCCTAAAGCGACAATCTCATTGGGCATTGGAAATTCACGCAAGGTCATTAGCGATGCTTTGCCTTCCCAGTCTTTAAACACTTGATGGTACTCAGGGAAGAAGCGGTCTAGCCAGTTCTGAATACGCAGTTTTGCTTGATTAAAGTTCACCATTACTTTTTCTCGCAGGTTCATGATGATCCGTAAATCGGCATAAACCTGTGTCGGGAACTTCGGTTCAGCGTAGTGACCGTTGCGGATAAGATCCGCGATCACTTTGGCATCTTTGTAGTCGTTTTTCGTCGGTGAGTTGTCTTCCAACTCTTTACTTCGGTTGACATGATGTGGGTTAACCACAACGACTTTGATGCCTTCTTCTTTTAAAAATGCCGCTAAAGGAAACCAATAGTGTCCAGTTGGTTCAACGCCAAACAGCACATCTGTTTTGTTGTGAACCTGTTTTAAGTCCTTCATCCACTTCACCAGTTTGGTTAGCCCTTGGTGCGTATTCTCGAACACGCAGTCTTTTCCGAGTTCGATCCCCCGAAAGTCGATCGCACGAGCGACGTGTGTCTGCTTGGCAATGTCTGCCCCAACGATTAAGGTTTTTTCGGTCATGCGTAAAATGCGTTGATTTTTCTTCTGTTTCATCTTATACTTCATGTGAGTGTCTCCTTTTGCCTTGGGATGAATGAGTGTAGCGCTACATTCTAACCCAAGCTTACTGGAGGCACTTTTTTTGTGCAAACCTCAAATTAATTCATTACAGGAATGGCTCCTTTAATATGTTACTAAACTTGCGTTCTCCCTTATTGTAAACAAAAACAACCCCTTTCACCATACGTTTTTACGTACGGTGCAGGGGCCGGATGGATGGGCGACGATGACAACTCATGCTTCCTTCGCTTTCTCTACGGTTTTTTCTTCAATCACGTACACGCAGTTGGCGTCGCCACTCGATTTACATTCTGGGCGTACGACAGTAGCAGCGTCTCCTAAAATATCGCGGAAATAACTTAGTTCGCACGCACACGCTTGATTAAACTTATTCGCCACCCGCGCAATCGGGCAGTTGTGTTCGACTACACGGTATTTACCTTCGCTTATTTTATCCCATTTGACCATATAGCCTTTACTGTTCTGCAGTTCGGCCAACTGTTCCACGCGCTCTTCCAGCAGCTCGCCGTCAATGTGGTGGCGATTCGCCTCCGTCATCCGCTCTTTCCGTCGCACGAACAGCTCGTCAACCACTTTTTTCCCTTCCGTATTAGCTAAGTCCTCCAACAATTCGAGCGTGAGCCCATAGTAATTTTTTGGGAATAAATCGTCAGCTGTATCCGTCAACATATACATATTCGTCGGACGCCCCATCGATTGCCGTACGAGGGTAGAATAGATTAGCCCATCGCGCTCTAACGTATTCAAATGGCGCCGCACAGCCATTTCCGTAATACTTAACTGACTAGCCATCTCGCTGACGGACATTTTTCCTTGGAACTTTAACATATTGAGGATTTGCTTACGAGTCGTCGGTACTTTTGCAGCCATGACACTCACCTTCCCCTAGTTAGTTTTTACGATCGCAAACCTACACTCCCGCTCCCAACTCTTGTTGCAAATAACGGCGCACCTGCTCCGGAAACGCGCGCAGTGCCGATACGCTCTCCCCCATCTGCACTAACTCGTCGACTGTTATTTCAGTGTAGAAAATGACGAGTTTCTTTCGCTTTTCGACGAGACGCTTAAGTTGTGTCGCTTCCGCGGCTGGCAGCACGCGCTCGTCTAGCATAATTTCCAATATATCTTCATAGCTTCCTGGATCACGCATAATAAACCCGTCGATCAACGCGTTACCGACATCGGTTACGCATTCGATCGCCACGTGGAACGCCCGTGCAGCCGCAAACTGTTCAACGATCCCCGTCTCGCTAGCACTTAGCGGGGGCAATTCAGCTAGCACATCGACACACGTTTTTAACTGAGTCAATTGCTGTTCAATGCGTGTTGTGTCTACGTTGTACAAAAATAGTTCCCTCCTCTACATCGTCACCGTATGCATCGGCACCTCATGTGAATGCCGAACAATTTAAGTAAACTATAATTCTTAGTATAGACGAGTTTTAAAAGAAATGTCGATGCGTTTGCTTACAATTACGTTACAAACACTATCAGAAGCGGCTTTTGTAAGACTTTGTTCACATATGAACATAGTCTGCAGTGAAGAATAATTATCCTTAAATCCGCGCAAGTTAAGACTGATTAATCATTGAAAGTGAGGGACACCGACGATGGACCAGCTGAGCAGCAAAGATTTACATTACGTCAAAGACCAGCTGTCGTGGGAACTGTTAGCAATGAAAAAATGCCACCACTATGCCGGAGAGTGTCAAGATCAAGAAATACAAAAGCAACTTGAGCAAGTCGGGCGCATGCACCAAGCGCATTATGAAATGTTGCTCAACCACCTCAATCCGAGCGGTACGGCACCCGTGCAGTAGAGGACTTTAAGATCGAGCGCCAAAGATTTGCACGTAATGTGCAAACATTGAACCACGAGCTTTAAATAAGGAGGTTTATCCGTATGGTCCAACCGACTCAGGGACAACAACAGCAACAGGCGACGATGCCCGTCGTTAAAGGGGCAGAAATGAATGACCGCGACCGCCTCAACGACGTGTTGTCGATGGAAAAGTATTTGACGAGCGGCTACAACGTCGCCGTCAACGAAGCGAGTACACCGTGGCTGTACAAAGACCAGCTGCAAATTTTGAATGCCTTGCACGACTGCCAGCACAACTTGTTTCTGTTAATGTCGAAAAAAGGCTGGTACAAAGTCGATCCCGCTAACCCCGCGCAAATTAGCCAGACGTTCGAACAGTTCAGCAACTATCAAACCCAGTTTCCGTACGCTTGAGCGACTCCCCTTATTTTCGCACGTACAGACATTGCTGGACAATCGAACTTGCCGCTTGCCAACTTGACGAAGTGGTAGTTGACAGAAACGGCAGCACCCAGATGGTCGGGGGCTGCCGTTTTCGTCGATTTTTAGCACCGCTTTGTCGCAACATGACTACCTTTGCCACCTGTTGACTTCGTTTGTCGGGCAGGCAGGAGTTACCCTTTTCCCCGCGAATAGTATGTATTACTTTTATCGTATGGGAGGAGTTATCGTGAAATACACGACGAAAGAAGCTGCGGAACAGTTGCACGTACACGCGCGCACGGTGCGCAAATGGATTGACTCCTTTGCCGACTTTGTCCAACCCGAGGTGAACGGACGCGGTCATTACGAATTGAGCGATGCAAGCTTACAGGCGTTACAAATGATCCGGGAACAGCTGAAAAGCGGGAACAAATCGTTGCGGCAAGTTCGCGTCGAGTTAGTTAAGAACGGTCATATCCCAGCAGCACCGCCCACAGTACACGAAGAGACAAAAGACGATTTTCACCTCTTGGCAGAAAGTGTGACGCAACAGCTGAAAGCCATTGGCGAGCGGTTAGCGGCGACGGAACGACGCGCGGTCACTGAACATTTGTTGACGAACGACCGACAGGCGCTAACCGAACATTTGTCCCACATCGAAGCGAACCAACAAACGACGCTGCAACTGCTCGAACAGTTGCACGAACAGATCGAAGATGTGCGCAAAAAACAGGAACACCTAAAACTAGAAATCCGTAACGCCACGTTTGACCAGCGCCTCGAAGCCGCAGGCGAAGACAGCCGCGGTAAACGTAAAAAATCGGGCGCACTCCGTCTCTCGCAACTTTTCCGCTAGCGCTTTTAGACGGTTCGCGGACGACGAAACGGACGATCAGGCGGTGGGCGTTCTTTTTTACTACGAACGATGCACAGATGCAGCAGTTTTTTGCTATATTTGTGTATAATGGAAGGAACGCTCAGGAAAGGACGATGTCGCTACATGACCGGAGACGATGTTTTCTTTCTTTATGATGAAACAGAAAATACGGAGTCGCGCTTTGTCAGTTTTGTTGGGGAGACGAACCGCTTTGACTTATGCATTATCACAACCGATCGCTTCTTTGGCAAAAAGTTAGTTCTCAACATGCAGTCGAATAAATTTGCCGTACTCGGACAGGACGACTTGGAAGAAGCGGGCTATTTAGAACGCGCTTACAATGTATCGCCGGAAGAAGCCGCGGAGCTCACGCAGTTTTTGTCCGACATTCTCGTCTAGACGACCTCGTTTAATCGCAATAACGTATAAAACCCCTTTCTCACGCACATGTTAGGTGAAAAAGGGGTTGTTCTTTTTGAAGGAGAAAAGAAACACACCGCTTACCGATCTCGCTACCGTCGAGTCGCAGCGCAACGAACTCGTGGCAGAGGAGTTTCCCGAAGGTGCCTACGGCAACCCGCGTAACGATAAGCTCGGCAAAGATACGCCGTACCTCGCCTCACAGCACGCGAGTCCGCAATACACGTATGAAAACCGCGAGTTCCACGAAGGAATCGTGCGGCAAGATCCGATCGCTCACCAGACGCACGACGATCCGGAGCAAGACAAAGAACTTTAACTTCATACCGATTACTTCTGTTTAAGGAGACACTTACTTCCGTTTACGACTATACACATCCGTTACTTCCGTTTGCGAACTTTACAGGTCGTGGACGGTTTTTTTTATTTTTTTGTCTGACACTTTACGCAAAATAAAATAGGCGCATCCGAAATTGCAATATTCGTGAACGTATTCCTCTAGCTGTGAAATGCGGTTGTCGCGCTTCGCTTTCGGGTTTTTGTCGGCAAAAAATCCTTTCAAACGCAATTGCCCATATCCCCAATCGCCGACGATGAAGTCGTACTTTCCTAATATTTCGCTATAGCGCTGCTTAAATGCTTCTTGATTCCAGCCGTTCCGATAATCGATCACTAATTCGTACGCGTTCGATTGTATGCGTATCATTTGTCCTCATTCCTTACCGTACCTATATTTTTGGCAAGTGACACGTTATTTGTCAGGGTTGGCCTGCTGGCGTAAGGATACGCTAGCGATAGGAGGTGGTTAAGTGTTACCTAAATGGGTACTCCCGATTGTCGGGGTGATTGTCTTTTCCGTCGCCTGTACGCCGGCGACGCAGCGTCCACCGATGGCACAGCGTCCGACGACGAATGCGTATGACAATTCCTTATACGTCGACCGCACGACAGGTATTGACAACCGCTTTACCTCGTATCGCAATCAAACGGGAACGGGAACGGGAACGATCCCCTATCGTTACGGCTATCGCGGCACCGTCAACCCGGTGGTGCGCGGCCAGAACGAAGTCGGCTTTAGCAGTTTTACACCCGACGACTTTCGCACCCGCGACGGCGTTCGCGTCACCGCATCCAACCTACAAGTAAACCGCAACGCGCTTGCAAATCAGATCGGGTACCTCGTAACGACGTATCCACAAGTGCGTAAATCCACTGTACTCGTCACCGATGACCGCGTCTTTGTCGGTATCGATGACATCGGGAAAAAACTTGACGCTGCTACCGTCGAAAAAGTCCGTAAGTCCGCCTTGGCGATCACGCCGCGCTATTACCGCGTGCACGTGACGACGGACAAACAATTGCACAAGCAAATGACAAAAATAGGACGTAAATTGGCTAACGGGGGCACCGTTACCCAATATCGAGATGACCTTAGTGCGTTGCTGCGCAAAATGGGCGATCCGACTCCCGTCCGCAGCCAAGACGGTAGAATAAATATGAATAATCGTACCCCGATAACTCCTAGCACTAGCCGCTAACATTTTTTTTTATAAAACAGCCACGGTTACTTTAACTGTGGCTGTTTTTCCATATTCCCATTATACCCTAAATGCTGATTGCATTTTTCCTGAAAAACATATCGTGATACAATGAACAGAGATTGCCGAAAAAATGAGGAGGCTCTTTGATGCGTGCTATTGTAAATTGGTTGTTTCTACTATCGATCGTCTGTTGGCTCGGATCGGTAATGTTTTTTGAACTACTGCTCATCCCAAAACTGAAAACGGCTATCTCGATTCACCAATATTATGAAGTACTTAACGTCGTCCGGCCCATCCCTTACCAGTTAGGATTAGTGGTCGGCCTACTCGTCCTCTTAATCGCGCTGTTCCGCACGTTGCGCGCTGAGCGGCCAAAACGGTTGCTCAAGTGGATCGTGCTGTTGCTTTTAATGATGTTTGCCTTAAATTGTGTCGCTACGTTTATCGTGTTGCCGCAAATGGATGCACTGCAGGGGAAAATCACATCGTTCAAAAGCGCAACCTCAGACGTCAAACAATTCACCAAACTTCAGTCGTATACGCAAATGATTAACTTGCTGCAATGCCTGTTCGGGTTGTTCGTACTGTTGTTCACCGCCGTCGATATGCGCATCCTTCCCGCTAAACCGATAAAGAGCGGTTATTCCTTCCACGGTTAGGCCCGCTAAGGCGGTTAGAACCATAAAAAGGATTGCTAAGCACCTGCTATCTGTTACACACTAAGCGCAAAATATCTCGTCGTGACGACAGGTGAAGGTGTTATGCGAAAAAAGGTCGTTATTTTGCTTGTATTGTTCGTATTTTTCCTTGCGGATGCCCGTACGCACAAGGTGTATGCTACGAATCGCCTTACTATCTTTAGCGTGAATACTCCTAATGTTAGAGTTACAAGCCAAAGTACCGGCACTGCCGATCAGACAGCCGAGAACCGACTGTTAGAGCGGGAGCGACTGTTTCGCCGCATTGAGACGCTGTACGGCATCCCGTGGTACTTTCTCGCTGCAATTGACCAGTTTGAGCGCAACGTCCGCAACTCCCGGCGCGATTTACCCGATGTCCCCCACGAGCAGTTACTTGCCGTTCAACTACCGACTGAGCAGTGGGTAGGATTACTTAATCCCCTTAAGGACGATACGGACCCACACACGATTCGTTTCTTCGGCGGGATCGGTGCCGACGGCGACGGCGACGGGCTCGCGCAGCGTGAATCGGAAACGGACGCGCTGTACGCACTTATTTTGTACTTACAAACGTACGGCGTGGACTGGCTCAGTTTGCGTACGGCAGTATGGGACTTGTACAAACATCCGAGCGCCGTCGACACAGTCAGCCACATCGCGACCATTTATAGGGCGATGCAAACGATGAATGTACAGGAAAACCACTTTCCCGTTTCATTGCGGCACAATTACACATACCGCAGTACGTGGGGCGCGACACGCGGCTGGGGCGGGCGACGTATTCACGAAGGCACAGACATATTCGCCCACCACGGCACGCCCGTCTACAGTACGTGTTACGGCTATGTCGAAGCAAAAGGGTGGAACAAATACGGCGGTTGGCGCCTCGGTATTCGCGACGTACACAACAATTACCATTACTTCGCCCACCTCGGCAGTTTTGACAAAGCCATTCGCGTCGGGAAAGTCGTGCGGCCCGGAGAGTTAATCGGCTACGTCGGCAATTCGGGTTACGGCCCACCGGGGACGGCCGGCAAATTCCCCCCACACCTGCATTACGGCATGTACAAATTTAACGGTAAAACGGAATGGTCCTTTGACCCGTATCCGTATTTACGCGTATGGGAAAAAGAGACGCGGCAAAAGAAGCGCACGCAGCAGTATCAATAAAAAATCCCAAGCCCGCACAAATATCTCCGGCGTGGAAGGAAGACAGCAGAAGGAATAAAAAAAAGGGGCCCCCGCAGCACTAGAGGGGTTAAACTTACGATAACCCCTTTATGCTTGCGGGTAACCCGATCCGATGACGATTTACGATTTAAACGATGCATGACACTTAGACGTTGCGATCGTCTACAGCCCGATCGTCATGTAACGCGCATGTCGCTGCCGTAACTCGCTCGATCAATTCGCTTATGAAGATACCGTTGAATGGGTATCCTCCTTATGTGCACGCTTCTTACTCGCCCGCATCGCATGGACGATCGAGGCAATCAAACCGCCCCACAGCAAGACGGCACCCACTCCGAACATAATCCACGCACTCACACTCATTGGCTCAATCCCTCCTCACCTTTCCACTGTAACGCCCGGAACACAAAACCGATGACTAAAGCTGCGAGCGCGGCGCCCCAACCGACGACGAGCACTTGGCTAAACGTGTAATCGTCAGCGCCATAGTATTTGACGAACACCTCGTTGTACACGTTGAGCACGCTCATCGTAATTAACACGAGCGGAGTGATCACCTTTAAGCAAACGTCCCACCACGTACCGATTTTAATGTCGGACAAGCCGTTAATGTGTGTACGCAGCGTCGACAGTTTAAAGAACCAACCGAGTAACACCACTTCGACGAGCCCCGCGAGCACGATGCTGTAATTGTTGATGAAGTTGTCGACAATGTCCAAGTAGCCCATGCCAGCGTACGTCGTGTAAAGGAGGCTGACAAAAAAGCCGGCGCCGCACACCCAGCTAACGGCTTGCGTACGCGTCAAGTTAAACTTCTCGCGAATGGCCGTAATACTCACTTCGGCAATCGAAATGGACGAGGTGAGGCCAGCGACGGTGAGTGCCCCGAAAAACAACACACCGAACAAATCGTTCCACGCCGGCATTTGGTTAATAATTTCCGGAAAGACGGCAAAGGCGAGCCCAATCCCCGCTTTAGCCACTTCTTTAACCGGCACACCTTGTACTTGAGCCAAAAACCCGAGCGCGCCGAAGACGGCAAAAGCAGCTAAAAACTCAAAGCCGCTGTTCGCAAAGGCAGCAATAAACCCGTTGTTCGCGAGATCCGATTTTTTCGGCAAGTAGCTGGCGTACGTAATCATAATGGCAAAGGCGATGCTTAAAGAGAAGAAAATTTGCCCGTACGCGCTCACCCACACTTTCGGATTGGCCATCGCTTTCCAGTCTGGCTGCAGCAGTGTGTTTAACCCTTCGGCAGCACCTGGTAACGTCACGGCGCGAATCGTAATGACAATCATGACGATGACGAGGATCGGCATTAATATTTTCGTCGTCACCTCGATGCCGCGACGAATCCCCCGGAACAAAATGAAAAACGTGATTGCCCAAATAATAGCAACAGGCAAAAACACACCCCACTTAATCCCGACTAGGTTCCAGATGTTCCCTCCCGTTTCCGTTAAACCGAGGTAACTCCCAAATAAAAATTCTTCCGGTTTGTTCCCCCATTGTTGACCAATGGAAAAATACGTGTAACTGAGGGCCCAGCCGACGATGACCGTGTAATACGTCAAAATGAAGAAACTAATCCCCACTTGCCACCAACCAAGCCACTCCCACCGTTCCCGCAGCCGCCGGAACGACAGCGGTGCCGAGCCACGCATTTTTTGCCCGACAGCATACTCTAAAATGAGAATCGGAATCCCTGCCGTTAAAAGTGCAAATAAATAAGGAATGAGAAACGCGCCCCCACCGTTTTCATAAGCAATGTAAGGATAGCGCCAAATGTTACCCAAACCGATGGCGGAACCGACGGCAGCCAAAATGAAACCGGCACGGCTCCCCCATTGTTCTCGCTGTTCCATACGTCAACTCCCCCTCGTTTTGAACATTGAAACAATTTTAATGATAAAAGAACATGAAAACATAAATGTAAGATGTACACTGACATTTGCTGTTCGGCTCGTCGTACTCCTCCTTCCCAGAAAATTTAAAATCCCCTCTTATGATGTAAAGATACAAAAACAGGTTAAATCGAAATAATTAGACACTTGTAGCTTATAGCCTATTATACCACTAAGCCGCATCATTGTCTCTATTTGTCCGTCTTTTTATCCTTATGATTTAGTTCCCATTTCCTCCGCGATCCACTTGTCGATCGTTCGATTGGTCGTTCAATTCGGCGCCGGGCGGCGTCGAATTGTCGGGGAGTGCTGGCGTGATCGGCAGCCCAGGTATATTTCCGCCCGCCCCTTTGCCCGCATCGCCGCTATTCCAGTACCACTTCGGGGTATCGCCGACGACCATCGCCGTCGCAATCGGGTAACTCGCTGTCACCGTCACCGCCTTCGACGGAAAGGGAGCAACCAAGCCAACTTTCATTTTAATGTCGATAAACAAGTTGACGAGCACCATATTAATACCAGCTGCTTCGATTGTCGGGTTGAGCGTCACTTCTACCGAGCCCTTCGGAATAATTGTAACGGAGAGAGAAGGACCTTTGTCGGCAAACAACTTGCTCTTGAACATCTGCCCGAAGTAAATGTCCATTTTATCGCGCCCCTCTTCTTGCATGCGCGGATACATTTCCGTCAGTAAGTACTGTTGAATGCGCGTGAGGGTGTCTTCTTGCAGTTTTGTCTGTTTGTATTGATCGATAATGACCCCTTGCACTTTGCCGTTGTTGTCTTTTTCAAATTTGATGAGCCCGTCAAATTCCTGCTTGGCGACAACTTGCCGATTCAACGCTTCGCTAATCGCGTCAGCCGCTATTTGCCGCACTTGCGTCTCAGCAAGCGCCGTCATGACCGGTTGCACGTTGTGTTCGATGACTTTAAGCAGTGTATAAGCGCCGCTTAACAGCACAAAGAATAGAGCAAATAAAAAAATCGTACGCCGTTTCCACCGCTTCGCGGGCGACTTGAACAACACGGGCCCATCCCCCCTTACCCCAACGTATGCGCACAGGCCCGTCCGTATTTCAACGGATATCAATACGCCCGACTAATTATAAACACACGGCTACCAGTGCCGGAACACTGATAGCCGTGTTAAAGAATTATCTCGCATTTTTATCGTCCTACTGGACTGTTTCAGAGCTTCAGCTTTCTTTCCCGATGTCGGGCAGGACGGTCTTCGCGATTTTGCCGTCGAGATCTTCGTAGTCGTAATAGTTAATCGCCTCGTACAGCTCTTCGCGCGTCTGCATGTCTCCGAGCGCATCCGCTTGCGTGCCCTTGTCCCTAATCTCGGTGAAGACGCGTTCGTACGCCTTCGCCGCGACGCGGAGCGACGTGACTGGATAGATGACCATATCGTAGCCCCACACGGCGAACTGCTCCGCGGTATAGTACGGCGTCTTGCCGAACTCGGTCATGTTGGCGAGTAAGGGCGCGTCTACCGCTGCGCGAATGCGCTTAAACTCCGCCTCGCCGACGAGCGCCTCAGGAAAAATGGCGTCCGCCCCTGCGGCGACGTATTGCTGCGCGCGGGCTATCGCTGCGTCGATCCCTTCGACGCCCTTCGCATCGGTGCGAGCGACGACGAGGAGCGACGGCGCTACCTCTTTGATCGTACGGATTTTTTGCACCATCTCTTCCGGCGTGACGAGGTTCTTCCCGTTGAGGTGGCCACACTTCTTCGGCAAATCCTGGTCTTCGATTTGCACCGCGGCAACTTTTGCTTCGACCATTTCTTTTGCCGTGCGCGCCACGTTTAGTACACCGCCGAAGCCGGTGTCAATGTCGACTAGCAGCGGTAGCCCGGTCGCCCGGACGATGTCGCGCGCGCGATCAGCGACTTCGTTCGAGTAGACAATCCCTAAATCGGGCAGACCGCGGCTCGCCGTGTACGCCGCCCCGGACAAGTACAAGGCGGAAAAACCGACGTGTTTCGCCACGCGCCCGGCCATGCCGTCGTGAGCCCCCGGAAGTTTAAGTATGTCGGGGGCTTTCATTAACTGCTGGAACGCTGTGGCCAATTCTTGCTGTGAACGATTATTCTCGATGAGCCAAGACAATGTCCTTCCTCCTTAAACGCGTGCGTCATCCTTAACAGACAAACGTCAAATGATGAATTTTTCCATGAAGGTATGCACCGGCGTCGCCTCTAACTGCTCCCGATCGAGGCACAGCTCGCGAATCGCCGCCGCTTGTTTTTCCGGAAAACGTGTCACTAAGCTGTCCTCGAATTTTTCAACGAGCTTCGGGATACCTTCGCTGCGGCGCCGACGATGGCCGATCGGATACTCGACGGCTACTTTTTCCGTCGCACTCCCATCAGTGAAGTGCACCTGTACCGCGTTAGCGATGGAGCGTTTGTCGGCGTCGAGGTATTCGCGGCTGTACCGCTCGTCTTCGACGACGACCATTTTTTCCCGCAGGGCGTCTATGCGCGCGTCTTTGGCGACGTCGTCTTCGTAATGGTCGGCGGTCAAGTCGCCAAAAATGAGTCCGATCGCCACCATGTACTGCAAGCAGTGGTCCCGGTCGGCTGGATTGTGGAGCGGTCCCGTTTTGTCGATAATGCGGATCGCCGATTCGTGCGTCGTCAGCGTCACCTTTTCGATCTCGTCCAGACGGTCTTTCACTTGCTCGTGCAGCTGGAAGGCACACTCGACAGCCGTTTGAGCGTGAAACTCGGCCGGGAAAGAGATTTTGAACAGCACATTTTCCATGACATACGACCCGAGTGGACGCGCCAACGTCACTTCTTTCCCATTAAACAACACGTCTTGGAATCCCCACGTCGGTGCAGACATCGCAGTCGGGTATCCCATTTCTCCTTTTAACGCCATGAGGGCTAAGCGTACGGCGCGGCTCGTCGCATCACCGGCCGCCCACGATTTACGCGACCCGGTGTTCGGGAAGTGGCGGTACGTGCGCAAGCTTGCACCGTCGATCCACGCGTTAGATAGCGCGTTGATCACTTCGTCTTTCGTCCCGCCTAACAGCGCGGCGACGACAGCAGTGGAAGCGACTTTAACGAAGTGGACATGGTCGAGACCGACGCGGTTCAAGCTGTTGTCTAACGCTAGTACGCCTTGAATTTCGTGCGCTTTAATCATCGCATTCAAAACGTCGCGCACGGTGAGCGGGTCTTTCCCTTCTACTAGTCGCTGGCGGTCGATGAAATCGGCCGTAGCTAAAATGCCGCCGAGGTTGTCCGACGGATGTCCCCATTCTGCCGCGAGCCACGTATCGTTAAAGTCTAACCAGCGGATCATGCAACCGATGTTGAAGGCGGCCTGTACCGGGTCGAGCTCGAACTGCGTCCCCGGGACGCGCGCCCCGTTCGGCACCACAGTCCCGGGAACGATCGGACCCAAGTGTTTCGTACATTCCGGATAACGCAAAGCGAGGAATCCGGAAGCGAGCGTATCCATTAAACAGTAACGAGCCGTATCGTACGCTTCCTCGCTGTCAATAACGGTGTTCAAGACAAAATCAGCAATTTCTGTAAGTAGGTGATCAGGTGCAGGACGGTTTACAGCCATAGTCTCTCCAACTCCTCCTCTATTGTAGCTAATGAAAGGATACAATCAAAAACTTCATCGCCTGTGAAGCGCTAACAAATGTAGCAACGTTGACAGATGTATTAGTTCGACGAATGCATGAGTCGTTGTGCGCGTTCAAGCTGCTGAAGCGTTTACTGCAGTTAGCTTCAGTCAATGACTTTTGTAGGTGTATATAGACCCCTGTGCGCAAGCGGTTACGGGTGCAAGTTACGCGGTCCTAAATAGTTGACGCGCGGTCGAAACAAACGGTTGTTGTCGTGCTGTTCGCTGACGTGCGCCGCGATGCCGACTGTGCGCGCCGCTAAGAAAATCGGCGTGTACAGCTCGATCGGAATCCCTAACAAATAGTAAACTGGGGCAGCGTAGTAGTCGAGGTTCGGGTACAGTCCTTTCTCGCGATGCATCACGCGCTCCCCGATCTCGCACATTTCAAACAGCTCCCCGGCATCTTTTTCCGCGGCCAGTTTGACGAGTGCTTCCTTCATTAACTCCGCACGGGGATCCATCTTACGCATGTAGACGCGGTGTCCGAAGCCCATAATCCGTTCTTTGTTGGCCAGCTTCTGCAAGATGAGCGGCTCGATGTTCTCTTTCGTTTTCGCTTCGAGCAACATTTTCATCACCGCTTCATTCGCGCCGCCGTGCAGTGTTCCTTTGAGCGAAGCGACGGCACCAGTCAACGCGCCGTAAAGGTCAGCCTGTGTCGAAGCGATGACGCGTGCCGCAAAGGTCGAGTTGGGCATTTCGTGTTCGCTGTAGACGATGAGCGACTGTTCAAACGCCCACCGCTCCGCATCGCTCGGTTCTTGACCAGTAATCATGTACAAGAAGTTGGCGCTGTACGCTAAATCTTGGCGCGGTGTGACGGCGGCGTGCCCTTCTTTTAAATGATAACTGTTGGCGACAATCGCCGGTACCTTCGCTAATAGCCGAATCGCTTTACGCCTGTTAGCTTCTGCGGAACGGTCTTCAAGGTCACGGTCGAAGCCTGCCAGCGCGGAAATGCCTGTCCTAAGGCCGTCCATAGCGTGCGTTTCTGGCGGCAGTGACTTAAGTACGGTCAAAACCGCTTCCGGCAGTTCGTACTCGGCTTGCAAGCTTTGGGCAAGCTTCTCCCGCACCTCGTCTGACGGTAAGGCGCCGTCGAGTATGAGCGCGACGACGTCTAAATACGACACTTTCTTCGCCAGTTCAATTAAGTCGTAACCACGAATAACGATTTCTTCACCGGCGACATCGAGGTAAGAAATGCGTGTCTCACTCGCAATGACGCCTTCTAGCCCGGGACGAAACGTTTGCTGCGTCTCCATTCGATCCTCTCCTTTACGCTCGTTCAGTTTGCGCATGAACGCCCCTTTCTAAGCTGTCATTCACCGATCTGCCATAGTGAGCGTTTTCAACGCGTGCGGCGCTGACGACATGGCATCCGCTGGCGCCACCTGTATTGTATCAATTTTTAACGAAAATGTCACAGTTCGCGCTCAACTTGTTGCCAGGGACGGCTAAACGGCTTTAATGGGAGTATAACGCACACGACCTATAGGATCGTCCCGACGACACGGCGTGAACGTGTCGTCGGGACGATTGTTAGCGATAGTTTTGCGGTCTCCTACGGCCGCCCTGCTGCAATCGGCTGACCCCAGTTTTCTGCGCCGCTTCGGCGACGTACGCCGCTACTTGCGGGGCTACCCGTTCATCGAACGGATTTGGAATAATGTACGTGTCACTCAGTTCGTCAGCAGGCACTAAATCGGCGATCCCGTGGGCGGCTGCGATTTTCATCGCAGCGTTAATTGTCGTCGCGCGCACCGACAAGGCGCCTTTGAAGATACCTGGGAAGGCGAGCACGTTGTTGATTTGGTTTGGAAAATCAGAGCGCCCCGTGCCCATGACGCGCACTCCGGCGGCCTTTGCCTCATCGTACATGATTTCCGGAATCGGATTCGCCAACGCAAAAACGATCGGCTCACCCTTCATCGTTGCAATCATCTCTTTCGTCAACACATTCCCGACCGACACGCCAATAAAAATGTCCGCATCGACGATGGCATCGGCTAACGTCCCTTGTTCACCGCTCGGATTCGTCGCGAGCGCCAGCTCCTTTTTATGTGCAGCGAGCGGTGCCGAGCGGTTGGCAGCCAATATGCCGTGTTCGTCGCAAACTCGTGCTCGTCGGACACCCATCGTGAGCAACATGTTCATTATGGCGGTGCCGGCGGAACCTGGTCCGTTTAGGACGACTTTCACTTCGTCGATTTTTTTCCCTGTCAGTTTTAAACTGTTTAGCACAGCCGCGGCAACGACGATCGCGGTGCCGTGCTGGTCGTCGTGAAACACGGGAATATCTAACGTTTCGTCGAGCGCTTTTTCGATGGCAAAGCATTGGGGCGAAGCGATGTCTTCCAAGTTAATGCCGCCAAAAGTAGGGGCTAACCGCCGCACCGTCTCAATGATTTCACCTGGTTTTTGCGTATCCAAACAAATCGGCATCGCATCTACACCGCTGAACGCCTTAAACAAAATCGCTTTTCCTTCCATGACAGGCATCGCTGCTTCTGGTCCGACATTGCCCATCCCCAAAACAGCGGATCCGTCGGAGACGACAGCGACTAAGTTTCCCTTTGCGGTGTACTCGTAAGAAGCAGCAGGGTCTTCGGCAATCGCTTCGCAAGGCTCTGCTACTCCAGGCGTATAGGCGAGGGCTAAATCTTCGTTATTGGCCGTTCTTACCTTACTGACAATAGATATTTTCCCTTTGTTAGCTGCGTGCATTTGCAAAGCCGGTGTTTGCTTATTCATCAGTCTACTCCTTTTAATTTTCCAAGAAAAATCCCTCTCCTTTCAAGAAGAAAGGAAAGGGCGACTAACCTTCAAAAAACAAATTCTTACGACGCGCTGTACTGTGCCGCGATTTTTGCTGCTGTCTCTTTCGCGCGCGCCGCTTCTTTTTCTGCCAATTGTACCGATAGCCCAGTATAGTTGCGCGGATCAATCATCGCCCGCACTTCCTCTTCGCTGAACTCACGCGCAATTACATCGTTGGCGATTAAATTCGTATAGAAGTCTTCACCTTCAGCAGCCGTCTTCATCGCAATTTCGTACATAAGCCCGTGGGCTTGATCTTTCCCCAGCTTCTCCGACAGTTTCATCATGACGTACTCACTGTTGTCTAATCCTTTATTGCGCATGGCATTGTGAAGCATACGCTCTCTGTGCGGCACAAGCGTCCGGGTTAATTCTTCACAGCGCAGTAAAATTTCTGTTGTCAACTCGAGCGCTTCTTCCAAGATCCCGTCGAATAACATGTAAGAACTGCTATCGCCTTCGTACGGTCTTACCGCCGAGTACATGCCGACGCCGGGTAACGAATACAGTTTTTGCGAGTTGGCGATAATACCTTTCGCCAGTTTCGGGTTAATCTTGTGCGGCATCGTACTGCTGCCGACCGTCCCTTTGCTAAATCCCTCCGATACTTCAGCGATTTCTTCCAACGTCGTGCTGTACACTTCCTCGGCAATTTTATGGCACACGTTCGCCATTAACGCTAAGTTCATCATGTATTCTACTTTGTGCGTACTAATATTGCGCGACGGCACTTCCATCGGGTACATCCCGACTAATTCGGCGACGCGCTTTTGCACTTGTACACCGACTTCGGGCATGGAACTAAACGTACCGACGGCTCCCCCCATCATTACTTGGAATACGCGCTTTTCAACTTCGCGCATCCGTTCGGAGCAAGCGATAAAGTCGCTAATCCACACCGCTACTTTGTAACCGTACGTGATCGGAATGGCGTGGCGGCCGTGCGTCCTTCCCGGCATGACCGCATTTTTATTCTCTTCCGCCAGCTTACTTAAGTTGCTTAAAATTTCCCCCAACAGTTGCATATATTTTTCATGTACTGTTTTAACCATGTACAGTTGGGAGCTCTGTTGAATATTTTGCGTCGTAATACCGTAGTGTACGTATTTGCCGCTGTCACCGGGGCAAGCTTTCACGAGCACTTTTAAAAACGGGACAAAACCATGCCCGATTTTGCGATAAATGCGGTCCATCTCGGCGAAATCGATGTTCTCGATTTTCGCCCCTTCTTTAATTCCTGCCGCCGCTTCTTGCGGAATAAAGCCAGCTTCCGCTTGTGCTTCGGCTAAAGCAGCCTCAAACTTAAGCCATGTTTTATACTTCGCTTCCGGCGACAATAATTCCTTAATGCCGCGGTCGTCGATCGTTTTACTTTTGGAATCGTATAATGCTCTCATGACAAATCCTCCTACCTGTTACAATTTCTCGTCGACAGCGTTACGGACAAACTCGACCTGCGGCCCGTACACGATGTGGACGTGCTTCTCGGCCGGTAAGAAAAATCCGGTGCAACCTGACGTCTGTAACAGATCTTTATCGATGACGCGCACATCGGCTACGTCAATACGCAGACGGGTAATACAGTTGTCCACGTTGATGATGTTCCCCTTACCGCCTAAAGCGCGCACGACGATGTCGGCAATCTCACCGTAGCGCTTCTCTTTAATTAAGGTGTTATCGACGTTTTGCGATTCTTCGCGACCAGGCGTCTTAATGTCAAACTTCGTAATCGCCCAGTAGAAGAAGAAATACGTCACGACCGCAAGGCCTAAACCGATTAAGACGAGGAAAATCCAATTCGTCTTTTCATAGAGCAAACCGAAAATCGCAAAGTCAAAAATCGTGCCGCGGATGTAGCCGATTCCTACGCTAGCGAAGGAGAGCAAGACCGCGCCGATCCCAACGATACAGGCGTAGGCGACGTACAGTAACGGAGCGATAAACACGAACGTAAATTCTAACGGCTCGGTCACGTTCCCGAGTACCGCAGTTAACACCATCGTAATTAACATCGATTTAACGACAGGGCGGTTCTCCACGCGCGCCGCGCGGTACATCGCCAGCGCAATCGCTGGGAACAAGAACAGCGTCACTAACATTTGCTGTTGCGCCATAAAGCGCGTCAGTTTCGGCAACATCGCCCAGTATTCACTGTTCGGCCCTTGGTTGAACAACACTTCCGTCATCGCCGGGACGACCCCGACAAACGTTTCATCCCCGATCACATAACTGCCACCCGCTTCCGTAAAGCGGAACAGCGCGTTCCACACGTGGTGTAACCCGAACGGAATAAACAGCCGTTCACCGGCAGCGGTAAAGAATGGCCCGACGGCACTAACGAACACAACTGACAATTTCATTAGGATTCCGACAAAAAACTCCCAAATGAACGGCAGCACGGCGCCAATCGCGATCATAACGCCGATCGTAATAATCGGTACCGATTTTTTACCGGAGAAGAAAGCTAAGGCGGTCGGTAACTCCAAGTTGTAGTACTTGTCCGTCGCCCAAGCGGCAATTAACCCGGTAATGATCCCCCCGGCGGCGCTTATATTCATCGTCTGAATCCCGAGGACGTTAATTTGTCCCACTTGCGTCATCACTTCTGGATCAGCCATTTTGCCCGTCAACGTCAACCAGACGTTCATCGTAATGATGAGAGTCAAGTAGCCGACTGTTGCCGCAAATACGGAAATCCCTTTATCTTTCTTACTCATCCCGTAAGCGACACCCATCGCAAACAGTAGGGGAATATTGTCGAAAATAATGCTAGCAATGGTACGAATACTGACGAGGATGGCGTTAACGTTATCATTGCCTAGAAATGCAAAGCGTTCGATCATGTACGGCTGCACTAAGGCGCCGCTAATCCCAAGGATCATCCCGACGGGCGCTAACACGCCAATCGGCAAGAGCAGCGTGCGACCAAATCTTTGAATCGACTCGCTGAATTTTCCCTTCCTTTTCATAGGTACATTCTCCTTTTTTTAGGTCATGCCACGTGCTTGTGTTTGTTTACTTGCTTGAAAGGTACTCACCACTTGCTAAAGCAACTTACGACTTATGATTCCTCAATCTGATGCTTGAACAGATCCTCACATGAACCTCTGGATCTCTATACATCTAAACATAAGTGATACACCATGGTGTGTACCCTTATACTAGCATGCGCCTATCTTTACAAAAAGCGCTGACACGTTATACTTAGTGACTTAGGTCATGGCTCCTGACCTAGGTCATCCGTCATTCTGTTCGCCAAACAAAAAAACGCCCCCTGGGAAAGGAGCGTACCCCATCTCCTGATGCGCACCGTAGATGGGAAGGGTTATTCCGGACAGAGTTACCGCACACCGTGGGATCGCACAGCATGGCCGAACAAACTCATCGGACATCGTAAGCAGTCAAGGGATTGCTGTTTCGGACATCGTAAGCAGTCAAAGGATTGCTGTTGCCGAATTGGCAGGTTAAACAGCCTCGCCCAAATAGTTGATTAACAAATCGATCAAAATAAAGAAGCCGATGCGCGAGATCGTATCGTCGCGCTTCGTATCCCAATTGTCCGTGTGACAATACAAATGGTAATCCGTATAACTCGTCAACGTATTTGATTGAAACGAGGTCATACTGATGATTTTCGCCTTTTTTAATTCAATTTTTTTAGCTGTTTCCACGATTTTTTTCGTATTGCCCGATAAGGAAATTAAAATGACCACATCTTGATCTGTCACTAAATTCGTAAACGACTCCGATAAATTGTAGTCCTTAATAAAAATGCAGTGAATCCCTAAAGAGAAGAGCAAATGTTCCAAGTAATAGCCCGCTGCCTTGCTCGTCCCCCGCGCCATGACGAACAAATTTTTGGCGTTTAAGATGACGTCCACGCACCGCTTTAATTCCTCTTCCGATACGAGCGAAAACGTTTTGTCGATACTGCGCCGTAAATTTTCCGTAATAGGTAATCTTTGTTGGCTCACTTCATTTTTGGCCGCGCGCACGACGTTGTTAATATGGTATTTTAACTCTTTGTAGCCACTGAATCCCAGTTTTTGTGATAAATTAATGATGACCGTTTTCGATACAAACGCTGCCTCGGCTAAGTCATTAATGTATAGGTAAGGGATTTCTTCGGTATGATCGATCATATATTTCAACGCTTTTTTCTCACTAGCCGTTAGTTCATCGTAACTGTCGAGAAAATTGATCATGCTGCAGCCTCTTTTATTCACGTAAGTTATTTTCAGTATAGCACATCGCGAGCGCACACTTGAACGGCAGCTACGACAATGGAACGACTATTTGTCACCGTGTGGAGGGGCAATTTACGTCTCGCGAAAAGCTGGTCACACCAATGATGTGAGCACGTCGAGCACTAGGCACTCGTGGGCAGAGACTCAGGGGTTGTCTGATTGTAGTCCGAATAGGCGACCGTGAACAGGGCGGTCAATGTATGGGTTGTGCCGTCGCGCGCGGTACCCACCCACCGCACGTGTACCGCCTGCCGCTCAATAACCCGTTCCGCGTGAATGTGCGCCTCTAAGTGCACCCGTTCTAAGCGGAGCTGAGATATCTGTGGCAGGCGAGCTTGGACGTAACCGGAGAAAGCGGTGAGCCAATCGGTGGGAAGCTTGTTCGGCTCATGTGATCCGTCGTTTTTCATTAATGACGTGAGTAAAAGTTGGGCAACGGGCGGCATGCGTTCATGGGTCAGTGCAAGGCTGATCACTTGTGCCCCGTCCGGCGCGCGCTTGTGCTCAATCTTTCCCGGCAAATCAGCGACGAGTGCATCGAAGAAGGTGGCCGCCGCCTGTGGTGTTCTAAAGTTGGCTGCAGACGACTGTTTCGTGCGCGTGACAGCCCCTTCTCTTTCCTTCGCTTTTCGCCGGTTTACAGTTCGATCGTCCAAACGGTTTACCTGTTTGGCGGTCGGCAAGGTGATCACTTGTGCGTGCGCTCGATTAGTGCCGCCGTCACTTCGAATAACGGTTTCTGTACCGTTTTCCCGGTGCACAAACACCTCATTTTGCTTTCCGTTTTCTAAAAAAACCGTCTGCTTACTCAGTGCGTGTCGTTCTCGATTTTCCTTTACCGTCGAACGTATACAAACGACTTGCTGGCCGTTATCGGTCACTTCCAATTGAAAAACTGCCTTTTTACTTTTGGCGGTGCGCGTCCTGTAGACGGCCTGTTTATACGCTTCATAAGCTTCTGCGTTTGTTATATTGTCTTCGTATTTCGCAGCAGCGACAGTTGGGACACCTAATCCCACCAATGTAAGCGTTAAGGTAACGCTCAGTGCGACCGTTCGTATGCTCACTCGTTATGACCTCCCTACTATAGCATGTGTCACTTGTACCTCCTTCATCATTCGTCCCGTCACTTAACTTTTTTTGGAACGGTGTTATGGTCGTCCACAGGTCCGCCTGACCCGAATTGCTGTTCCGCTAGCTGACGGTACAAGTCGTGATCCGCAATTAAAGACTCGTGCGTACCGACTCCTGTAATACGCCCTTTTTCCACGACGACGATTTGTGCTGCCCCGACGACGGTCGACAAACGGTGGGCGATGACGAGCGACGTGCGCCCTTCCATTAAATTCGTCAACGCATGCTGCACATACTGCTCAGACGTACTGTCCAAATTGGACGTCGCCTCATCCAACAAAAGGATTTGTGGGTTGCGAAGTAGTGCCCGCGCGATGGCGATGCGTTGCCGCTGCCCGCCAGACAGTTTAATGCCGCGTTCGCCGACTTCTGTCTCGTACCGCTCGGGCAATTCGTCAATAAACAACGCCGCATAAGCCATTTCCGCGACGCGCACAACTTCTTCGTCGCTAACGTCGCGCTGCAAGCCGTACACGATGTTGTCGCGAATCGTCCCGGCGATGATCGGGCTCTCTTGCGACACGTAGCCTAAGCGGCTACGCCACGCCGTGAGCGGCAGTTGCTCGATCGGCTGGCCGGCGTACAAAATTTGCCCGCGATCCGGGCTGTAAAACCGTTCGAGAAGCGCGAACATCGTCGTTTTTCCACCGCCACTCGGTCCGACGATCGCCGTAATCTCCCCCGCGGGAAAAGTGACGTCAACGTCGTGCAGGATGGTTTCACCCGGTTTATAGGCGAAAGTAACGTTTTTAAACTGGATGTCTCCGATAAAACTTTCCCCACGTTCCCCGCCTTCACTCTCTCGCCGGACATGCTCCTGGCCCGTACGTTTCCCGCGAACATGCTCCGAGCTGACGCGTTTCACACCTTCATGTGTCTCACTTACGTGCTCTTCACCTACATGATCCTCGCCTATGCGCGACTCACGAACATCTCCCTGACCGATACGCTCCGCTTCCTCAAGCGGATGATCGAGGATGAGCTGGATGCGCGCTGTCGCCCCCATCGCTTTTTGCAATTGAGTAAAAAAGGTGGCAAATTGGCTAAACGGGACGATGATTTGGAACAAGTAAATGATGATCGCCACGAGCGCCCCGGCAGATAACGTCCCAGCAGCAACTCGCACGCCGCCGTATCCGAGCACTGCCACGAGCAAAATCATCATCACCGACGTCATGAGCGGTGATAGGACGGCCTGAATTTTTGCCTCGCGCAACCCGAGGCGGAACAGCTTGTCGATTCCTGTCCGTCCGTGCCCCCACTCTTTCTCCTCGGCGTTGTTCGACTTGACGAGGCGAATATCCGACAACACGCGACTCAGTCCGGCCGTAAAGCCTGCCATTTCATCTTGCGTCTTTTTCGAGATGGCGTACATTTTTCGCCCGGCCGGCATAATGATCGCCAACGACAGCGGGACGGCCAACAGTAAGATAAGCGTCATTTGCCAGTCTAAGTACAGTAAAATAGCGACGGCGCCAACGATAGTGACGATTCCAGAAAAAAAGGAAATAAGGTGGTTCGTCATTAAGTTGGTGACGACGCTCGTATCGTTCGTTATGCGACTCATCGTCTCCCCCGATTCGTGTTCGTCAAAAAAAGACACCGGCAGCGCCAGTGTTTTTTGCCACAGGCGTGAACGCAAGGAAGCGACGACTTTCAGTCCGAGTCGCGTCATCGCGTAAAAAGAGAGGCCGGCAAAAAGCGCCTGCAACACGAAGGCGCCGATCAACAGCGCCAAAAGCCGCCCATCGAGGGATGCAGTGGTCACTTTATCGATTAATTGTTGCATGAATAGCGGCGCCACGAGGCCAGCTGCCGTCTCCAGTAGACTTAATGTGACGGCAACTGCCAGAATCGCCTTTGACAACTCTGTTTCTTTAATTAGATTTAAGAACGCCTTCCAGTCGTTTTTAGACTGCTTCATCGGCAACTGTTTCCCAGCGGGTTGTTTGCTGTGGGCATTGCGCAACGAAAAGCCCCTCCTGTCGTACACAGTGTAAACGCCGTTCGACGTAAGCGTCCGACATTTTTCTACTAGTAGTGCGCCTCATTCGCGTCCGCCGGATAGATGCACGCTTGCCGGATGTGATTTGCATCGGGTGCGTGTTTCTGTCTCCGCCACAAACAATTCGTTATCAGCCAGGTATGATGTGGGTTCGCCGTTAGCATATGTGCGTACACGCCTATTTCTCGCTGTTAATAGTACGGGGCGATCATTATATAGACGAGCACGCCAGTTAAGCTGACGTACAGCCAGAGCGGCATCGTCCAACGGGCAATTTTGCGGTGCCGGGCAACTTGCATATTCAGTCCGCGCGCAACTGTGAACAGGGCCAGCGGGACGATCACTGCGGCCAACACGATATGCGATACGAGGACAAAGTAGTAAATGCCCGCGAGTAGCCCGCTGCCGCCGTACGCCGTCGACTCGGCGAGGGCGTGATACGTGACGTAAGAAATGAGAAAGAAAAACGTCGTCGCAAACGCCGCGTAAATGAAGCGACGGTGTGCGACAATGTTTTTGCGCTTAATCATAATGAGCGCAGACAGTAAAAATAAGAACGTAAAGCTATTGAAGATCGCATTTAACAGCGGTAAAAGCGTCAGATCAAAACTCGTTTCCCCTTCGATTTTCGGTAAAAAGGACAAAGCGGCAATAACCGCGTACATAACGATTGTCAGCACGATGATCAGAGGCGTGTAATTGCGCTGTTTGACTGGTGGTGGCGTAGCATGTTGTTTCATACGTTTAACATAGCTCCCTCGTCGTTATAATAACTTTATTTTACCATAAGTATCGTTATGGTGTGAGGAGTGAAGATCGTACAGCTCTGTGAATACGACGCGCGTTGGCGTGCGAATGACAGGCATAGACGGGACTCCCAGCAGAGTCCCCGCCCCCCGACGGCACATGGCGTGGCTATTGTTGCTGGTTGCCGCTTGCTGGTTCCCTACTTGCTGCTTCCCTGCTTGCAGGTGCCGGTTGTTCGTCGCTAGCTGTTACAAACAGCGCGTCATACGGTGCGGCGTATGATCGCGTGAGTCTGCCGAACGATGTCACTTCTTTTTCGACACGATCGCATTGCCGTATCGACAGCAGTCAACTTATTTCCCGGGAAAAGGTGCGCTATTTCCTACGGTGAAAAAATTGTCGTATCACATGAAAAACCCCCGAGAATATTCCCCTGGGGGTGGGATCCATCTTTTCATGCTGTAGGAAATGCCTGTTCACGACACGTCGTCACGTTTTTTCTAATGTGTCTTTTTCAATCAATTTGCGGCCAACATGTTGCGCAGCGCTTCGCGCCCAGTCATACCTGGCAGGATGCCGAAGCTTTCGGCGGTATATGTCACAGACTCGAGCGGCGCAGCTAACAAGTCTTCCAATGTTCTCACGCCAATTGCGCGTGCGGCGACAATTTCCCGTTCCTGTAGCCGTTCGTTCAACAGCGCGATGTCCAACGCCCCACACATAATGTAACCGACGTCGGTCGCCACGATGAGCAACTTCGTCTTCGGCAATGCCACCTCGATGCCAGTTACGGTCGTGTCATCCACTTTTAGTGGCTTTAATTCAATCACGCCCGCTGCCCCCTCCTTGCGCTTCACTTTATACAACATATGAGGGAGGGGGGCAGCAAGTGCCTATTCGAAGAACAAAACAATTATATGTATCAGTCAAATCGTTCGGTATGCATGTGTACCAAGACCTTTTAAAGGTAACAATCACGTAGCGCCTTTCTAAGCAACGCTGCGAATGCTCGTATCCGTCGCGGCGAACCCGAAAACAGTGATCGTCAATGGTACCTGAGCGACTCCGGCGCGTCCATTCCTTCCAAGATCCCCTCCTTAATCATTCGCACCTTTAACAGTTCGATCAAGTAAAGGCTGAACATTTGCTTCACTTCTTCGTCGCTCATTTCCTCGAGCAACTTTACGAGGTCTTCGCGCCGCTGTTCGTTTAACACACTCCAAATCAACATAATCGCTTCATTTTCGTCCCCGGAGAACTGTTCCTTGTAAAAGGCGAATAAGTCGTCGACAAATCGCATGTTTTCATCCTTTCTGTACATCATATCGTCGCGCGATCGTTGCTGTATGCATTCACCTGAATGTTATTATATAATGTATGCCTAATAAGTAAACAGCGAAAGGGGGATATATATGGCGCGAAAAGTAGCGTTCGTCGGCGTCATCGCCGCGATCTACGTCACACTAACCCTTGCTTTTGCCCCTCTTTCTTACAGTTTTATTCAATTCCGTATTTCCGAGGTCATGACGGTGCTCCCGTTCCTTACACCACTCGCCGTTCCCGGCTTGTTTATCGGGGCGCTGATCGCCAACTTGTTTAGCCCGCTTGGGGCGCTCGACGTCATCTTCGGCAGTCTCTCGTCGCTAATCGCAGCTTATTTGACGTATAAAATGCCGTCCAAATGGTTGGCGCCACTGCCACCAGTCATCGTCAACGCCGTCATTATTGGCGCCGTTGCCGTCTACACGCTCAGTATGCCCGCCGATGTCGGTTACCTTGCGGCAATGGCATACGTCGGGCTCGGCCAACTAGGTGTCTGTTACGGGTTAGGGCTTCCGGTGTTATTCGTGTTACTGCGTTTGAAGGAACGCGGCGCGTTTCAGTTACGTTAAGTGAGTTGCTATTGCGAGGCATTGAGTAAGTTGCTATTGCGAGGCATTAAGTGAGTTGCTATTGCGTTGAATGAAGAAGCAGACGCCCACTCGGATCCGCCCACGCCCCGCGTAATCGTCCGCACCTTCACACCGTTACTTTTAATTGTGTGAAGGTGCTTCGAGCTATGGAGCTACCGCGATTACGCCGTTAAACCGCCCCAAATCATGTACACGCCGAGTAGGATAAAAATGACTTGCAACACCGTCACTAACAATGACACGCTCATGCGCCGCGAAATCGCCGCACCGAACTTGGCTCCGAGCCACGCCCCGGGAGCCAACCAAAGGACAGCCCACCAGTACACATTGCCGAGCACGGTGTGAGTGACACTGCCTGTAAGTGACGACAGAAAAATGACGAACATAGACGTCGCCGTCGCCAAGTGGGGCGGAAACCGAAATAAAAGTACCATTAGCGGTACGAAGAACAGGCCGCCGCCGATGCCAAACAACCCGCCGACGAGACCGATCATAAACGTCAACACGACGGCAAGTAACGGCGAGTAGCCATACACGTACGTCTTGCCTTCTTCATCTTCGTAATGCCGCTTAACCTTCCACGCAACTTGCCCTTCGCGGCGCGTGTTCCCACGCTTTAACAACAGTGCGACGACAACAATGAGCACACCGAACAGGACATTAAACAAAGCAACACTTAAATGAGTGCTAAAAAAGGCGCCGACGTACGATCCGGGACCGCTGCCTGCAAAGAAGAGCAAACCGCTTTTAAAATCGACTCGCCGTTGCCGCGCATAAGCGAACGTCGCCGACAACCCGTTAATGACGACGACGACGAGCGCACTCCCTGCGGCGACCGCCGGCGTAATACTCGCAAAGTCAGGCAGCGTACCCGCTAACAACAGCAAAACTGGGACGACGACAATCCCGCCGCCTAGCCCAGCTAAACTACCGAGTGTCCCTGCGAGAATTCCCGTAGCTAACAATAAGGCCCAATCCCACGCCATCCATCCCATCCTTTCCGTATTTTCCTCATTGTACACGACGCCTCAAAACCATTCCAATTGGCGGGGGGCAAGCCCGCGATAGCGGATTCCTAACAAATCGATCATCTCCCGCGCATTCGGTACAGCATCCCCTTTTGAATTGTTGTTAAACAAAACATAAACGTGTGCTGCTTGTTCAGCCAGCGCACGCAACCGATCGGCCCATTCACGTAGTTCCCGCTCATTGTAGCGATAATTGTAACGCACGGCACGCCAATTGTCCTGACCGCGATTCACCCACCCTGCGCGGTTACGTCCGTGAAAGCGGACGAGTACTTTCTCGGCATGCGTGACAACAGGGACGATCGGCACACACCCGGAGCCGACTTGCGGCTCGTCGCAAACGACGTGCACGAGCTGTTCTTGTCGCAAAAAGTTTAAGGTAGCTTCTTTATAGCGCGGCGAAAACCAACTCTGGTGCCTAAATTCGACAGCGAGTGGCAAATCGTTGAAAAAATCGCGACATTGACGAATGTATGCCACGTACTTTTTTTGGCAATCAACCCAAGGCGGAAACTGGAACAACACGGTCGCTAATTTTCCGGCTTCGCGAAGCGGGCTTAAGGAATCGCGAAATTCCGTGAAGACGTCTTTAGCCCTTTTCCCCTTAAGGTCGTCGCCGCGCTGGTGGCCAGTCATACGTTGGTGTGCCTTCACGACAAATTGGAAGTTGTCCGGCGTTTGCTTCGCCCATGACGCGAAATTGCGCTGCGGTTGTAGCGCATAAAAACTTGCATCCACTTCGACGAGCGGGAAGTGACCCGCATAAAGCGACAGTTTTTCACTCGGTCGCGTGCCCGCCGGATATAGTTGTTCGTGGTCACCCCAACCCGTTACACCAATAAAAATATGTGTCACGTTTACCGTACTCCCCCTTGGCGTTGAACCATAAAGAATCGAACGGAATACGTTAATTATAGGCTATTACCAGCATAAAGAAAGGATTTGTCTACTGATGAGGGAGCAGATAAGGGCAGAAATTCGCCGGATCGCCTACCGTCTACAAGCTTTGCAAAAACAAGACGGCACGTGGCGGATGTGCTTTGAAAGCGGACCGATGACCGACTCGTTTACAATCGTTTTATTGCGTGCGTTAAACATAAACGACGAACCGTTCATCCAAAAGTTGGCGAAACGCATTGCGAGCATTCAAGACGACAGCGGTGTGTGGAAACTGTACGTCGATGAGCCCGGCGGCAACCTTTCCGCAACGGTCGAAGCGTACTACGCCTTGCTCAGTTCCGGTTACTACAAGGCGACGGACCGCCGCATGATTGCCGCGCAGCAATTCATCCACGAAGCGGGCGGCTTACATAAGGTCGGCCCGATGACAAAGGCGTTACTCGCTGCTACGGGGCAAATTCCGTGGCCACGTCACTTCAAAATTCCGGTAGAAGTCGTCTTACTCCCGCTTTCGTTCCCGCTCAATTTTTACGATTTTTCTGGCTATGCGCGCGTGCACTTGACGCCGATTTTCGTCGCCGCTGACCGTAAGTTCGTCCTGCACAGCGACAACTTGCCGAGCCTACCCCGCTTGTTAAGTTTCGCGGGCCAAGAAGGCGAGGAACAATCGTATCACGCCTTGGCGAACGAAGACAATACGCTCGCCTTATCCGTCGGACAGTTGATCCAGTCGGTACCGCTCTTGCCGCGGCAAATACACGAAACGGCGCTAAACAAGTCCGTCAACTACATGTTGGCGCGCATCGAAAGCGACGGCACGCTATACAGTTATGCCAGTGCCACCTTTCTCATGATTTTCGCCTTGCTCGCCGTCGGTTACCCGAAAAACCATCCGACCGTCCGCCGTGCGGTCAAAGGGCTTAAGACTCTCGTGTGCCGCACAGACAACCACATCCACTTACAAAATTCGACTTCGACTGTTTGGGACACGGCCCTGCTGAGCGCTAGTTTACAAACGGCCGGCCTCTCCGCCTCGTCCCAAGTTGTAAAAAAAGCTGGCGCGTACTTGCTTTCTCGGCAGCAAAACACGTACGCCGATTGGTCGGTGCACAGCCCGGACACCGCCCCGGGTGGCTGGGGTTTTTCCGACATCAACACGATTAACCCCGACAACGACGACACGACCGCCGCCCTACGCGCCATTTACCGCCTGTCCAAAAAAAGTGACACGTACCGACACGCGTTTCGGCGTGGCTGTCAGTGGCTCCTCTCAATGCAAAACCGCGACGGCGGTTGGGCTGCTTTCGAAAAAGACGCTAACCACGAGCTACTCCGCTTAATTCCGATCGAAGGGGCTGACGCCGCCGCTACTGACCCGTCGACAGTCGATCTAACCGGACGCACATTAGAACTTTTCGGCAACTATGCCCATTTAACGGTGCGCCACCGCGCGATCCGCCGCGGCACGGAATGGCTGGTCCGACACCAAGAGCGGGACGGTTCGTGGTATGGGCGCTGGGGCGTCTGCTACATTTACGGCACGTGGGCCGCCCTCACCGGTCTACGCGCAGTCGGCGTCTCCCCCGATCACCCTGCGATCGCACGCGCTGCCCACTGGTTGACGCGCATCCAAAACGAGGACGGCGGTTGGGGCGAGTCGTGCAGCAGCGACGTCGAAAAAGAGTACGTGCCACTTAAAGCGAGCACGCCGTCGCAAACGGCGTGGGCTGTCGACGCGCTCATCGCCGTGCACGATGAACCGACTCCGACGATTACACGCGGGATTCGCTATCTCCTAAACACAGCGAATAGACGTGACTGGACGACGACTTATCCGACAGGGGCAGGTTTACCCGGAAATTTTTACATTAACTATCACAGCTACCGCTACATCTGGCCCTTAGTCGCTCTAGGTAACTACTACAAAAGGTACCATTAAACAGCGCCGCAACGTACCGTAACGATGTCGTTAAGTGCGGTTAAACTTTTTATTTGCCAAAAAGTCCACGGAAGGTGCAACCAAACGCCTCCCTCGAACGTCTAATTGGTTAAGAGCATGTGGAATGTTTTGGAAGCTAATCAAAACGATCTACGTGTAAAGAAATGTCCTTGGAGCTATTTCTTAATCTCCCTAATCCGGCACAATAAGAGGAGGATGTTGTTCGTAATGAGGAGAGTCACTCCAATATTTGTATTTAACTCCCTTAATACGCAAAGAGGCGGACTGACGAAGGCCGTATTGACGCGGGCAAATACGTTGAGCGACCACTTCGACTCAGTCCACTTTTTTACTCTAAAGTTTCAGCGCAACCATCGCGAGATTATTGACAAGTTGTATCAGTCGAACGCCCTCGATGCACGCGTACAAACCTACAACATGTTTCTCGATTTAGACCCGTTTAAAGAGGAGTCGGCTGTGGACGGAGCTGCTGCATATGGAGCTACCCCTAACGAACGTGGACGGTACGCGCCTGTAGATGTCACTCCGCACGGAGATCGAACGGCTTCTCCTATGGGTGTTACACCTGACACGGGAGAGCGTGCTGTTTCTCGAACCACTACTTGCGAAGGCAAACAGACGACGGCTGCGGAGATTACTCTCGCGCAACTTGGTGCGAATGGCATCGTTAAGATCGAAGACAAGAAAGCACCATCTCTTTCATACCGCTGCTACCGTAATGGCCTATACGTCCATTACGAGCGCTTCGACGAAAACGGGCAGCTCGCGTTTATCGATTATTTTAATGAAAATCGGCACCGCCTCCGCCGCGAAGAATTTAATGAGCAAGGGGACCTCGTCCGCATTCGGCACATGGACCTCGTCACGAACAAGCCGAGTTTGGACCGCTATTTTAGTCGCAACGGTAGTTGTTATTTGACGACGTGGCTCGACAGCAAGACAGGAAAAGTCGGGCGCTGCATCCTACTCCAGCCGACGACGCGCGAATTCGGTAGCTTCAACGACTTGTGCAGTTTTTGGATCACGCAAAAAGTCGCTTCCATCCCACACGCGGTATTAATGTCCGACGCGCGCGATACGGATGCGATCGTCTTGAATGTCGAAAACACAACCGTCAAGCGGGTTGCCGTGCTACATAACAATCACTTCGACGAGCCTTTTACGATGGGTGCTCCCGTACGGGGCAGATGGAAGACGTTACTGCGCAACTTTGACCGCTTTGAACGCATCGTCTTTCTTACGCGCGAACAGCTCACAGACTTTCAGCAGCAATTCGGCGCCCACGACAACTTTTGCGTCATTCCGCACAGCGTGCCTACCATCGCTGTGCGACTTCACGAACATCCGCACGAGCCCGACGACTACCATCCACACCTCGTCGTCACACTCGCGCGCTACGTGAAACAAAAGCGGCTCGACGAGGCAATTCAAGCGTTCCGTCACGTCGTGCAGCGCGTGCCCGAGGCGCGTTACGAAATATACGGGTTTGGCGAGGAAGAAAAGGCACTCAAGCAGTTAATCAAAAAGCTTAAGTTGGAGAAGCACGTACGCTTAATGGGCTTCACGCGAGATGCTGCGGCCGTGTACCGCCGCGCCGCTTGTTCAGTGTTGACCTCTGACTTCGAAGGGTTCGGACTCAGCTTGACGGAAAGTTTAGCTGTAGGGACACCAGTCGTCGCGTACCAGAGTAAATACGGACCGCTAGACATCGTTCGCGACGGCGTCGACGGTTACCTCGTCCCAAAAGGAGAACAAAAACTGCTGGCGAATAAAATTGTCCGCATTTTGCGCAAACCGGCACTACGCGAAAAGCTGTCGCGCAACGCGGTAGCCGCGAACGAACGGTTCAGCGTAGAAAAATACCGTCAGCAGTGGCTCTCACTGATTGCTGAAGTTGCACCTGCCCCGGAAACAGAAACAGGAGCAAAAGCGGGAACGGAGGCAGAGAGCCGCGTAACGCCCCGCATGCGGGCTCAGTGAGTAACATAAAAAAGCGAGGATAGCGCAGAAACCGATGCTACGAAGGGGTAACGCCTAACGTTTTCTTTCGGACAAACGTGTCGGCATCGGCGTAGCTTTCGACCGTCGACATACTCATAGTACGAGATATGGAAAAGGAGAACCGCAATGAAAGTCAAAAAAGCAATTATCCCGGCGGCTGGCCTCGGGACGCGTCTGTTACCAGCGACGAAAGCACAACCGAAAGAAATGCTGCCAATCGTCGATAAACCTGCAATTCAGTACATCGTCGAAGAGGCAGTCGCCGCCGGTATCGAAGATTTGATCATCGTAACCGGACGCGGCAAACGCGCGATCGAAGACCACTTTGACACATCTTATGAACTCGAGGAAACTTTGGCGAAAAGGAAGAAGGTCGAGCTCCTCGCGGAGGTGCAAGCCATCTCGCAACTCGGAAATGTCCACTATATTCGTCAAGGCGAAGCGCAAGGTCTCGGTCACGCCATCGGCTGTGCTAAGCGATTCATCGGGGATGAGCCGTTTGCGGTCTTACTCGGCGACGACATCGTGCAATCCGACGTCCCGTGCATTAAACAGTTACTCGAGGTGTACGAGGCGCACGGTGGCCCTGTCGTCGGCGTACAGCCCGTCCCGGAACGCGATGTCGTCAAGTACGGCATCGTCGACCTAGTAGAACGTGTCAGCGAACGGGTCGCGGCAGTCAAGGCGATGGTAGAAAAACCAGCCATTGCTACGGCGCCTTCTCGTTTCGCCATCATGGGGAGATATGTGTTAACGCCGGATATCTTCGAACTGCTAACGAGGCAGCAGCCGGGAACGGGAGGAGAAATTCAACTGACCGATGCGCTCAACGCGCTCGCGAAACAACGGGCTGTCTTTGCCTACAACTTCAGTGGGCGCCGTTACGATACAGGGGACAAATTGAACTTTATCAAGGCGACGATTGAAATGGCGCTCGGGCGGAAAGACTTGAGTGGCGAACTACAGCGGTATTTAGAGTCCCTCGTTAGGCGCTTAAGAGACGATCGACGCCATACAGATCATACTGATCAAACTGATCATAAGGATCGTACGGGCGTGCATTCATAGTTAGTCGCTAAAAGCCAACCGACGATAAGAAACACCCTCTTGAACATTGCAAGAGGGTGTTTTTAAACATCTGCAGGCATGGCTAATCTAAAAAATATGTCCATCTCTAATACTATGCTTTCAGTCGAAACGAAAGAGGGCGTTATTGTTATTAAATAGAAAGTCATAAAAAAATTACCCTTGCCACAGACGTTGCTGTGACAAGGGTTTCGTTTATAAACCGATACTGCCTTATATTAACCAATACTGCCTTCCATCTCGAATTTTATCAATCTATTCATCTCCACCGCGTACTCCATCGGGAGTTCTTTCGTGAACGGTTCGATGAAGCCCATGATGATCATTTGTGTCGCTTCTTCTTCCGTCAACCCGCGGCTCATCAAGTAGAACAGTTGGTCTTCACTCACCTTACTGACAGTTGCCTCGTGTTGCAAGGTGACGTTGTCGTTTTTCACTTCGTTGTACGGAATCGTATCTGACGTCGACTGATCGTCGAGAATGATCGTATCGCACTCGACGTTCACTTTCGAACCGCCGGAGTTGCGACCGAAGCTCGTCAGACCGCGGTACGTCACGTTCCCGCCGTGCTTGCTGATCGACTTAGAGACGATCGAGCCGGAGCAGTTCGGAGCGTGGAAAGTCAGTTTCGCGCCAGAGTCTTGGTTTTGCCCCTTACCGGCCACAGCGATCGACAGCACGTCACCCCGAGCCCCTTCACCCTTCATAATGACAGCGGGGTATTTCATCGTCACTTTCGAACCGATGTTGCCGTCGACCCATTCCATGTGCGCGTCGGCGTGCGCCACGGCGCGCTTCGTCACTAAGTTGTACACGTTCGGCGACCAGTTTTGGATCGTCGTGTAGCGGCAGCGGGCGCGGTCTTTGACGATAATTTCTACGACGGCACTGTGCAAGGAAGCGGTCGTGTAAATCGGCGCGGTGCACCCTTCGACGTAGTGGACGAAGCTGTCTTCGTCGGCGATAATGAGCGTCCGTTCGAACTGCCCCATGTTTTCCGTGTTAATGCGGAAGTACGCCTGTAGCGGCACTTCGCACTTAACACCTTTCGGGACGTAAATGAAGCTGCCACCGCTCCAGACGGCGCTGTTCAACGCGGCAAACTTGTTGTCTGTCATCGGAATGACGGTCCCGAAGTACTCTTTTACTAACTCAGGGTATTCCCGGACAGCCGTATCCGTGTCGCAAAAAATGACGCCTTGGTCTTCCAAGTCTTTCTTCATGCTCTGGTACACGACTTCAGACTCGTACTGAGCGGAGACACCGGCGAGAAACTTCTGTTCTGCTTCCGGAATCCCTAACTTGTCAAATGTGTTTTTGATTTCTTCAGGTACTTCTTCCCAGGTCTTTCCTTGCTTCTCCGACGGTTTCACGTAATACGTGATGTCATCGAAGTTGAGTTCACTTAAGTCACCGCCCCACTTTGGCATTGACTTTTTATAGAAAACGTCTAACGCCTTAAGACGAAAGTCCAACATCCACTGCGGTTCGTCCTTCATGCGCGAAATTTCTTCCACAATTTCACGCGTTAAACCGCGCTTCGTGCGGAAGATGGAAACGTCTTTATCGTGAAAGCCATATTTGTACTCGGAGAAATCCGGCAACTGTTCAGCCATCGTCTTCATCTCCTTAACGATTAGTTTGGCGCGCGCGTTCTAACGCCTTCCAGGCGAGAGTCGCACACTTAATGCGGGCGGGGAATTTGCACACCCCTTGTAGTGCTTCGATGTCTTCGAGTGGAAACTCGTCGACGTCGATGTCCTCCCCTTGCATCATTTGCGAAAAAAGCTCTGACAGGTGCAGCGCCTCTTCGACGCGCATCCCTTTGACCGCTTCGGTCATCATCGAGGCAGAGGCGAGACTGATTGAGCAGCCGTCGCCGATAAATTTTGCATCTTCAATTATATCATTTTCTACGCGCATTTGCAGCGTAATGCGGTCGCCACACGTCGGGTTGTTCAATTCGACGGAGAGGGCATCTTCGCCGAGCGACCCGTGGTTGCGCGGTTTTTGATAATGATCCATGATGACACGGCGGTATAAATCATCCAAAGACATGACCGAAAAACTCCTTTGCCGTTAAAAGTCCGCGCACGAGGCGGTCGACGTCTTCTTCGGTGTTGTATAAATAGAAACTCGCCCGTGCCGTCGCCGTTTGCTTCAGCCAGCGCATTAACGGTTGTGCACAGTGGTGTCCGGCACGGACGGCAATACCTTCTGAATCGAGTACCGTGGCCACATCGTGCGGATGGACGTTCGTTAAGTTAAACGTGACTAGGCCGACGCGCTCCTCGGGACCGTACACTTCGAGGCCGTCAATCTGCCGCAACTGATCCAGCGCATACGTCGCGAGTTTATTCTCGTGTGCTTCGATTTCTGCAAGGCCGATCTCTTCGATGAAATCGATCGCCGCCCCCAGTCCAACGGCTCCAGCGATAATCGGCGTGCCGCCTTCAAATTTCCACGGCAGTTCTTTCCACGTCGAGTCGTACAACTCGACAGTGTCGATCATTTCTCCCCCGAACTCGTACGGCTCCATCTGTTCCAACAACTGCTGCTTACCGTACAACACGCCAATGCCTGTCGGCGCACCCATTTTGTGTCCGGAAAAAGCGAAGAAGTCGCAATCGAGATCCTGCACGTCGATGGCCATGTGCGGCGTACTTTGTGCTCCGTCAACGACGATGACGGCACCGCGATCGTGGGCGATGCGGGCGATGTCTTTAATCGGGTTAATTGTGCCGAGGACGTTGGAGACGTGGGCGATCGCGACGATTTTCGTTCGTTCGCCAACCGTCGCCTCTACATCGCTTAACGCGATCGTCCCGTCTTCTTGCAGCGGAATGTACTTTAACGTCGCTCCCGTCGCCTTCGCCGCTTGTTGCCATGGGATTAAGTTACCGTGGTGCTCCATCTCGGTAAGGACGATCTCGTCTCCCACTTGCAGGACTTCTCGCGCATAGCACGTCGCCACGATGTTTATACTCGTCGTCGTCCCGCGCGTAAAGATCGTTTCTTTCGTCGAGCGCGCATTAATAAAGCGGCGCACTTTTTCCCGTGCCCCTTCGTACATGTCCGTTGCCCGCGCGGCGAGAGTATGGACGCCGCGGTGCACGTTAGCGTTGGCAAACTCGTAATAGTGGTCGACAGCTTCCAGTACGGATCGCGGCTTTTGCGCCGTAGCCGCACTGTCGAGGTAAACGAGCGGGTGGCCGTTAATTTGTTGCTCAAAAATCGGAAACTGTTTACGCACTTCGCGGGCATCCATATTATCGCAACTTCCTTTCGATCACCCGTTGCAAATGATCGATGACACCGGGAATTGGTATTTCCGCGAGGAGTGGATTGAGGAATCCGTATACGATCAGCCGCTCCGCATCGGCTTTGGAAATACCGCGCGACATCAAATAATAAATTTGCAGCGGATCGATTTGTCCAGCACTTGCCGCGTGACCGGCAATGACGTCGTTTTCCTCGATTAACAAGATCGGGTTGGCGTCGCCACGCGCCTTTTCATCTAACATTAACACCCGTCCGGTTTGCTCCCCGTCCGACTTGGAGGCGCCTTTCTCGATCTTCGTCACACTGTTTACGATACCGGTCGCCTCGTCTTTCATGACGACGCGGGCAAGGATGTTACTTTCGGAATGTTTCCCTTCATGGCGGATGCGCGACGTCATATTCGACGTTTGCTTCCCGGAGCCGACCGCTAACGTTTTAACGACCGAGCTACTTCCTTGTCCCGCGAGTAGCGAGTCGTTATCGGAAATGGTGTCGCCGTTGTTCAGCTCGCCCAAGATCCATTCGACGTGGGCGTCGCGTCCGACGACCGCGCGGCGGTATGACACGTCGCGCACGCCAGCCCCGTAATGGTGCAATGTCGCATACTGCACGTGTGCGCCGTCACCGGCAAAAATTTCTGTTACACCGTTGTGAACGACGTCGCTCACTTCGTCGTCGCCTAAATAGTTGTCGACGAACGTTACTTTACTGTTTGCTTCGGCGACGATGAGGACGTGGGGCAATACGCCGACTCCCGGGCGGTCGGTCCAGAAGAGCGATTGAATCGGGAGTGACACTTCGACGTTTTTCGGTACGTACAAGAAGACGCCACCGCTCCACAGCGCCCCGTGCAGCGCGGTTAATCGATGCTCATCAGCGCGGACAGCTTCGCTCATGAAGTACTTTTGCATAAGCGCCCCATGTTCCGTGAGTGCGCTGTGTAAGTCGGTGAGAATGACTCCTTGCGCCGCAACTTCTGGCGCTAATTCGCTGTAGACGACGGATGAATGGTGCTGCACGACGAGGTTCCGCACGCCTTCCTCCCGTCCGACAAACGTACGAATAGCTTCCGGCAACTGCGCGAACTCGGACACGACGGTTTCCGCCGTATACGGCGCAAACTTCGTCAAGTTCCAAAAGCGAATCGACGTTTTATCCGGCTTAGGCAACGGGAGCTCTGACGCCAGCTCTAGAGCTTGTAAACGACGCTCGAGCATCCATGCCGGTTCATTGTTTTTTTGCGACAACTCGGTGACGACTTCGCGGTCAAACAACAAGTCTGACGTATTTACTGGCATCTTTGACATCCCTCCTACTTAAGCCTCTTGGCCGACTGTTTCGTCTTTAATGCCGAGTTCTTCTTTGACCCATTCGTAACCTTCCGCTTCTAAGCGCTCAGCCAACTCCGGTCCACCCGATTTTACGATACGACCTTGCATCATCACGTGCACGAAGTCCGGTTTAATGTAGTTCAACAACCGCTGGTAGTGGGTAATAATTAACACGCCGTTGTTTGGGCTGCGCATGTCGTTAACGCCTTTGGCCACTACTTTCAACGCGTCGATGTCGAGTCCCGAATCGATCTCGTCGAGAATAGAAATGCGCGGCTCTAACATCATCATTTGCAATATTTCGTTCCGTTTCTTCTCCCCGCCGGAAAATCCTTCGTTTAAGTAACGTTCCGCAAACACCGGGTCGATATCCAACGCTTCCATCTTCTTGTCAAGCTGGCGGATAAACTTCATGATCGATACTTCATTACCTTCACCGCGCTGTGCGTTGACGGCACTGCGTAAAAAGTCGGCGTTCGTCACGCCACTAATTTCACTCGGGTATTGCATGGCGAGGAAAATCCCCTTGCGCGCCCGCTCGTCCACTTCCATGTCTAGAACATCTTCGCCGTCGAGCGTAACGGCGCCTTGTGTCACTTCGTATTTAGGGTGACCCATTAACGCAGAGGCGAGCGTACTTTTACCGGTGCCGTTCGGCCCCATGATCGCATGGATTTCGCCGCCCTTAACTTCTAAGTTGACACCTTTAAGGATGTGCTTATCTTCAATAGAGACGTGCAAGTCGTCTACTGTTAACTTAGGGATGTTTGACATGTGGCATTCCTCCAGTGTAGTTGCTATATTTAAAGGCCGTGTTTTAAAAGCCGCCGTTGCTTTCTCAGTTTATAATCATTCTTAATGTATTCTCATTGTAAAGTATACCATACTCGCCAAAGAAGTAACACCGTATAAGGAACTTTAATGATGTTTCAACAGTACGAACTGTCGGTCATTCTCAATTAACCGTATAGGGGAAGGCATAAGTGGCGGTGCCCCTCCTTATCGCGCAAAGTTATCGCGCAGAGTTATACGTCTCATATGTACGAGGGAAATTGATTGGACATAAAACGGCGATCCCCGGTTGCTGTTTCAGCGCACGGGGATCGCGTAGACGTAGGCGGTCAATTGACCTGCGACTTAGCGGGCTTCTTTGTTCAATACTGTCTCGACGTAGAACAAATGCTGCAGTTCCCTTAGATGCTTCTCGTTGTTTCCTACCCCGCTATAGTATTTTGCCAACAAAAAGTGGAATTCCTTTTTCATACGATACTGTTTCAATTCGTCGGCGAGGCGAATCCCTTCTTGACAGTAGTCGACTGTCTTTTCTGATTTTTGACACAGGGCAGTATTTGCACAGAGCAGTAAGAGGCGAAAACGGTCGAACGGCGACGGAACTTTCTTCATTAAGTCGAGCGCCTTATCGGCACAAAGTGCCGCCCGGTCATAATCGCCAGTCGCTAAATATACTTCCCCGTACGATCTGTACACGTGCGCCATCATCTGTTGATCTTTCGTTACGTGGCACAGCTCCCGTACAATTTTGTAATAGCGGATCGCCTCTTCGTACTGTTCCGCACAATAATAGTTGTCCCCCATATTAATATAGAGGTGACAGGCGAGATCATTGTTCGGATAAAGTGTGCGCGACACGTTAATTGCCTTCTTGAAAAACGGAATCGCTTCTTGATACATTTCTTGCTTCTTCAAAATATTTCCTTCCATATAAAAGGTCATCGCCAACGTACGCATATCGTTCGTCTGTTCGCTTATTTTCTTTGCTTTGCTAATATATTTTAACGCTGGCGCATACGCTTCCGCACGGTAGTGATAAACGCCGATGTTATAGTTGATGCGCCCTTCTAAGTACGGCTTATCGCCACCTAGATGAAAGGCGTCCAAGGCCCAATCACTGTAGCGCAACGCTTGTTCTGTATCTTGGTCGCGGTAAAAGACGATCTGCCCCCACAAGTAGTACGCTTCCGCTTCGATGTTCGTTTTCGCGTCGATGGCACACTCTTTGACGAGGCGAACAACCTTCTTTAAGATGCGCTCGGTACGATCCCAATGCTGCCGATAAAGGTATAAATTGGCCTTAGTTAGTTGCAAATGGGCGGAAAAGTGCGCATTTTCATCGATAATGTCTTGTTTCTCTAAGGCCATAATGCGCTCGCGCGCTAGGTCGAAAAGTTTCAGTTCGACCAGGTGCGCAATGTTGACGAGTTCGAGCTCGACGTGCTCCTTTTCCACTGCTCCCGACTGTTTCATCTTGGCGATCGTCTGCTCATCTAGTCCCAATTGGTCGAGGAGATAAGTAATCTTCTCATCGCTCACATTGTGCGTAATGCCGCGCTCAATGTTACTGATGGTCGGGACAGAAATATTATCTCCTGCCAGATCGTTCAAGGTTAGGCCGAGTTCCTTTCTCTTTTTACGAATAATATTGCCAAGTTCGATTCGTTCGATCGACATGCTGCATCCCTGCCTTCTGATGTTGATTACTATACACTTCGACAAGAGGTTTAAAAATCCCTGCTGGGAATTTTTTATGACCGCACAAAAAATGCGTTCTGGTGCTTCACGCATTGTCCGCGCAATTATTTATTTGTAAACGCTGGGACAACGGCGCCTTCATACTTCTCTTCAATAAATTTTTTTACGTCGTCCGAGGTCAATACCTTGACGAGTGTTTCAATTTCCGGCTTCTTCTCATCTCCTGCGTTTACCGCTAACACATTGACGTAAGGGGAGCGCGCATCCTCGATAAACAAAGCATCCTTCGTCGGGTTCAAGTCGGCTTGCAAGGCGTAGTTCGTATTAATGACAGCAAAGTCAACATCTTGCAGCGTTCGCGGCAGCATCGCATTTTCTACTTCTTTAAACTTAAGGTTTTTCGGGTTTTCGGCGATGTCTGCCAACTTCTTGTTGCCGTCTCCCGCTTTCAATTTGATCAGCCCGTTCGCTTCCAGTAGCAAGAGCACTCGGTGCGTTTCCGCCGTCGCGTTCGGAATCGCTACTGTCGCCCCGTCGGGAATGTTGTCCACCGAATCGTGTGTTTCCGAGTAGGCACCGATCGGTTCGATGTGTACGCCGACGGCGTCGACGAGCTTCCAACCGTTTTCTTCGTTCGCTGTTTCCATCCACGGTTTATGCTGGAAGTAGTTGGCGTCCAACTCTCCTTCAGCGAGCGTCTTATTCGGTAAGACGTAGTCTTGGAACACTTTAACGTCTAACGCGATCCCTTCCTTTTCGAGCGCCGGCTTAATGTGTTCCAAAATTTCCGCATGGGGTACAGCTGAAGCGCCTACTGTTAGCTTAACCGGTTCTTTCTTAACCGGTTCTTTCGCTCCCTGGTTACCTCCAGCGTCACCGTCTTTCCCCGTTTCGTTTGCCGCTGAACCGCAGGCGGCGACAGCGAGCGTGAGTATCGTTACTAATAGTACGTTAAACAGCTTTTTCACCTATTTCTCTCCTCCTAAAATTACAAAATATTTATTGCTCCCGGGCTAAGGAAGCCTGGGCGAACCACGAATGTCGGTTTACCGCTTATCGATTTTTTTCACGAGGCGGTCACCGAGCACTTGAATGAGTTGTACCATGATGACGAGAATCGCTGTGGCGACGATCATAACATCCGTTTGAAACGATTGAAACCCGTAGCGGTAGGCGAGGTCACCTAAACCGCCGCCGCCGATTAATCCGGTAATGGCTGTGTAGCCGATGAGCGTAATACACGTGACGGTAAGGCCGGAAACGATACCCGGCAACGCTTCGGGAAGGAGTACTTTGCGCACAATTTGTCGGCGCGACGCCCCCATCGCTCGCGCTGCCTCGACGACCCCTTTTCCGACCTCGCGCAACGACGTTTCGACGAGTCGCGCATAGAACGGTGCGGCACCGACGATAAGCGACACGCAAGCGGCTGTCGGGCCGAGCGAGTTACCGACGATGACACGTGCCACCGGGAGCATCCAGACGGCTAACACGATAAACGGCACAGAGCGGAACAAGTTGACAAAGACCCCGACGATGCGCTGCAGCAACGGCAATGGACGAATCCCGTTCACGTCAGTTGCGACGAGTAAGATCCCGAGCGGCACTCCGAGGAGCGCCGTGAAAAAAGTAGAAATAAACACCATGTATACCGTATCGACGGTCGCTTCGAGCATAAGATCCCACTGCACATTAGGCAGGAGTGCCACGCTTTACCACCTCCACTTCGATGTCGCTGTCGCGCAAGTAACGTACAACGCGCGCGAGTAGCTCCTCCGGGGCGTCAAGTTGTACGTAAAGCGTGCCGTAAGATGCCCCTTGCACACGATGCAACTGTCCTGCCAAAATGTTTAAGTCGACGTCACATTCGCGGATACAGCGGCTAATGACCGGCTGTGTCGCTCCCGATCCGGGAAACGTACACTTGAGGATAGCGCCAGCCGTCACTTCCTCTAGCAACACGTCCAGCGATTCATCCGCCCCTTGTGCCCCGACACTTTCTTGCACAAATTGCCGCGTAATCGCCGTCTGTGGCCGGCGAAACAGTGCGGCGACGGGTCCGCTCTCCACGATTTTGCCGTGATCCATCACCGCGACGCGATGACATATTTTACGGATGACGTCCATTTCATGCGTAATGAGTACGATCGTTAAGCCGAATTGGCGATTAATTTTTTGTAGTAACTGTAAAATGTCTTCGGTCGTTTTCGGGTCTAAGGCAGACGTCGCTTCGTCGCACAAGAGCACTTTTGGATCGCCCGCCAGCGCCCGTGCGATCCCGACGCGTTGCTTTTGGCCACCGGACAGCTGTGCCGGATATGCGTCTCTTCGGTCACTTAATCCAACTACTTCCAACAAATGCTGCACTTTGTCCGCAGCTGTCTGCTTGTCTAATCCCGCAATTTCGAGTGGAAAGCGCACATTTTCTGCAACAGTACGCGACCAAAGCAAATTAAATTGTTGGAAAATCATGCCGATCTCTTGCCGCGCTAGGCGCAAGTCTCGCGCCGACAACTCCGTTAACACACGATCCCCGACGATAACCTTCCCTTCCGTCGGCGGCTCGAGCAAATTAATCGTGCGGATGAGGGTGCTTTTGCCAGCGCCACTGTAACCGATCACGCCGAATATTTCCCCCGGCTCAACGGTCAAATTGACCCCGTCGACCGCGCGAATTTCACTGTGCCGCGTTGGAAAATGTTTGCGGATCCCACTTAGTCGAATCAACCGCCATCCCCCCTATAAAACATAAAAAGTCCTCTCCGCAGACGGGAAAGGACTTGCCTCAACAAGATCCGTTCTCTCTCATCTGCCAGGCACAGCGCCTGAAGGAATTGGCACCTTTTTTCACACGCCGCGCGTGAAAATGGTTGCCGGGTTTCATCGGGCCTTTCCCTCCACCTCTCTGGATAAGAGAATCCAAAGGTTATGCAATTATTCGTGATTGTAACATGCCGACCAAAATAGCACAACTGTATTTTTGCGGCAATTTTTGTTTCCGTTGAAGTCACGCTGTTTTCACGATAAGATGGGTACTAACCGATTAGGTCGGACATATCGCACAGGGGAGGTGCTACCGATCGAACGTGCACCCGATTTTTGCTTGCCGACTCTGCAAGACGCACAAATAGAAGTATGCTTATCCGCTTTTCGCGGCAAAAGTTTGCTCCTCGCGTTCTGGGTCAGTTGGTGCCCGGACTGCCATGCGCAATTGCCAAAAATGGAAGTGTTTCACCGCTCCCTCGCGAATGACGGCAGCTCCTTCATTCGCGAAGCAGCTGCCATCGTTACCGTTAACGTCACTGGTCGCGAACGACACGTGGACGACGCGATCCCATTTCTTAAGGACAATGCGTTCACGTTACCTGTGCTGAGTGATCGCGGCAGGGAAACGTACGACGCTTTCGGACTCACTTCGGTGCCATCGTGGGTTGTGATTGACGCCCGAGGGATGATCGTCGGCCGTTACGGCGCAGACGTGCCGTTTATCCACGTACTGGAAACGTTCAGTACCACTATAAGCGGCTAAGCGAATCACACGTTCTCCCCTTGTCGGTAACGGGCGAGCCCAGCAGTAAACACTTTCAACCGTTTGACTAGCGTATCTTGCCATTCGCGGTCACCGATATATTTTGCGAAACCGTATAAATCAAGGGCATTGTCGATTTGTTCTGTTAATAATTGCTCTGGATTACCGCGCTCGACCGAAATACAGTTACTCAGTATGTCATCACTTGGCTCGGTGACGTGCTCTCTAAAATCAACGTGCTTCGCGCCATCCCCTAGCGCATGATCGACGAGTAAATCGAACGGTTCTTTAACGGAGTGATGGACGTCTACTTTGTGACAGACAGGGCAAAACAAAAAGGGAACGCCGTCGACAAGGACCTGTTTGCTTTTGATCGCGCCTACAGCACCAATCATACTCGCTCCACAGCAAAAACTCATAGGCTATCCCTCCGTTAAGATAGATAAAGAGCTTTCACCTATTGTACCACACTTGTCAACCGTGTTTGCGGTGCATGGAACAGGTGAAAGCTCTCACAGCAACATTGCCATTAATAGCTATCCGGATATATCCTTAGAACGCGAGTCGAATGTCGACAGTTTTTTATTCGTCTTCCTTAAACGTCTCTTCGTACTTCTCCGCCGACCAGAGGTCACCCAGTTCAGCCGCATTCGACAGCTCGACGACGACCATCCACGCCTTTTCGTACGGGGACTCGTTCACCAGTTCTGGTGAATCGTCTAACTCACCGTTTACTTCGACCACTTTACCGGAGACGGGAGCATACAGTTCAGAAACAGTTTTCACCGACTCGACACTACCGAACGGTTCGTTCGCTTCGACTTCGTCACCCACTTCCGGCAACTCGACGAAGACGATGTCACCGAGCTCGGATTGTGCAAAATCGGTAATGCCGATTCGTACGCGGTTGTTCCCTTCTTCCTTTACCCATTCGTGTTCTTGGCTGTACTTTAACTCTTTTGGTAAGTTCATACTTCAAATCCTCCGTAGCGTTTATTTTATGTCTAACACGCGCTTCAGGCGTTGTTCGACCATGTGTAATCCTTTTTCTCCCGCTTGAAAGTGCCGTAATTTCCCCTCTTGGTCAAACAAATAGTAAGCCGGGACGTATTCGTTTTGGAATGCGTCGACGACACTGTGCGTGTTATCGATCATTTGCGGGTGAATGAGTTCGTATTTTTCGATCGCTTCTTTGACCGGTGCGATTTCGGTATCTTTTTCGGAACGCGGCATATGCACGCCGACCACTTTCAAGTTGTGTTCTTTGTATTTTTCGCGCCATTCATTCACGTCGGGCAAGGTCTGTTTACATACGCCACAGCTAATCGACCAGAAGTGAACGAGTACCGGATGACCTTGTAAGTCTTCTTTGGTCACCTCACCGTTCACCCATTCAGTGACGTTTTTAAACTCGGGCATGTCGGAGCGTAAGCGCAACGCCATCGTAATTTCCTCCTTATGTGTAATTATAAACCGTTTTTGCTGGCATTTCCAAGTTAAATGTGATTTTGTCTCATATACGTAAAAAAGGACAGCGAAGGCGAAGGGATTGAATAAAACCCTCCGCCCTCTTCCTCTATATTGTCTCCAAAATTATAGCGTCTTTTGACCCGGTTTCCAGTTGGCCGGGCACAGGCCACCCGTTTGCAGTGCTTGCAGCACGCGCAACGTTTCGTCGACACTGCGACCGATATTTTCGTCGTTGACGACTTGGTAGCGCAGGATGCCTTCCGGATCGATAATGAACAGTCCTCTGAGCGCCACACCTCTATCTTCAATGAGCACCCCGTAATCGCGGCTTACTTGGTGCGTCGTGTCCGCAGCTAACGGGAAGTTAATGTCGCCGATCCCGTTGTCGTCGCGGGATACGTTCATCCACGCGCGGTGCGAGAATTTGCTATCTGTGCTCACGCCGAGAATTTCAGTGTCCAACGCCTTAAACTCGTCGGCTCGGTCACTCAATGCCGTAATTTCGGTAGGACATACAAACGTAAAGTCTAACGGATAAAAGAACAGGACTAACCATTTGCCTTTGTAGTCAGATAGACGTACGGGTGTTTCGAGGTTTTCTAAGTCCTTCGTGCTCTCCATTTCAAAATCTGGTGCTGGTAAACCAACTAAACGTTTGCTCATATGTAGCCCTCCTAATAATATTTCTCTCCTACCTACAGTAAACCAACGTAAACCAACGCGGACAACCATTAATACTTTACCCTAACGTCAGGTGCGTTAAACGTAAAAAAAAGCTTGTCTCTACGTCGTTTCTGCCAGGCAGGAGAACCAACTGAATGGCTTATTCTTAAGATAGCACGACTGAGGATTAAAGTCAATACTATTTTATAATGATTATAATAAGGTAACCATTCTCAGTCGGAAGCCGCATATTTGGCTAGGTAAAACGGTTGCAAATCGCGTTAAACCAACCACATCTCCTTGAAAGTCTCTTCGTTAAAACCGACAGTCACTTTCACGCCATCGGTTACAATCGGGCGCTTAATTAACATGCCGTGCGCGGCTAATAACTCTAACAGCTCATCTTCGCTAAGCACGTTTACCTTTTCTTTCATGTTAAGTTCCCGGTACAATTTGCCCGACGTATTGAAAAATTTCTTCAGCGGCAAGCCACTTTTGGCGACTAACTCGGCGAGCTCAGGCTTAGACGGCGGTTGCTGGACGATCTGTTGCGTCGTATAGGCAACGCTGTGTGCGTCGAGAAACTTTTTTGCCTTGCGGCACGTCCCGCACCGCGGATACTCATACATTTTTAGTTTACTCAATGAGAAAGCCTCCCTGTCAACTTGTCCAATTTACGCGGCAAAACGTACTTCCATTGTATACGGAAAAAAGAAAAGTCGCCAACCGTTGACGATAGGCGACACTACTCCGTCACTTTTTCACCGCAGGTCAACTTTAACTCGAACAAATACCCCTCATCGCAACCAGCGACGAATAGGATAAACCGGCTCTTTTCCCCTCATAAAGCGGGCATAGCTGTTGCGGTGTAAATAAAGGACACCCAAACCTAATAGTAAGATGACAACGAGAATAAACCAAGACGGCCGTATGAAAAAACTGAGAATCATGACCACGACCGTACTGAGCGCTGTCGAGAGGGACAAGTATTGGGTAAAGTACAACACGAGCACGAAGGTGACCACTCCCGCTAACAGCAGTAACGGGCTAAGGATTAGCAACGAACCAGCCGCCGTCCCTGTCGTTCGCGCACCTGGTGTCGCCGCGACCGACGGCGGAAACACGCCGCCAGCGTTCACGGCTACGGCAGCCGTACACGCGCCGCCCCAACCGGCGACGAATAGACCGATTAACGTCGCGGCTACCCCCTTCAAAAAATCGAGACCTGCTACCGTAAAGCGCTGTGAGGACGGGACGTAGTGACGTGACAACCGCGCACGCCCTAACCTCCCTTGCCGTACATTGAGCAATAGTGCAGATGGGGTCACCCCTAACGCGTACGAAAACAAGGCTAGAATTAAATAACTCATCACTTCCCCCCCCCTATAATAAGGGCTTTATACAACCATTGTATGTCCGGGGAGCGAGATCATGATTAGGGGGCATCGGGGAAACTGACGGCAAGGTAATGAGCGATGAGGGGCGAAAGTTGCACCATTTCATCCGGGTGCAGACGCGAAGCCGGTCCGGTTGAAGCGAGTGCTTCGTGCATGCGCGCGGTCGCTAGGTCACTCCGATTTTGTTCACGCAGCATAAAATCGATGAATTGCTCTGCTTCCTTTTTCTTTTCTGTGCCCCTCAATATACCGATCCCAGTCGTAACGTTGAGCGGCTCGCCGTTGTCGGCAACGAGCGGCTGTATGCGAAGTGCCGCGTCTTTTGTATGTTTCGCGTCTTTCCGCTGTTTGCTCATGTGGCGCAACGCCTGTTCACTCGTCGACAACAGTAACGGTACTTTTTCCTCCAACACGAGTGCCGCGCCCGGCGGGTCTTCCTTGGCGAAATAAACGTTCCATTCTTTGAGCCCGCTAAAAAAACTTTGCATCCCAAACTCACCTTGGACTGGGACGATCGCCGCACCTGCGCTCGTCCAAAGTGACGAAGAAGGTGCGGGCACGCCAATCTTACCTTTATGTGCAAACTGCTCGAGTTGATCAAGCGTCTTTGGCACCTTGTCATCGGAAAGTTTCGCCGGCTTATATAATAATGCGAGCCGTCGCTCGGTTAGTCCGTACCACAATCCGTCACTGTCTTTCGCTGTACTCGGGATTTTTGCCGCATGGGGCGAGCGATATGCCTCAAAAGCGCCGCGCCCGGCCAAGACGGCTAAGTCGAGCGCATTGTCGCTCCAAAACAGATCGGCCTGTGGTTGCCCTTTATGTTGTAGCACTTGACGCACAAAGTCGCGTTCGTCGCCAAATTGGGGTTGCACCGCGATGCCCGTCGCCTCGGTAAACGCTTGGAACGCCTTGAGGGGAAATTGTTCGCCCGCAATCCATACGCGCACGGTACCACCGCCCGTACTTTCGGTTGTCGCTACTTGGGATTCGGCTTGTCCAAACGTACAACCGCCTAACATGACCGTTAGCCATACACAAGCAAACAGTGCTGCTCTCTTCACGACAATCCTCTCCGTCTCTATGTCGGCAATATTATTGAGAATAGGAAACAGCAGTCCCTTAATGGGGAAGCCTCAGTCCATGATGGGGAAGCCTCAGTCCATAATGGGGACTGAGGCCTCGCAGTTAGCGGTTCGAAGGTAGTTTTGATACCCGTCACCGCCATTTCGAACGCAACATAAAGATAAGCCGCAACTTAGTGAGCCAGCTGGTGTCTATTTACAAGGGGGCTTACTCGCCGTCGATTTGTTTATTTCCTTGACTATTGGCTCCGGGTTGTTGACTTTGACCCGGTGGTTTTTGCCTGACCGGCGGCTGCTTCTGTCCGGGCGGTTTGACGTCAACAGGAGGCTGCTCCTTGTCGCCCCCATCACCGCCGTCACCGCCGTCACCGCCGTCGCCATCGTCGCCATCATCGCCATCATCGCCCGGCGGCTGCTCGTCCCCAGGTTGTTCGTCTTCTCCTTGGTCACCTTGATCGTCGCCTGGCTGCTCGACATCCCCGGGTTCTTCCTGCTCATCCGGTTTTTCTTCCTCAGGAGTGTCCTTCTTCTCGTCCTCGTCTGGCTCCTCTTCCTGCTTGTCCTCTAGCGGTGTAACGACGACCGTCGCAGAATTCGATTTATCGCCTTTTTCCCCACTGTCCGGGTTTACCGGCACGAGATAGTAGTGGTACGTCTTCTCTTTGGCGCCAAACAGTCCGCCCGCTTTCGGGACGTCGATGCTGCTGTCCGTATAGCTACCGCCACTCGTATCGCCGATCTTGCTCGCGCTGCCACTACCTTCCGAGCGGTATATTTCATAGCTGACCCGGTTGTCGTTCGCCGTCCAGCTAAGGGACACTTGTCCGCTCTCGGCATCGTAACTCGCTCGTAAGTCAGTTACTTTGCGCAACTCGACCGGCTTCACGACTTTCTTCACGTTGTCCGGTTTAGTAAAGCTTTCGGCAGGCATCCCTTCTAACGCCTCGGCCATAATGATCGAAAAGAGACGCGCAGGCCCGCTGCTATCCCCACCAACGGGATAGGTCGTGTCCTCGTCGCGCCCAAAGTAAAGGGCGGTGACATACTGCGGCGTGTAGCCGACGAACCAGAGGCGCGCTTCCGAGTCGGTCGTTCCTGTTTTACCGGCGACTTCCCGTCCGGGAATTTGGGCGGCGATCCCCGTCCCTTCGTTGACGACCGCCTGTAGCATCGTCGTCATGTAGTACGCTGTCTGCGCACTCATCACTTCTTTCACTTGCGGGTCGTCAACTGAGACTCCGGAACCGTCGGACCGTTCGATTTTATCGATGGCGTGTCCTTCGACCATCACCCCTTTATTGGCGAAGGCGCTGTACGCTTGTGCCATTTCTAGCGTCGACACTTCGTTGCCGCCGAGCGTCAAACTGTACGCTTCATCGTTGTTAAACTTTTCGTCAATTTTTAAGCCCAAGTTCGAGGCAAACTTATAGCCGTTTTTCACCCCGACGACGTCGTGTAACAAGCGTACGGCGGCAGCGTTATCCGACTTTTTCAGCGCGTCGATCATATATTCTTTACCGCTGTACGCACCGTTATTGTAGTTTTGCGGGTACGGCTTCCCGTCTTTCTCGATCGGCGTGTCGTCTACAATATCGTACGGCGTCATCCCGTTATATTCGAGCGCCGGCCCGTACGAAGCGAGCGGCTTCATCGTCGATCCCGGTTGCACGCGAGCAGTGGCGCGGTTGAAGTTTCCCACTTCGTATTTGCGGCCCCCGGCGACAGCGACGATCTCCCCCGTCTTCACATTCATCATCGTCATCCCGCTCTCGACCTTACCGTGTTCGCCGTTAGGCGGGAATAATTCGTCGTTTTTGTAAGCTTTTTCGGCCGCTTTTTGCGCTTGACGGTTTAAGTTCGTATAAATGCGATAGCCGCCGCGGTTCAGTTCATCCTCGTCCAATCCGTACCGCTCTTTTGCTTCCTTGCGCACGACATCGAGGTATGCCTCGTATTTGTTGCCGCCTTTTTTGTCGGAAGCGAGTGTCACTTTTTCTGCCATCGCTTGTTCTTTTTCTTCCTTTGTTATAAAGCCGGCATCTGCCATCTGTGCTAAGACGAGGTTGCGCCGCTTGATCGCGTTGTCTAAGTTTTTCTTCGGTGAAAATATTTCCGGCCCGTTCGGCACACCGGCTAACATCGCCGCTTCACTGAGCGTGATGGTCGGTTGCTTGCCGTCCGTCCGCACCGTCTTTCCGAAAAACCATTGCGCAGCTGTCTCCACGCCGTACTTTCCATGCCCAAAATATATTTGGTTCATGTACATTTCCAGTATTTGATCCTTCGTGTAATTTTGCTCCAAATTAATCGCGATCAGCATCTCTTTGAATTTGCGACTAAAATCTTTGTCCTGCGTTAAAAAGACGTTACGCGCTAATTGCATCGTAATCGTACTCGCCCCTTCGGCGAGACTCCCACTCTTAATGTCGATCCAAACGGCACGCATGACGCCTTTTGGGTCGACCCCGAAGTGATCCATAAACCGCTTGTCCTCTACAGCGATAAACGCTTGCCCGAGGTATTCCGGCGTGTCAGATATATTGACGTATTCGCGGTCTTCTTCCCCTTGCTGCCCAAACTCTTTCCCTTTTTTGTCGAGAAATACCGATGTTTGCGGCATGGCGAGCTTCTCCTCGTCGACGACGTAGTTACCAGCTAAAATGACCGCAGAACACCCGACCATCACTAAAAAAATGGAAGCGATAATGACGAGTGCTGCCCATTTTATAAAGCGCCGCTTTTTTTTGCGACCCGGTTTTTGCTCCGGTTGTTTAAGATCGCGTTTCTTTTTTCGCCCTTTCAATGCTTTCCGATTCGCTACGGAATGCGTCGTATCGTTCATGGGGCATAACCTCCTGCACCTGCATTCTACCCCAAATTAGCTGGAATAGCGATACACATTTTATTCATATAGCGCACACACGGCTGCCTATATATTAAGACGTATGACAGCAATAAAAGTTTCAGAACACGAAAGTCGACAACAGCCAATATGTGAGCCCTGCAATGAGCGCCGACATAGGGAGGGTGATAATCCACGTCACGACAATGCGTCCGGCGACGCCCCACTTCACGCCGCGCACCCGCTTGGCCGCGCCGACCCCCATAATCGCAGAAGAAATGACGTGCGTCGTACTAACTGGTAGCTTGAGCGCTGTAAAGCCAAAAATAATGATGGCAGACGTTAAATCGGCGGCCACCCCGTTGACTGGCTTCAACTTCGTAATTTTTCCACCAACTGTTTTGATAATTTTCCATCCGCCGACCGACGTCCCTATGCCCATGGCGAGAGCGGCGGCTACTCGTACCCACAGCGGAATGTCAGCAGTCGTATGATAACCGCCGACGATTAAGGCAATCGTAATAATACCCATCACTTTTTGGGCGTCGTTCGTCCCATGGGAAAACGACTGCAAGGCAGCAGTAAATATTTGACAGTAACGGAACTTGCGATTCGTATTTACCAGGTCGAAATTTCTGAAAACATAACCGATGCCGCGCATCATGATAAAGCCGAGAAATAACGCAATGAACGGTGAAAAAACAAGAGATTCAATAATTTTCAAAAAACCTTTGAAATGGATCGCATCGACACCAGCCGAAGCAATGGCCGCCCCGGCGACCGAACCGATGAGCGCGTGCGAGGAACTACTCGGGATACCGAAATACCACGTGAGCAAGTTCCAAAAGATCGCAGAAATTAACGCGGCCAGTACGACGACCATGCCGTTACTAATCGTAAAAGGGTCGACAATGTCTTCCGTGACCGTTTGCGCCACACCCGTAAACGTCAGTGCGCCGGCAAAGTTCATGACAGCAGCTAATATGACTGCGACGCGCGGATGAAGCGCCCGGGTCGAAACAGACGTCGCTATGGCGTTCGCCGTGTCGTGAAAACCGTTAATGAAATCAAAGGCGAGCGCAAAAACGACGATTAAAACGATAAGTAGTAACGTTGTATCCATCAACTACGGACTCCTTACACGTTTCTCATAATGATTGTCTCTAAGGTGTCGGCGGCGTCTTCGCAGCTGTCAGAAATACCCTCGAGCGTCTCGTACAACTCTTTGTATTGGATAATTTTAATCGGGTCTTTTTCCGTCGCGAACAAGTTCTTTAGACCGTCGCGCAGTAACGTATCACATTCCGATTCAATATCGTTTATTTTTATGACGTGCGGGCGGATGTCCATCAACTGTTTCCGGTCGAGCAGCTTCGTCGATTTTGCGACTTCGGCCGTGCTCGCGAGAATTTTCTCGCTGAATTGAACCATAATGTCGTCGATTTGCGTAATGTTGTATATTTCTAGGCGCGACGAAAACTGCTCCATCCCGTCGAGAATATCGTCCATGGCGATCGCCAGCGCTAAAATATCTTCCCGTTCGAGGGAAGTAATAAACGTTTTATTCAACGTCACAATAATGTCGTGGACGAACGTATCCCCTTTCGTTTCAAACTCCTTCATCGTCTTTGCGAATTGCTTCAGATCGTTTTCATTTCGAATCGTGAAATCCACAAAAAAATGTGCCGATTCCTTTACATTTTCGGCAATTGATGAAAGCATCTCCAAAAATACGTCCTTTTTCGCGGAAAAAATCATGCAACAGCATCCTCCATATGATATGACGTTCGTTTTTGACATTTGCCGTTCAACAAGGATTATAGCAAATTCATCGCGCGAATGGAACAAGCCGAAAAATGGCGTGCGATCCGACACGAATAACGTAAACAATCGCACAGGATTCCTCCTGTGCGATTGTTGTGGTTGAGTTGCTATTACTGATAGGACTACCTTTACTGACTGAGAGTCACTGGAGCGCCGCTGTCGCTATCTACTTTTTGTATCCACCGCTGGTAACACCAAACGGCGACTAAGATCGCTAACCCGCCGAGTGACGATTTCCATTCCGGGACGACGATCAAGACGCCGCCCACAATCGTCACGAGGCGTAGGAGCGGGTGCAATTTCTTTTGCCAGTAACCGATCATACCGGCGCCGACACCGAGCATGCCGATCGTCGAACTGACGAAGACGAGCGCTGCCTCGGACCACGTCGTGTCGATTAACAGCATTTGCGGCGAAAAGACGAAAATGTACGGAATCATAAACGCAGCGATCGCTAATCGCGTGGACTGTACACCCGTCTTTAAGGGATCGCCGCGGCTAATGCCCGAAGCGGCGAACGCGGCCAACGCTACCGGCGGCGTAATATCGGCGACAATGCCGAAGTAGAAGACGAACATGTGCGCAGCGAGCAACGGAAAACCCATCTGAATGAGCACCGGTGCGGCAACTGTCGACGTAATAATGTAGTTCGCCGTCGTCGGGATCCCCATCCCGAGGAGCAGGCTCGACACCATCGTCAAAATGAGTGCCAAGGCGACACTGCCACCAGCGAGCGTAACGATACCCGTACCGAACTTCAAGCCGAGCCCCGTCAACGTGACGACCCCGACGATCATTCCCGCCGCCCCACAGGCGATGGCGACAGACATCGCTGTCCGGCCACCAGAGGCGAGAGCTTCGATGAACAACTTAATCGTCGCAACGATCGCCCCGCCGATTCCTTTGAGGAAGCCATCCTGTTTGACGTGCTTAATCAACTCTTGCAAGAATCCGATCGCCGCTGCCGTATAAATGCCGTACAGCGCTGCGAACATCGGCGTATAGCCTGTCGCCAACAAATAAATCATGACAACGATCGGCAAGAGCAAGTAAGCGCGCTTCAACACGTCGAGCGGGTTGGGCAACTCTTCCTTCGTCATTCCGCGCAGACCGAGTCGCTTCGCTTCGTAGTGGGTCATAATAATAATGCCCGTAAAGTACAACACGGCAGGAATCGAAGCTGCAATGACGATATCCCAGTACGGAATGCGTGTAAACTCGGCCATAATAAACGCCGCCGCACCCATGACGGGAGGCATGAGCTGCCCGCCCGTCGACGCCGCCGCTTCCACCGCGCCGGCAAATTCTTTGCGGTAGCCGAGTTTCTTCATTAACGGGATGGTATAGGAACCGGTCGTCACGACGTTTCCGACAGAGCTTCCGCTAATCGTCCCTTGCAGTGCACTGGAAAATACGGCAACTTTTGCCGGTCCACCGCTGAAGCGTCCGGCGACGACGAGCGCTAAGTCGTTGAAGTAATTGCCGACTCCCGTTTTGTCTAGCATCGCCCCGTACAGTAAAAACATAAAAATAAAGGTCGACGATACACCGAGCGGCGTACCTAAAATACCTTCAGTCGTAAAAAACATGTGCGAGGCGAGCCGATCGATTTCTACGCCAGAAAAACCTAAAAATCCAGGCATGTACTGTCCAGCGAGAGCGTACAGTAAAAAGAGTGAAACGATAATCGTAATCGGAATGCCGACTGCGCGACGTGTCGCTTCTAGCACGAGGACGATCGCCAACACGGCGACGGTCAAGTCCGTGGCTGTATATGCACCCGCGCGCGACATGAGGTCAGAAAAGTTTAAGACCCAGTACAAGCCGATAAAACCGCCGACACCCGCGAGGCTGTATGAAACGGCCGTATCCCACGGCGGTACTTGACCGCCCTTTTTCTTCCTTTTTGCAAAGGGGTGGACGAGGAAAATGAGTACGAGCGCAAACCCGAGGTGAATGGAGCGCTGAATTTCCGAGGCAAAGCCCCCGCTGTGTGCAGCGTATAGATGAAACAGTGAAAAAGCGACAGTTAGGGTAAAAACGATCCATTTCATGACGCCCTGCAGCGAATCGCCGGCGGCTTCTGGATCGTACTGCTCGCGCAGTTTCTGAATCTCTTCTTCCGATATATTGTCTGTCTTTCCGTTATCTGCCACGCAAACACCTCCCGATAAAAGTGACAAAATTTTGTTGTTCAAGCGATAGGCGCACGGATGTTCCGGGCGGACTAAAGCGAGCAAACGGAATGACCTCGTCACTGAAGACGAGTCGGTGGTTGGCGACGACTTGTCCTATAAACAGGTCGATCTGCGGCAGTGCGCGCCCTAAGTGGCGAATCATAACTTTCCCGTCCTCCAAGGCGATTGTCTCTTCCCCGTGCACGCTGTCGGGCAAACCAGCTCCGAACGACTCGTAAATCGTCGCGTCGACGACGAGTTTGCCATCCCCTACTTTAATGACGTCGTCTACGTCCGTCCGCGCGACCGAGTGGGTGAAGCGAATCGCAAACGTATCGCCGACGGATACGTCCCGCTGCCACAGCGTGTCTCCCGTCTCGTTCGCTGAAATGACTAACACCGTACTGTATGGCCAAAAAGCCGCCACTGTGGCGATGGTAAGCAGAGCGAGAGCCGCACAGTGCCACAGCCACTTTTTCCGCTTGCGTTGCCTACTGACAGCGATCATATGAAGGCAAAGGAGCTAATCGAAATTAGCTCCCCTAATCCCTTCAGCCGCATTATTTTTCGATCCCTTTTTCTTTGTAGTATTTCTCAGCGCCTGGGTGGACGGGAACAGTAATGCCCTCGAGGGCCTTCTTTAGCTCAATTTCCGAAGCTTTAGCGTTCGTCTTCTCCAGCTCCTCTAAGTTTTCAAACAGCGATTTCGTCAAGTTGTACACGAAGTCTTCACTTAAATCACTGTTAACCGCGAGCGATGCAAGCACGGCGACTGTCTTCACTTCACCTTTCTGTCCTTCGTACGAGCCGTCGGGAATGGCCGAATCGATGTAGAACGGGTACTTGTCTTTTATTTTTTTAATGATGTCATCGTCTAAGCCGAGTACGCGCACGCCTTTCGTCACGGCGATATCTTGTACTGCCGAGTTCGGAATGCCGGAGGTGACAAACATCGCGTCGATGCCCCCGTCTTTAAAGGCGTCGGCCGAATCGCCGTAAGACTTAAATTCCGGCTTGATATCGTCGTAAGAGAGCCCCGCGGCCTCGAGAATTTGTCGACTGTTCGCTTCGTTGCCGCTGCCAGCCGCCCCGACCGACACTTTTTTGCCCTTCAAGTCTTGAATCGATTGAATGTCACTGTCGGCGAGTACGACGAGTTGGATAATCTCCGGATACAACGCACCGACTGCTTGAATTTTATCGAGCTTCTCTTTTAAAACTTTTTCTTCGCCGCCGTTTACCGCGTATTCTAAGATGTCATTTTGTGTAAAGGCGACTTGTACAGACCCTTTCGATAACAGTTGCATGTTCTCAACTGAAGCACCTGTCGTCTGCGCACTTGCTTTAATGTCCATCTTTTCCGAGAAAATATTGGCCATCCCACCACCTAGTGGGTAATAAACCCCGCTCGTCCCACCAGTCGCGATTTGAATCGCATCGGGGTCGGACGCAGAGCCCCCGCCACCATTGCCGCCACCGTCGCCGTCGGAAGAAGAGCAGCCAACAGCCCCTACAACTAAAATGAGAGCGAGTAATGCCGTACTAATGATCCGCTTCAACCATTGTCATCCTTTCTGCTTGTAACTTCGTTTATTTTGTCGCGCATTGCAACCTACTAGTTAAGTAGTCCGTACACTTAAACCGAAAAGACGATCCATTACCACTGATGCAAGAGTGACAAAGTTTTTGTAGGACGCGAGCGCGGGAGATGGGCGCTTACGTGTGATTATAAAAGCGCTCGCATCAAAAGAAGGTAAAACAGCTGGTGCTGTTTAGTAGAAAGTGCTGGGGACATGCGACGGGTGCTGGCAAACACGTAACGAGCCACGGCTTACGTATATTTTTTTGCGTCGAATCACTTCCAACCACTCGACCCTGTTGACAGCGTTTTACCGCGTGACGGCACTGAAGACTGCACTTTCTTGGACAATCGTACAACTGTTACGAACACTTGTCAACTATTTGTCAGGAATTTGTTGGTGTAAAATATTACTTCTTAATGATATTCGCTTTCCCGAGGCCAATAGCACTCCCCTCACGCGATGAATCTGCTGCGCCGAGATAACGCGTGCCCGCGCGATTGATCATAATGCTTTGCACGTTGCCGATCGCAGTTGCACGCGGTTCCCACTCGTGGCCAAGCTGTACCATCTCCTGCCTCACAGCGTCAGGAATGCCCTCTTCCCAGCGAATTTGCGGGTAGTTGTTACTGTAAATGCGCTGTTCCTCAATCGCATCCTTTAGTCCCATGTCGAAGTCGAGCACATGAAGCGTCACTTGTAACACGGAGGCAATAATCGTCGCTCCGCCCGGCGAGCCGACCGTCATGAGCGGCTGTTTATGCTTGGCATCCCGCCCTTGCCCGTTCGCAAAGACGATCGTCGGCGTCATGCTGCTCATCGGGCGCTTGTACGGTTGAACCTCATTCGGGCCACCGGGACGCGCGTCGAAGTCGGTTAGCTCGTTGTTGAGAATAATACCGTACTCCGGGACCATGATCCCCGTTCCGAACAACTGCTCGATCGTCGTCGTATAGACGACGAGGTTGCCCCAGCGGTCGGCGACGGTGAAGTGAGTCGTCTCCCCGAGCGGGCGGTCGTCCAACTGGGGAACAATTGCGCGCCGTGTTCCTTCTTGATAGTGCCACGGGTCGCCCGGCTGTACGTCGTCGTTCGCACGATTCAAGTCGATCAGTTTGTGCCGTTCGGCAATGTAGTCCGGATGGAGCATCCCTTCAACGGGTACATCGACGAAGGTCGGATCGCCGATGTACGCACCGCGGTCGGCGTAGGCGAGATGCATCGCTTCGGTGACGAGGTGGTATTTTTCCGTCGCGCGCACGTCGTACTGGCGCATATTAAACGGCTCAAGTAACTGCAGCATTTGTAAAAGCGTTACGCCCCCAGAACTTGGCGGCGGCATCGTCGCAATGTCGTAGCCGCGATACGAACCCCACAGCGGCACTTCTTCCTTCACTTCGTAACGACTAAGGTCTTCCAGCTCCATCGCGCCACCAAACTGCTGCACAGTCTCTGCGATTGCGGCGCCGATTGCCCCTTCGTAAAAAACGTCCGTCCCTTCCTCTTGGATGAGTTTAAACGTTTTTGCTAAATCTTTTTGTACGAGGAGGTCACCTTCGGCAAGCGGTTCCCCGTTAGGCAAGAAGACGTCTTTCGCCGCCGTCCGCCGCAGTTTATCGGCGTGGTCGGCAATCGCGTCCGCCAATATCCTGTTTACTTCTACCCCTTGGTCAGCTAATTGCACCGCCGGTTCAATCAGCTCAGCAAGCGACATCGTGCCCCACTCTTCGAGCGCGCGCTCCACGCCTTTGAGCGTGCCCGGGACGCCGACTGCCTTGCCACTTGTCGAACGTACAGGAAACGGAATAATTTTCCCTTGGTCGTCTAAAAACATGTCCGGCGTCGCCCCGCCAGGCGCTTTTTCACGGCTGTTAATGATACGTATATTTTGGTCGTGCACATTGTAGACCATCATGAACCCGCCGCCGATCCCTGACATCATCGGTTCCGCGACGTTCAAGGCGAATTGGACGGCCACCGCAGCATCGACCGCGTTACCACCCTTTTTTAAAATGTCAGCGCCGACCCGCGACGCCGCTGGGTGTGCGGTCACAACCATTCCTTCGTCACCTGTCGCCACTTGTTCGGACCGTGCGCCGTTCGCGCCGTCACTCACGTTCGCCCTGCTGCGGCCGCGTTCGCCGTGCACACTCCCGTCCTCTGCCGCGAAAACTTGCGAGATACTGCCCTTAAATGAGAAACTGCAAGCGTTTATTGTCAGTAACGTCAACCACGCGATGAACACCATCCGTAAGCGTCGCTTCATGTTTAATCGCACTCCTTTACTATTTGGACAAGTGTATTACATTGTATGAGTATGAAAATTCATTTAGTACTGTTGTTTTATAATTGAAATGGGGAGCCTGGACGTCCGATCGGCCAATGATAAACGTTCCGTTCAGTTGGTTGTATAATTACCTTGACAAGTTAGTAGGCAAACTCTAGACTGCGGGTAATGGCTTAAGCTACGAAACCGAATAACTTCGCCATGACACGAGATAAAATGAGGCATTGCCGCAAAAACATCCGCAAATCGTGTATTATGCTTAAAAATACTTCCCTATTAAGGTGGTTTAGCGTTGGGCAAAATTAAAGTCGTCACTGATTCAACGGTAGATATGTCGAATGAGTTAATTAGAAAGTTGGGTGTCGAGGTCGTCCCTTTATCCGTATACATCGATGGAAAGTGTTATCTCGATGGCGTCGATCTATCACCAAGCGAGTTTATTCAAAAGATGAATGAAGCTCACGAGCTTCCAAAAAGCTCCCAGCCTTCCGTTGGCGCTTTCTTACAATTGTATGACCGCTTAGGCGAAGAAGGGTATGACGTCCTATCGATTCATATGACCAGTGGCATGAGCGGGACAGTGAATGCTGCCAAGCATGCCGCCGCTATGTCCAAAGCAAACGTGACGGTAGTCGATTCTCGCTTCATTTCCAAAGCGTTATCGTTTCAAGTAATAGAAGCGGCCGTTTTAGCGCAGGAAGGAAAAAGCATCGAAGAGATTGTAAACAGATTGGAAACGATTCGATTACAAACGAGACTTTTCGTCGTCGTCGAAAAACTAGATAACTTAGTAAAAGGCGGGAGAATTGGCAAGGGGAAAGCCCTTATTGGTTCACTATTAAATATTAAGCCGATCGCCTCCTTAGAGGGCGGTGTATACAACCCGGTAGCTAAAGTAAGGACCCACACGCAAGTCGTGAAGTATTTGACGAAAAAACTGACGGAAGATGCGATGGGAAAAACGATTAAGAAAATAGGCATTGCCCACGCTGAAGCTTCGGAACTCGTATCTAAGTTAAAACAGGCAATTGTGCAAGCAACCGGTTTTGATCTTATAGAAATAGAGGTAACGACACCAATTATTAGTACCCATACGGGTGCCGGGGCGATCGGCTTTATGTATTATGCGGAGTAAGTCCAATAGGTAAATAAAGTTGTCAAGCATACGTTTGCTTGGCAATCTTATTTACCGATCAAGTCTAAATTCGCATGCAGAGTGAGCGTCTAATAGAATGATTAGGATGAAAATGGGGGCGTGGCTATGAACTACTTAGCACTTCGCTACTTTTTGGAGCTGGCAAAACACCTTAACTTCAGTATTGCCTCACAAAAGTTGCATATCTCGCAACCCGGTCTAAGCCAACAGATTAGCGCGCTAGAAAAGGAACTTGGGTTTAAGTTACTCCATCGCACGACGCGCAAAGTTTCGCTAACGGAGGCAGGGGAATATTTATACAAAAAACTTAACCATTCTTTTGCTAATATTGAAGAGACGATGCGCGAGATTACGCGGAACAGTGCCGTTCCCCACACCGTTTTAAAAATAGCGACTGTCCCGTCTGCGGCAAGTGTTTACTTGCCAAAACTACTCAATGCGCTGCACCGGGACTTCCCGGGTACAGAGTTTTATTTGCAAGAGACGACATCCAATGAAGCCGTCGAACTGCTCAAGGAACAGCACTGCCACATCGCCTTCATCCGCACGCCCGTCGATTTAACGCTGCTAGCGACTCACGATTTGAAAACGATCGAGCTTATGAGGTACCGGCTACAACTTGTCGTAGCTGCTAACCATCGCCTAGCTAGCAAAAAAACAGTCAATTTGTCCGAACTGAAAAACGAACACTTCATTCACTACGACCCGCGCCGATCGCCGGCACTGTACTTTTTGTTAGAGCGGGCGTGTGTGACGGCCGGCTTTATCCCGAATACGCTGTGTGTCGGGCCAGAAATTTTGACGATGGCTAACCTTATTGCCTATGGACTAGGCGTGACGATCATGCCGCAAGACATGGTTACGCTTCTAGAACCAAAAAAAGTTGTCGCGATCGACATCGCCAACGAACAACTCGAAAGTTCCATTTCCGCCGTATGGCACGGCGCAAGTTATTTTCCTCCTGCTATGCACGGCTTGTTACAAATGCTAAATGACACTGACGATAGCACCCCGATGACAGCGGATAACACGTAAGAAGCGTAAATTTTGACGACATTGGACAGAAAAACTCGTTAAAAATAATAACCACCTGATTACAAGAGTCGTTTATAATGACTTATTTGGAGTCATATTGTAATTATCGTTTTGCCACTTAGGGGGAGTATGTATTGAAACGTCGAGGCGCACAAATTGTGCGCGTTGTGATTGTTATATCGTTACTATTTACACTCCCGTTAACGGGAGCTACGTCAGTGCCGTTCACAAGAGTGGCGTCTGACGACCTCTTTTTAGTCAGTCAAGCTCGCCAAGCCAAAAGCAAGTCGCGTTTCAACTGGCCCACAAAACAGCGGCCAACCGCTACCGGAACCGGTGGCGCCGTCGCCTCGGAACACCCTGCAGCCTCGCAAGCTGCGCTAGACATTCTTAAACGAGGCGGAAACGCCGTCGATGCGGCCATTGCCGCAGCTGCCGTGCAAGGTGTTACTCGCCCTTACTCGGGGGGAATCGGCGGCGGTGGCATGATGCTCATCTATTTGGCTAAAGAAAAGCGGTTCGTCGCCATCGATCACCGCGAGATGGCTCCCCGCTCCTTCGGCGCGCACAGCTTCCTCAATGCGAAAGGGAACGTCCTTCCGGCCAACGTCAGGCAGAGTAGTGGCGCTGCAGCCGGTGTTCCCGGCGCAGTAATGGCGTGGGAAGAGGCGCTAACGGCGTACGGAACGATGTCAATGCGGCAAGTGCTCAGACCTGCTATTGCCGTCGCTGAAAAAGGGTTTGCCGTCGACGACAATTACGTGCGGGAAACGACGGAAAACGCTCCTCGCTTCCGCATGTTTTCCTCTAGTCGCAAACTGTTTCTGACGCACAAAGGAAGAGTGCCTAAAAGCGGGACAACGGTACGGAACCGCGACTTGGCGCGCACGTACCGCCTCATCGCCAAACACGGTAGCAGCGCGTTTTACGAAGGGGAAATTGCAGAGGCGATCGTCGATACTGTCAACCGACCGCCAACAGTCTCTAAACGTCCGTTCCCTGTCAAAGCGGGCGACATGTCACTGGCCGATTTGGCGAATTACGAAACGATGACGACTGACCCGATCAAAGTGTCCTACCGCGGCTACGACGTGTACGGCATGCCGCCGCCGTCGAGCGGCAGCACGACGATCGGCGAAGCGTTGAACATTTTGGAGCGGTATAACCTCTCTAAAATGCCGCGCGACAAAGCTTGGCACTACTACATCGAAGCTTCCCGCCACGCGTTTGCCGACCGCAACAAATACCTCGGCGACCCGACTCTCGTCGACATCCCACTCAGCGGCCTACTGTCCAAAGGTTATGCCGCGGAGAGACGGCAAAAAATTGGGCGCCGTGCCTCGAAAGGTATCATTCGTCCCGGCAACCCGTGGCCATATGTAAAACCGGCGCGCTGGCCCACACCAGAAATGGACGAAGACGAACATTTGTTTTTCCGCCACTACGCGGCAGCTCACGCAGTTTCCATGCCACTTGCAGGTACCGTATCCACCCTGTTCGCCGCGAGTAGAGGGACGGACAGTGTACTAAGTGCAGGGGGTCAAACAGGTGGACAAATAGCCACCACGCCGTTCGCGTGCATCCGCGGCGAGGATCGATGGGATATGGCACGCGATAGCACGGGCAGCGAGGAACGAAACGACCTGACACTTCGTCACATCGGCAGCGAGGACACCTCTCTCGGCACAGCCGGTTACATGCTCACCGCGAATCGAGGTGGCTACAATCCAGACAAGCAGTCGACGATCCATCTGTCTGTAGCCGACAAAGACGGCAACATCGTCAGTTACACGTCGACAATCGTCACGATCGGCGGCAACGGCATTGTCGTCCCCGGCTACGGCTTCCTGCTCAACAACGCCTTGTCGGCCCACGTGCCACTAAACCGAAAACAAGGGGAGCCGAACGCACCTGAACCGGGGATGCGCCCACTCAGTAGCATGTCGCCGACGATTGTCATGAAAGACGGGCAACCGGTGTTAACCGTCGGTGCACCAGGCAGCGGGACAATCATTACGACCGTTTTGCAAATCGTCATCAGTTATCTCGACTTTGAAATGAGTTTACCGCAAGCAGTCGCTGCCCCCCGCGTATCGCAAATGAATATTTCTACGGACAGTACAACCGTCGAACCAGCGTTTACGAAGGACAAAACTTACCGTAAACTAAAGAAACGCGGGCACAAATTTTCCGTCTCGACATTAAAGCAAGGGATTGGCGCAGCGACGGCCATCGCCTTTTCCCCGAGCGGCCTCGTCCAAGCAGTGGCTGAACCGGTACGCCGCGGCGGTGGTAGCGCGATGGTCGAGCACCCGATTAAAACGTTAAAAACGGACTCAAAAAAGAAGAAAAAGAAGAAGGGCAACACGTCGGCAAATAAGGGAAAAAAGGGAAAGGAAAAGCAACGGAAATCCGAAAGATAAGGCGTATGGCGACACCGACACAAACAAAAAAATGTCTTCGCGATAAAAGGTTGTCTCAAACGAGAGGCAGCCTTTTTTTAGTAGGGTTTAATAATTTTAGATTAACGAATAGACCAATTTATAGATGATACTTATAACTTATATAACGTTTTCATATTTCCCTCATTCACATAACGAATGTTACTATCGAACCGCATACACCAATTGAAAGGCGGTATTTATAGATGAACCCTGCGCAGCACTCTTCTAATGAATTCTATATATTACCATTTGGCCTGGGGCCAATCGGTATGCAAATTTTGCGTAAATGCTACCGCGCACGAAACGTGACGTTGCTCGGTGCCGTAGACATCGACCCGGCGAAAGTAGGGCGTGACCTCGGGACATTAATCGAGGCGCAGCCTCTCGGGATCGCAGTTCGTTCACACTTAGAGGAAATACCTCCTCAGGAGTGTACTGCAGCGAGTAAAATTGCGATCCACGCAACGGGCTCACAGTTACCACGAGTATGGCCACAAATTCGCGCACTGCTCGCACACGGTTTTTCCGTTGTTTCCACATGTGAAGAGCTATCGTACCCGTGGCACCGCTATCCAGACCTAGCGGCAGAAATCGACGCGTATGCGCGAGAAAGAAAGTTAGCCGTACTCGGAACAGGGGTAAATCCCGGGTTCGTCATGGACACGCTCGTCCTCGCCCTAACGGCGGTAACCGACGCTGTCTCTGCCATCCAGGTGCGACGGCAAGTAGACGTTTCTAAACGGCGCCTACCGCTTCAGCAAAAAGTAGGTGTCGGTATGGATGAAGCGAAATTTCGCCAACTTGCTGCAGACGGTAAAATCGGCCACGTCGGATTAGAAGAGTCGGTGCGTCTCATCGCGTACGGACTAGGCCACACCTTGACAGACGTCGCAAATACGATCGCGCCGATCGTCCCACCTAGCGAAAGTAGTGTCAGTGGCCTGCATCAGACGTCGGTCGGAAAAACGACGGGCGGGATCGACATTAATTTGGATTTGACGATGGCGCTCGGAGTCGAACAGTTTGACGAGATCGTCGTCACTGGCGATTCGACGGAACGGCTCCTCGTTCCGGAGGGAATTTTCGGCGATACGGCGACCGCAGCGATCGCCGTTAACAGTGCCAAAATGCTCGCCCAATCCACCGAGACAGGCTTGCTGACGATGGCAGACGCCGGTTTGCCGCGCGGCTTGTCTCCGCGAACCGAACAGGCACTATGACAACGAGTCGAGTAAGTGGCGCATATCTGGCGGCAACGGCGCCGAGAACTGTACAGGGATGCGCGTCCGCGGGTGAGTAAAGCGAAGCGACACCGCGTGCAGTGCTTGGCGGGGGATGATCAAGCGGCGGTTCTCGCTTTCGTCCCCGTACATCGCGTCGCCGATGAGCGGGTGTCCGAGCGCCTGCATGTGCACGCGAATTTGGTGTGTACGCCCTGTTTCTAGCCGCAACGCCACGTACGTCGCCCCGTCGCGGGGGAAGCGTGCGAGTACGTCGTAATGTGTCACGGCTCGCTTGCCGTCCGCAGCGACGATACGGCGACTTAAGTTTTCCGTACTGCGGGCAAGCGGTAAGGATACAGTCCCGCTGCCCTCCGCGACGAGCCCGAGCACGAGCGCGCGATATTCGCGCTCACTCGCCTTCGTGTGCAACTGCTTCGCAATAAAGTCGTGCGCATACGCGTGTTTGGCGACGACTAACACGCCCGTCGTCTGCTTGTCTAGTCGGTTGACAGGGCGGACGAGGCGGTTCTCCCCCCGCGCCTGCCAATGGGCGACGACGCCGTTCGCCAACGTCCCGTGCGCATAATTTTTCGTCGGGTGGACGACGACGCCCCCTTGCTTGTTAAGTACGAGAATGTCGCTGTCTTCGTGTAAAATGTCGAGCGGCACCGGTTCGGGCGGTAGGTGTGGGACATCGTCCGCCGGCATCCGCACGCGCACGACGTCACCCGTCCGCACGCGCGATGTGAAATAGACAATGTCGCCGTTCACCGTGACTGCGCCCGTTTGCTTTAATCGCCTTAAAAAGCGCCGCGAAAAGCGAAAGCGGCTCTGTAACACCCGTTGCAGGAGCTTTCCCTCTTCAGCGGCGTCAACCGTAAAAGAAAAATCGGACTCACCTCGTCGATCGAACTTACTAGGCTGTTCAAAAGCGTCGCCCCGATCGGATGGGCCACATATGCTAAGTCTATCGTATCGTGCACCGTACATATCGGATCGATCTGACATCGCCGTACGCTCCCAAAAGGTTAATTGTTTGCTGTTCAACTGTAGCAAATCGCAGGTGGTCCCGCAACTCGCGTGCCTTGTCTCAACCTGACTCACCTGGCCATCGGCATCGTCGCCTAAGCTTCGTGGTGCTTAAGCGACGCAGCGCAAACCCTCTCACGCACTTTACCCAAAATACGTAAAGCGACTGCGTAAAAAAAGACCCGCTCAACGGCTGAGCGGGGATAATGTGTATTCGTTATGGGATCTTGCTTAAGTGGATCGTTCAACGTACGAAAACGTACTGCTAATACTGTTAACAACACGAGAGCAAAACGCTCTTCCTTGTGAGACAATTTACCTCGCTATGACGCGACTTACTCCTTCCAGCACGACCCTCTTTACGATGAAACGAACGCCTCCACTCACACTATTTACTGCAGACGTACGCTTCTTCCTCGATAATGACAGCTGCGATGCGACGCTTCAAGGCGACTTTGTTAATCGGCGTGTAGCGCGTTAACTTTTTCAGCACGGCGAGTTGGGCACGCAACATGTCGCCCTCTTCTAGCGCCGCAAGGATCCCGCGCGCTTTCATTTCAACCTCTTCAAACGTGTCGTACACGAACGCCGACGTGTAATCGACGTGCAGCGACGCCTTCTCCAGCCCGACGGTTTGAATGGCCTTTTGCGCCCGTAAATAGCAGCCTTCCATCGCGAACAAAGCGGTAACGAGATCGGCGATGTCGCTTAGCAGCTCCTGTTCGCGCTCCAGCTTCTCGGCGTACTTTTCGACAGCTAAACCGGCTGTCATGAGTGCGATTTTGCGCGTCATTTCGATTAAGTGCCCCTCGATTTCCAGCGTGTCCGGATCGTCAAACATCGGCGGCATGAACGTCAAGAGCTCTTCTTGCAACGACTGCGCCTCTTGCAGCAGCGGCAGCTCGCCCTTCATCACTTTACGCATGATCGTGCCCGGGATCAGCAAGCGGTTTATTTCGTTCGTCCCTTCGAAAATGCGGTTGATGCGCGAGTCGCGGTACGCATTTTCCACTTCGTACTCTTGCATGAAGCCGTAACCGCCGTGAATTTGCACGCCTTCGTCGACGATCGCATCCAGCACTTCGGAACCGAATACTTTGTTCATCGAGCATTCAATCGCATAGTCGGCAATCGCCTTCGCAATTGCTTGCCCGTCGTCAGCTGACACTTGACCGAGCGAGTTTTCGAATAAGCCGCCTGTGCGATAAACCATACTTTCTACGGCGTACGTCTTAATCGCCATGTCCGCTAACTTTTGTTGAATGAGCGGGAAGCTAGCGATCGGCGTCTTGAACTGCTTGCGCTCCTTAGCGTATTTCGTGCTCAGTTCAAGAACCCGCTTGCTTGATCCGACACACCCCACCGCTAATTTGTAACGCCCGACGTTCAAAATGTTGAAGGCGATGACGTGACCGCGTCCGATTTCCCCGAGCACGTTTTCCACAGGCACTTCGGCGTCCTCCAGGTTGAGCGTACGCGTCGACGATCCTTTAATGCCCATCTTCTTTTCTTCCGGACCGGTCGAGACGCCGGGGAACGTTTTTTCGACGATAAAGGCAGTAAACTTGTCGCCGTCAACTTTCGCGTACACGACGAACACGTCGGCAAAGGCAGAGTTCGTAATCCACTGCTTTTGCCCGTTTAAAATATATTTCGTGCCATCTGCACTTAGCTTCGCCGTCGTCTTGGCGCCGAGTGCGTCGGAGCCGGACTCCGGTTCGGTCAAGGCGTAAGCGGCAATCCATTCCCCACTCGCCAGCTTCGGCAAGTACTGCTGCTTTTGTTTCTCGTTGCCGAAGAAAACGATCGGCAACGTCCCGATTCCGACGTGCGCGCCGTGACTGAGGCCGAACGAGCGCCCGCCAGCCATATTTTCCGTAATGAGCGCGGAACTAATTTTATCGAGTCCGACGCCGCCGTGTGCTTCGGCGACGTCGGCGCCGAGCAAGCCGAGTTCACCCGCCTGTTTCAGTAAGCGTACGCTGTGTGAAAAATCGTGTGCTTCGATTTCTTCCAGCACGGGGCGCACATCTTTCTCCACGAAATCGGCCGTCGTTTTGGCGATCATCTGGTGCTCTTCGGTAAAGTCTTCCGGCGTAAACACTTGCTCGACTTCCGGTGAGCCGATAAGAAATTGGCCGCCTTTTTGTACTTCTGTCTGTAACGCCATCTCCATCTCTCCTTTTTGCCTTGCATTATTTAGACACGTCGTTTATTTCATTCCGCTTTTTTCCCAACCATACACTCTTTGCACACTACCGTCCATTTCTTCCGCCCTGCATTTTTTCATGCACTGTCAGTTTTGATTACGTCCTTCAACGTATACGCCACGTCTTCTAAAAATGTGGCTTTCCCCTAGGACACCATTTCTAGTACACCCGCAGCGCCCATACCGCCGCCGATACACATCGTCACGAGGCCGTACTTGCCCCCGCGCCGTTTTAGTTCGTGCAGCAACGTCACCGTTAGCTTCGCGCCGCTGCAGCCGAGTGGGTGTCCGAGCGCGATCGCGCCACCGTTCACGTTCACCCGCGCCGGATCCATTTCCAACGCGCGGATCACTTGAATCGATTGGGAAGCAAACGCTTCGTTCAGTTCGATCAAGTCGATTTGATCGAGGGTGAGACCGGCCGTCTTTAACGCTTTCGGCACGGCGGCAACTGGGCCGATGCCCATTACGTCCGGTGCGACGCCCCCGACGGCGAAGGAGCGGAACACAGCAAGTGGTTTCAAGCCTAGTTGCTGCGCCTTTTCGGCCGACATGACCATGACGGCCGCTGCACCGTCACTCATTTGCGACGAGTTCCCCGCGGTGACAGTGCCGGTTTGCAAAAAGGCGGGTCGGAGCGAGGCGAGCACGTCTAACGTCGTGTCCGGACGCACCCCTTCGTCTGTGTCAAACACTTTCTCCGTCACTTGCAATCCTTTGTCTTCCGAGTACTGCTTCACCTTCACGCGGAGCGGCGCAATTTCGTCCTTAAAGCGTCCCGCTTGAATTGCCGCATACGCTTTCTGATGACTGGCGACGGCGAACTCATCTTGTTCTTCGCGGGTTACGCCGTACTGCCGCGCGACTTCCTCCGCGGTATGCCCCATCGACATGTACACTTCGGGATAGTTGTCCATCAAATACGGGTTCGGGGCCGGTTTATTGCCGCCCATCGGCACCATTGTCATACTTTCGACGCCGCCGGCGACGATGATGTCGGCAAACCCAGAGGTTATGCTTGCCGCCGCCATCCCGATCGTCTGTAAACCGGATGCACAGAACCGGTTCATCGTCACGCCTGACACTTCTACCGGGAGCCCTGCCCGCTGACCGATAATTCTCCCGACGTTCATCCCTTGTTCCCCTTCGGGAAAGGCACAGCCGAGATATAAGTCGTCAATTTCTTCCGGAGCGACTTCCGGTACGCGCGCGAGGAGCGCTTTCACCACTTCTGCCCCGTAGTCGTCCGGGCGCGTATCTTTTAAGCTGCCGCGTCGCGCCTTGCCTACTGCACTGCGCACACCAGCGACAATTACCGCTTCTCTCATCGTCTCTCCTCCTTAGTTCCTCAGTGGTTTGTTCTTCGTCAACATATGCTGCATGCGCGCCTGCGACTTCGGCTCGCCGACTAAACTTAAGAACGCTTCCCGCTCTAAGTCGAGCAAGTACTGTTCCGTGACGTACGTCCCTTCCGGCACGTCCCCACCAGCGAGTACGTACGCTAGTTTAGAGGCGATTTTGTAATCGTGTTCGCTAATGTAGCCCGACTTCAACATGCCGTAAGCGCCCAATTTCAACGTATTATAACCGCTCTCCCCGAGGACAGGTACGAGTCCCGCCCCTTTCGCTTCGTAGCCGGCTGCATCCAGTTCGAGCACGGACTGTTTAGCGTCGAACAGCAAGTAGTCACCGTTTACGGTAATCCGGTCTTGCGGCCGCAAATAGCCGAGCTCCCGCGCGTGTGCTGCACTCGTCGACACTTGTGCCATCGCAATTCGCTCGAAAGCCTGATTCAATTGCCCCTGCAGCCCGACCGCGTTTGGCTTGCCAGTCCCGTCCGTATAGCGGATGAGCATTTCTTTCGTTCCGCCGCCGCCAGGAATGAGACCGACACCGACCTCGACGAGGCCCATGTACGTTTCTGCCGCTGCCTGTACGCGATCTGCCGGGAAGCACACTTCTGCCCCGCCGCCGAGCGTCATCGCGAACGGCGCCGCGACGACCGGACGCGGACACGCTTTCAACGCCATCGTCGCATCTTGGAATTGGCGTACGACCCATTCAATTTCCGTCCAGTTGTCGTCTTGCGCTTCCATCAATATCATCATTAAGTTCGCCCCGACGCAAAAGTTACTGCCGTGGTTACCGATAACGAGTCCACGGTAATTGGCGGCGACTTCTTTCACTGCCGTGTTCATCATCGCGACTATATCGGTAGCGATCGCATTTTTCGGCGAATGGAATTCTAAGCAGACGACATCGTCTCCGATATCGATCAAGCTCGCGCCGCGGTTGCCTTTAATGAGCTTTCCGGCCGTTTTTAACTCGGCGAGGGAAATGGCACGTGGATCGGCTACCACTTCGCGCACGTCCCCCGAGCGCGTAAACACTGTCGGTTGACCGTCAATGCGTTCGTAAAAACTGGTGCGACCACTTTCGAGCATATCCTCGACCCACGCGGGGATCGTCTCACCTTCCGCACGCATCCGCTCGACCGCGCGTTCGACGCCGAGCGCATCCCACATTTCAAACGGCCCGAGCTTCCAGTTGAAGCCCCACTTCATCGCCAAATCGACGTCGGCGATGTCGTCGGCAATTTCTGGTACTTTCGCCGCACTGTACAACAGCACGCGCTTCGTAATGTTCCAAGCGAATTTGCCAGCGACGTCTTCAGCGTATAAAAGAGTCTTCAGTTTGTCCGGGAGCGTCTTGGCCCGTTTGGCCGCTTCGAGCGACCTCGCGCGCAGTTTTTCCCGCGGTTGGTAGTCCATCGTCTCTAAATTGAGACTCAAAATCGTACTACCGCCCTTACCTTTAATTTTGCGGTAAAACCCTTGCCCGCTCTTTTCACCGAGCCAGCCTTTTTCCACGAGCTGCCTAAGTTTCGCCGGTACGTCAAATGCCTCTTGCTCTTCCTTATCATCCACGTTGTGCCGCACGTTGTCTGCAACGTGGACAAACGTGTCCAACCCAACTAAATCTAACGTGCGGAACGTCGCGCTTTTGGGCCGCCCGAGCGCCGGACCAGTAATCGCATCGACTTGTTCCGGCGTTAAACCGCTCGCGGCCATTTCGCGATACGTCGCGAGTAACCCGTAAACGCCGATGCGGTTGGCGATAAAGTTCGGTGTATCTTTCGCCATGACGACGCCTTTCCCAAGTTTGTTCCGGCCAAAATCGCTCATAAATTGGACGAGATCGCGATCGGTCGCTTCCGTCGGAATGACTTCGAGCAATTTCATGTAGCGCGGTGGATTAAAGAAATGCGTCCCCATGAAATGCTTTTGAAACTCGGGTGAACACTGTTCAACCATTTGTGTAATGGAAATGCCGGACGTGTTCGAACTGACAACCGTCCCCCGCTGCCACACGTTTTCTACCCGGTTGAGTAGTTGCCGCTTAATACTTAAATCTTCCACAACTGCTTCAATGATCCAGTCGACTTTAGCCAACTTGTCTAAATCGTCGTCAAAGTTGCCGACGGTGATACGCTCGAGAGTCCCTTTCGTATAAATCGGTGAAGGTTTTTCCTTCTGCAATCGCTTTAACGCCCGCAGTGCAAATCGGTTGCGCACCTCTGGATCGTTCAGCGTCTTCCCTTGCTGCTCCTCTTCCCCCGTCAACTCGCGCGGAACGATATCGAACAAATAACAATCGATCCCACAATTCGCTAAGTGAGCAGCAATTGCCGCTCCCATTACCCCGGCTCCGAGCACCGCCGCTTGTCGAATATCGCGCAACATTGTTCCCTCCTCTATTTTGAATGAACACTCATTCACTATGGGTTAAAAAAAATACTTCCTTGTGTGCACACCATTCTGAACCTAAGCGATTACATTAGGCTTCGATTTTGCTGTGCTTGGAAAGTGGTACCTCTAATTAATATAATTAACGTAAAATGCGTCATCCGTCAAGGGGAACAGACAAATTTGTTTAAATTTCCCCTGACAAAAACTCGAAAAATGCAAAAAGGAGGAGGACATGCTAAAGCGAAGCACGTCCCCTCTTCGGAATCGCGAAAATTTACCGGAAGAACTCGGCATTTTTCTCGATGAATTCCTGCTCGTCTTCTGGCACGAACTCATCTTGATAAATCGCTTCTACCGGACATACCGGTTCACACGCACCGCAATCGATGCAGACGTCTGGATCGATAAAAAACTGCTCTTCACCTTCGTGAATTGCGTCTACTGGGCATTCGTCGACGCAATCGCCATGCTTTTCACCGATACACGGGGACGTAATGATGTAGGCCATCTCCTATTTCCTCCTTATGCATTTAGGTTAGGTTTTACCTTTGCTACGTAGATTGGCATCCGCATTTATTATACACTAGGAAAACGCTTTTTTTATAATAAAACGTCAAAAAAAATCATGCTTCCGCAGCTACTCGCTCCGTCGGAGCAACTGCCATAACCTCGATTGGACCTTGACCGCGTATTAGCGTGTGACTGTACCGCTCGCTTGGCTGCAGCGCTGTGAGCACATAGTCAATTGCGTCCTGCGGATCGACCGACGTGCCGCACGTGTAACAGTCAATAGCAGCAAAGCCCTTTTCCGGATAGGTGTGAATGGAGAGGTGACTCTCCGATAACATGACGAGAACTGTAACACCTTGGGGCTCAAACTGTTTCGACTGCGTCGACAAAACAGTCGCCCCGCAAACTTGTGCTGCCTGCACTAATTGTTGCTCCAAATAGCGGACATCGTTAAGCTTCAAAAAATCGACGCCCCACGTGTCCACCGCAACATGCCGTCCGAAAGTGGAAAATACTTGCTCCATGCTTTCGTCCCCCTCCCTAGCAAACGAGATAGGATAAAAATTCGCTAGGACCGTCACCATTCACCACGGGGGAAGGTTAGTCCATCGAGGTCCCAACCCTTTAAGTGAATATTGGTTCGTGTCTATCCTCCATCGCGTAACGAAATCTACTTTACCACACGGACAGAGTGAATTCAAGGGAAAACGCGGAAACCGCTACTGCCCAATGATTACATGCCCATAATGTTGTATCCGCCGTCGACGTGCACCACTTCACCGGTAATGCCCGAAGATAAATCGCTCGCTAAAAACAGCGCCGTGTTGGCAACTTCCGTCACTTCAACCGTCCGTTTGAGCGGCGCTTTTTCCGCCACGTGATGGATCATCGTACTAAAATCTTTAATCCCTTTCGCTGCGAGCGTGCGAATCGGCCCGGCAGAAACGGCGTTCACGCGGATGTTGTCTTCTCCTAAATCGTACGCTAAGTAACGGACGCTCATCTCCAAGGCCGACTTAGCGATCCCCATCACGTTGTAGTTAGGAATGACCCGTTCCGAGCCCATGTAGGTCATCGTCAAAATACTGCCGCCTTCGCGCATGAGTGGACGGGCAGCCCGTGCCACGGCGACTAAGGAGTACGCGCTAATGTCTTGTGCGAGTGCGTAGCCGTCGCGCGACGTGTTCACGTAGCCGTCTTTTAAATCGTCCGTTTTAGCAAAAGCGATACAGTGCGCTAACCCGTGAATCGTGCCCCACTTGTCGCCAATCGTTTGAAACGCGTGAGCGATATCTCCGTCGTTCGTCACGTTGCACGGCAGTAGTAGCGCATCGTCCATTTGCGCCTTTGCGATCAACTCGCGCAGTTTTTTCTCTTCCCGTTCACCCAAATATGTAAAAGCGAGCGTCGCCCCTGCTTCGTGCATCGCTTGCGCAATCGCCCAAGCGATGCTACGGTGATTGGCGACTCCCATCACGACAAACCGCTTACCATCCATTAATTTTGTCATTGTGCATCCCTCTTTCCGTGATTAGTGCCCGCGCGCGGACGAGTGCCCACCGGAGATTCCCTAGTATGCCGCGTGTCTCTGTATCCCTTTAAAAAATCGCTAACGAGCGAGCAATCCACCTGTTCAACACTGCCGCAGTCCGCTTTTAGCACCTGATCATAATATGTAATAATAAATGTACCTAAATTGTGAGCAGCTGTCAATTTACTTGTAGGTGTTCGACGTCGAGCACGCGACGAATGAGTGGCACAATGCGCGTCAAATCCCAACTCGCTCGCCCTTCCTCGCCGAGCGGCGGAACCGGTCCGACGATTAACGTGGGAACTTCGTTCATCGTGTGCGTGCGCCGGCGAAAGTCTTCACTGTTTCCGTGGTCACTGACCAAAATAACTGTGTCTTCGCGTCGCTTGCCCTTTGCGATGTGCCCGAGAAAGCGGTCGTACGTATCGACGACGTTCTCGATCATCCCCGGCACCTGTTTGTGGCCAGCGACGTCACTCAAAAAATATTCATGCACGACGAGGTCGTAGTCCGAGACGAGCGCGAGCGCGTGCTCCGCCGCCTCTTCCGGTGTGACCTCCGCAATGTCGGGACGAAGCTGGCGTAGATACGCCCGCGTCAAATCGTGGAAGAGCGCACGGTTTTGGAGCAAATGCTGCGTGAAGCGCAGCGGTGCCGCTGCACTGTCGATCGCTACTGTCGATACCGACATCCAGCCTCGCTTCGTCGCCGGACGGGCAAAGTACTCCTCCGTATACGCGTTGGCAAACGTCGGCCGCAGCCCGGCGCGCTCCAACTGTAAGTACAAGTTGTCTTCGCGCACGAACTGGCGCAAACGTTGAAACGGCAAGCCGCTCATATGCCTTTGTAAAAACTTAGGCGCGTTTCTCCCGGTAAAAATTGTCGCCTGACCCGTCGCACTTTGCGGTAACCCAGGGACGCCTAACAGCGTATCGGTCGCGACGAGCTGCACCCCGTCCGCATACGAACCGACAGCCTCTTTCGTTAGCGACTGCCCGTCCAACAAGCGGTTTACGTGCGGCGTCGGCAACGCGTACCACGGATTGTACGATGCGCGGTCGCCTAAGCCGACGCCATCGATAAATAACAGTAAGACTGCCATCGTTTCGCTCCTTTCTCGTTCCCTGTCGCACGATCGCTTGCTGTCGTCTGTTATAATAATAGTCAACCACCGTATTTTTACTACTGGAGGATAGAGCCCGTGGATCGATTTAGCCAAATGAATCGCGATGAACTTATCCAAGAAACTGAGCGCCTACGCCAAGAGGCAGACCAGAAGCTGCGCGCCGGTAGGTTTTATGAGGTGAATGTGCTCGAACAGCAATATTACTTTGCAAAATCGTACCTCGTCAACCCGAAGCACATCGTGCCCGGAACGGTTTACCACATTCACGGCGAGGCTGGCGTTTTTAAAGTAACGTACATTAACGGGGTAATGGCTTGGGGTTACCTCAACAACGAGGAACCGGAACGCGCCTTCCCACTTGGCCGCCTTTACCAACCCGACTATTAATGACATCCCGGCAGTGACAGAGGATGAAAATACGACGCGCAAGGGGGATCATATCCGATGAACGACTGGTCCATCTCTGATGCTTACAGCAAACAAAAATACGATGTACTCGCATTGGAGCTTGGGGCGTCTCTGTACGACACGCTGTTTAAACAGACGGACCTTGCCATCCGCGTCCAGCACTTGCGACAGCGCATTATGGGTACACACGGTCTTTTTGTCCCAGCCATCCGCATTAAGCCGACCGAGCTCGCCCCGCACCGTTACGTCGTGCGCACGCGGGGGCAACTGGCTGGCGAAGGTGTGTTACGCCCGCCGCTCCTGTTCAGCAGTGTACACGAGGAGGGGGAGCCGGGTGTTCATCCCGTGACGAACGAGGCTGGCGTGTGGACGGACAGTGACGGGACACCTGCGGCCGATCTGTTGCTCGACCACTTACTTTACGTTATGGAGAAAAAAGCACCCGACTTGTTAACGTTTGAAACAGCGTCGCGCTGGTGGCTACAAGCGCGCACCCATACACCTCTGCTGTATAAAGAGTTGGAGAAAAGAGGGATGACCACTGGTTTAATGTGGCAAGTGATGCGTAAACTGTTAGCGCAACGCATCCCACTCCATCCATTTGAACAATTGCTAGAGACGATCGTCGCGTACTATGTCGTACACCCGCCACAGGGTCATGCACCTCCGGAATGGTCGAGCGCCCACCCGGACGACATCGTCAAATACGTCGCTAAGCAAAAGAAAAAGCGACTCCCGCCACCGAAGCGACCGACCGCCGTCATCCACCGCATCGAGTAAGAGGGGCTGGTCTCACTAAAGCCAGCCCCTCTTCCGTTCCGTCAGTACAATCCTGTTAGTACATTTGCGTCCCTTGTGTTTCGAATACCGCGGCCAATAATACGAAACCGAGGACCCACAACAACATGATCCCAAAGGTAGCCGCACCTAACACAATCGCGGCCATTCCCGAACCGTCTCTTTTTTTGCTAATGGCGCCAAAAACGATGGCTAAAATACCCAATACGAAGGAGAAAAACCAGAGAAATACAGGAACGATTGCCAAAACAGCCCCGACAATGCCGCAAATTAGCCCGGCCGTCCCCAATCCGTTAGGTTTCTTTGTCATGTGTTGTCCGTATAGCGAACCCGCTCCATGACTATCGTACGTACCCCCAACTGGTGATCCGTCACCGTACGGAGCTCCGCTGGTTCCCTCGTAAAGACGCTGTCCGTGCGGCTGATCTCCTCCATTGTACGCACCCGTGAACGGCGTATTTTCTGTATGGCTTGCACCGTCGTAGTGTGTATCGCGGTCGTAGCGGGTGTCGGCATCGTATTCGGAGTAGCTAGCGTCGCGATCCGCTTCGCCACCAATCTTAACGCCCGACGCATAGCCGTACTCTTTGTCGTTCCTTCTTTCTTCCATCTGCTCCCCTCCCTCCTCATTCAACGCCCTAGCTTCTCTTACGTTATCGTCACTTATACCAATGTCCCTTTCCGTATAGTTTGTAGCAACAGTTATCGAATTTTCGGCAATATTTTTTTACCGTCAACCATGCGCTGCGGCTGCCACGTGTGACGATCATTTTCGTCGAACTGCTCGACGTATTTGACCACTTCGCGCGTTAGCGGAGTCGGCGTGGAAGCGCCCGAAGTGACAGCAACCTTTTTCTTGCCTAACAACCATTCTGGCTTTATTTCACTTACGTTACTAATGCGATGCGCCTTAACACCAGCAATTTCTTCCGAAACTTGCGCCAGTCGATTCGAATTGTTGCTACGCGGGTCGCCGACGACGATCGTGACATCCGCCTGTTTTGCCTGCTCAGCAACCGCTTCTTGCCGCGTCTGTGTCGCCATGCATATTTCGTTATGCACTTCGGCTTGCGGGTATTTCTCGCGAATAAGGTCCATCAACTGCAGCGTGTCCCATTGACTCATCGTCGTTTGGTTCGTCACGATGATCTGCTCGTTACTAAGGTCGAGGGCAGCGACGTCGGCCGCCTTCTCCACTAAGTGCACGCGGTCTGGGGCAACGCCGATCGCTCCTTCTGGCTCCGGATGCCCTTTTTTTCCAATGTACACGACATCGTACCCATTCGCCGTCTTTTCGCGAATGAGGTCGTGCGTCCGCGTCACGTCAGGACACGTCGCATCGATCACGGTTAACCCTTTTTGCTGCGCTTTCGCCCTTACTTCTGGCGACACGCCGTGCGCCGTGAAAATAACTGTTCCTTTGTCTATTTGATCTAATAGTTGTATCCGATTCTCTCCATCGAGAGTAATAATTCCTTCTTCGTCAAAAGCATCCACGACGTGGCGGTTGTGGACAATCATTCCTAAAATGTAAATCGGGCGCGGCAACGTCGGGTCTTTCGCCGCCCGCTGCGCGATCACCATCGCGTCGACGACACCGTAACAGTAGCCGCGCGGTGTAATTTTGATGACTTCCATATCATTCCCCTCCAAATCGAGAGTAAACGTAATAGTACCGTTACATAATTTGATTATAGCGTACTTCACATGTAGTCGCTATGTGCAGTTAGGACGTTTATCATTGTAAAACAAGGGGCTGGGACAGATGAAGCGAACGTACGGGAGATTCTTTCTTAGCGGTTTTATTAGCGGCTTAATGTTCACACTGCTTTTCTCGCTAGGCGTCACATACGCTATCGCCACGTCAAACCCACTAATCCTCATTTTAGCGCTAGCGATCCCTGTGCTCGCATTTATTTTAAGTAAACGACGCATCGCACAGGAACGCGAACAATCATCTTATTTCAAGGTTAACCAAGCGTATTTAGTCACTGTATCAGGCTTTTGTGTCGGTATTCTTCTCCACTTTTTGCTCGTCCTCATCATTTTTTGACCGTGTTGCGCACCGCCAATCAACATTGTGCATCCGCTTACTTGATTGACAGTTTGAATTGTGGTATATTTCCCCTACATTCACTTTGGATGGAGGTACTTATTTTATATGGAACTTGGGAAGTTCACGTTAGCTGACGTTAAGGAAAAATCCTACAAAAAGCGCGACGCTTGGTGGACCGTTTTTCTCGTCGATCCACTCGCGGCGCGCTTAGTGTTGCCAGTCGCTAACTATACGCGCATCACTCCGAACCAACTGTCTCTCTTCGCCTTTATTATTGGATTATTTTCGGCGTACTATTTTTATCTAGGTCATTACTCCGCATTAGTGGCCGGGGCCGTATTGTTCCATTTCAGTTTTGTTTTAGACTGTATGGACGGCAAAGTCGCACGGCTGAAAGGAACAGGCACACTGTTCGGCATGTGGCTCGACTATACGCTCGACCGCGTCCGCGTCATTATTTGTGCCACAGCACTCGGCGTCGGCCAGTTCCACATGACAGGTGACTTCAGTTATGTGTATTACGCGATTGTCATCATCGCCCTAGACGCAATCCGCTACATAGACGCCCTCAACATGTATAAGATTCGCCGCGAAATGCGCAAACGGATCAATCAGAAAAGGAAAGTTGTCCTAAAGCGACTGAAACGGACGCATCACGAACCGATTGCCCAAGAACAAAAAAAAGAACTGGAGCGCTATTTTGGCCCTTTAAAACCTCCGCTCGTTGACGTGGCAAACCAGGAATATCGAAACGAACCCGTTCAGTCAGTCCCGCTCTATAGACATTCGGAAGATACCGATCAGGATCATCCGTTACAGCCAAACGCCGCGCCACAAGATAATACGCAAGCAGGTGTGCGTCAAACAAAGGATGAAGCGTCACACGAAAAAGTAGCTACTGCTGAGGCGGTCACTGCGAACGCTTCCGCCCATGCGACTGAAGATACCTCCACACAGCCACAGCCTGAGCGGAAGCGAAAAAAAGGAACGGTAGATTTACAACAAACCTTTAAATCGCGGTTCGGATGGTATATGAAAGTACGCCACGCATTAGAAAAGGTACGAGTTCGCCCCCATTTATTTAGTGGCGTCGAGTTCCAAATGTTTATATTTATTATTGCACCTATTTGTGGGATCATTAAGGAGACAGTCATTTCCAGCGCCATCTTACTGCTCGCCTTCGAATTAAGCATTATTTACAAAATGTTTTTAAGTACGCGCGATCTAAACCGCACACTGCAAAAAATTGACAAGATCGTCCCTGAACGAGTTGAGGAGCCGGTCGCGCAAGAGCTGACACCGCTCACCTCTGAGAAGGCTTAGTGAATAAAATTGTCTCCTCCTTCTAAACTTAATGGCATACGTAAGTTTAGGAGGAAGTCGATGTACCGTCACACAGTTAGACGACACCTATCTCTCTTTATCGCGTTCATTTTCCTCACCGCCATTGTTGCCACACCTACGAGTGTACGAAGCTTAGCGAAGCAAGGCCCGCCGGAACAAATAGCGACTAACGTCATCTTCATGATCCCTGACGGCTTTTCCGCCGACCACGCGACGAACTATCGCTGGTTTAAGGGCCGCAAAGCCGCTTGGGACGACCTGTTAGTAGGCATGGTGAAAACGCACTCCGCCGATAATAAAATAACGGACTCTGCCGCTGCCGGCACGGCAATGGCGACCGGTGTCAAGACAAACAACGGGATGATCAGCGTTGACCCGCAAGGAAAGGAGCGGCAGACGATTCTCGAAGCCGCGCGCTCCGCTGGCAAAAAAACGGGTCTCGTCGTGACGTCCAACGTGACGAACGCCACACCTGCCGTATTCGCCTCCCACGTCACCTCGCGTCACAACGAAAGGGCTATCGCTCCACAAATGCTCGACCGCGTCGACGTCCTCCTCGGCGGAGGTAAGCAATTTTTTTTACCGATGGCAAAGGGCGGGAAACAACAAGGGCGCGACCTCGTAGTAGAAGCGAACAGACGCGGCTTTCGCCTGATCGAAAACCGCGCCGCCTTGCGCTTAGCGCGTGCCGATAAAATACTCGGTCTGTTTGCTAACGCCGAAATGGCGCCGGAACTAGATCGCGACGAAACGAATGAACCGAGTTTGCAAGAAATGACGGCGAAAGCGATCGATATTCTTTCCCAAAACAGCTCCGGTTTTTTTCTCATGGTGGAAGGTAGCCAAATCGACCGCGCCAGCCACGCCCACGACGCTGCCTGGGCGATGAAAGATATCGCCGCTTTTGAGCAAGCGGTGCAGACGGCCGTCGACTTCGCCCGCGCAGATGGCCATACGCTCGTCGTGATCGCCGGCGATCACGACACCGGAGGCATGTCGGTCGGCGGTTACAACAAAAAAGAGGCAAATTTAGAAGTGCTACGCCACGTCAACGCCTCGGGGAACGCAATCGCCGCAAAGCTTAACGCAGACCGTAGCAACGTCGCGGAAATCGTGTTTCAGCACACCGGTATCACTTTGACAGCGGAAGAGGGTGAAGCGATCAAGCGGGCAGAACAACCGGCGCGGGCCATTAACGTCGTCATCAGCAAACGCGCCGCTGTCAGTTGGACGAGCGACACGCACACAGGTACTGACATTCCGCTCTACGCCTACGGCCCTTCCTCCCACACCTTTGCTGGACTGCGCGACAACACCGAACTGCCGCGGCTGATCGCTGCTGCATTGCAACTTCGATTTTCACCGTAAACCGTATGAAAACTACACGTCCCGTTAGCCACTCGCCGTGTCCATTTCCCCCCTCCCCTCATATCGATAAATGAGGAAACTCACCCGAGGGGGAGATGGCAATGAGTAAGCAAAAAAAACAGGCGAAGATACGGATCGACGGCGATCACGCCCACGACTTCCAATTGGTATTTTACGACGGTGCGCTACCGGAACACGTCCACCCGTATAAAGGGGAAACGTCCTACGACTTCCACCACTACCACCGCATCTTCGGCGTGACTGCACCCGCGCCGACCGGCGTCCCGCACGTGCACAAATTCGAAGGGACGACGACGTTTGACGACGGCCACAAACACAACTATGCCGGCGTCACTGGTCCAGCGATTCCGTTACCCGACGGCAGTCACTACCACATCCTCGAAGGGGAGACGACTGTCGATGCCCGTCCCGGCGGCCCCCCGCACGCCCACAGCTACTGGGGCATCACCGAGAAGTAACGTCTTTTCAGTTACCAGCACCGCGGTACTTCGTCACGCCGATATTCCACAGCAGGATTGCCAGCGTTAAAAAGATCGTCCCCATCACGGGAGTCAACAGCGTATAACCGTACCACGCTTCTTTTCTTAAAAAGTAAGCGGAAGGGTACACGCCGACGAAGGCAAAAGGCAAAATCCACGTCAACACGTAACGAATGATGCGGTTGTAAATGTCGACGGGGTACCGCCCGTAGTTGCCGATGTTGTACATCATCGGCATAATGTCCGTCCGGCTGTCCGACCAAAAGCTAATGCTAGCAAGGGAGATAAAAATACCGCCGTAAATCATCGCCCCGCTCACCACTAACACGATAAAAACGAACGGGTCGTACCACGTGACAGTCAAACCTAACCGCGAGCCAGCGTAACCCATCACCACGAGGCCTGTTACCGCCCCGAACAACGACTCTAACTCCATCCGTTCCAAAACGATTTGGAACAAACTGTGCACCGGCCGCGTCAGTACGCGGTCCATTTCCCCTTTTATAATATAGCGGTCGTTAAAATCCCACAAATTAAAGAAAGCGGAGAAGATGGCGTACGGCACGAGAAAAAAGCCGTATATAAAAATGACTTCATCCCGCGTCCAGCCAGCCAACAGTTGTGTGTGCCCGAACACGACGAGAATGAACACGAGATTGACTGCCTGAGACAACAAGTCAGAAAAAATCGCCACGAGTGTGTCGACGCGGTACGCGAGCCGCGTCTTTAAATATTGCGCCGTATAACGACCAAAAACCGACAAATAAAACATGTGTTTAGCCCCCTTGCACCACCAGTTGCCGTTTCGCCAGCACCCACAACAGTTGAATCGGGACGATGAGCACGGCGACCCAAAAGGCTTGCAGCGATAGCGCGCGAACAATTTCCATCCCTTGAAATGCCTCCGTAAAAATCATACTCGGAATGTAACTAATCGCTTGAAACGGCAACACATTCATCACTGCTTGCGCCCACCCAGGAAAGAAACTGAGCGGCAACAGTAAACCGGAAAACAAGTCGATCACGACGCGTTTACCGCGAATTAAGCCGATGTTATTTTGCAAGAAAAACGCTAAAATCCCGGTCAATAAATTAATTTGCGTGTTGATGACAAAACTAAAAGCGAGGGAAATAAAAAATAATCCCCACGTCGCCACAGAGGCGGAGAAGTCGAGTTTAAGCAACAGGCTGACAATGACCATCCCTGGCACAGAGAAAAAAAGGAGTCGAAACAGCCCCTCGCCCAACCCCGCCATCGTTTTCATCAGTAAGTAATTGTACGGACGGATCAGCTCGACGGCGACTTTTCCTTCGCGAATTTCGCTGGCGATTTCGCGGTCGATGTTATTAAAGTAAAACGCCCGCGCCATCCACGCGACGGCGATGTACGTCGTCATTTGCGTCACATCGATGCCGGCGAGAGTCTGTTTGTCGCCGTAAATCGCCTGCCACAAAAAATAGTATGCGCCGATATTGATACTGTAAATGAGGATGCCGCTGTAGTAGTTCGTGCGGTAGGCGAGCAACATTAAAAAGCGGATGCGGATCATCTCCAAGTACTTAGGCATCCACGACACCCTCTTCGTAAATGTTGCGAATAATTTCCTCAGTCGACGCATCGACAATTTTCATATCGGTTATGCGGTGTGCGGTGACGACGCGTCCAATTAGTTCAGAAATCTCCTGTTCCTCGTTCGCCACATTAGCAATCCACACGTTTTCCCCTTTGCCCGCCGTCCACGTGACGGCCAACTCCCGCACGAGCGCTTGTAGCTCGTCCCGCGTCACGCGTGTCGCAAACGAAAACGAGATTTGTTTCCCTTCGCCCCACTTGGCACGCAAATCATCGAGCCGTCCGTCGTAAATAACTTTACCGTCGTCAAGCATGACGACGCGTTCGCAAAGCGCTTCGATGTCGGATAAGTCGTGCGTCGTTAAGAGTACCGTCGTCTTATATTTTTCGTTAAGCTCCTGTAAAAAATTGCGGATCTTCAACTTGACGAGGACGTCCAAACCGATTGTCGGTTCATCGAGAAAAAGCAGCGGCGGGTTGTGAATGAGTGCAGCTGCCAGCTCACAGCGCATACGCTGCCCGAGGGACAACTTGCGCACCGGTTTGTCCAACAGCGGTGCAATGTCGAGCGAAGCGATGACGTGCCCCATGTGCTCCTCGTACGCGCGATCCGACACTTTATATATTTTTTTCAATAAGCGGAACGACTCTTGCACGGCGATGTCCCACCACAGCTGCGAGCGTTGCCCGAACACGACGCCGATCGTGCGCACGAACTTTTCCCGCTCTTTGTGTGGATTCATTCCGTTGACGCGCACCGTCCCCGCAGTCGGCGTCAAAATGCCGGTCAACATTTTAATCGTCGTCGATTTACCCGCACCGTTCTCCCCGATGTATCCGACCATCTCCCCGCGTTTCACTCGCAGAGAAATGCCGTCGACAGCAGGAACGATCGCATAATTACGGGTGAACAAATCGCGAAACGCCCCTTTTAAGCCGGGGCGACTCGAATACGCCTTGAATTCCTTCCGCAAATTGTCTACATATATAACATCTTCCATTAATGTCTCCCTCCAATCATTTAGTGTATCGAAGCTTTTCCTGTAACTCAATGGATAAAAAAGGTGTAGCAATGGTTAACCCGCTGACGAAGCGGATGCGATCTGACGTCTCTCGTTTTCGATTTCTTCATGTATATCAACTGCAAAGTATATGTAAGGGCTTGCGTAAGCGGGGGATAAATTGGACAATATTAGGTGTAGGAACTGCGTGTAGACTCATTTCTTTTCGAGGGGAGAGAAGACGTTCATGGAACAACAGTCGAATCGTCAAGCAGTAAATACGAATAGATTAGCAAAAATGGATAAAAACTCGAACCGTGAAAAGGGCACGAATCGAAACAATGCCGTGAACACGAGGAAGCATACGACCGGGCAAACGGTCCCCCGAAACGCCGACCACAAAGGACAGCCACAGGCACTCGGACACGACACGTACCTCATTGACGGCTTTGACCTCGGGATGCCCGGGCGCACCGGGACATACGTCATTCAGGGCGAGCAGTTAACGTTAATCGAAACGGGGCCGAGCCCGTCCATCCCCTATGTATTAGACGGGCTGCACACCCTCGGCATACATCCACACGAGGTGACATACATCGTCGTCACCCATATTCACCTCGACCACTCCGGAGGAGCCGGCGTGTTACTAAAACATTGCCCGAACGCGACCGTCGTCGTTCACCCCCGCGGTGCGCGCCACCTTGCCGACCCTGCTCGACTAATTAAAAGTGCCCGGTCCGTCTACGGCGACCAGTTCGACGCCTTGTTCGCGCCGATCGAACCGATCCCGGCTGAACGACTATTAGTGAAGGAAGACATGGAAACGCTACCGATCGGGCGCGACTGCAAATTACAATTTTTACATACGCCCGGTCACGCCAAGCACCACTTTAGCATTTTCGATCCACTGCGCAAAACAGTGTACACCGGGGACACCGCCGGCATCCGCTACCACCAGACAAGAGACTGCGGTTTAACGTTTTATTTGCCCACGACGTCCCCTAATCAGTTTGACCCCGAGGCGATGCAAGCATCACTCGCAAAAATTCGCGCCCTAAATAGCGAGACGATCTGTTTCGGTCACTACGGCGCGACGAAGGACGTCAACGAGGCGCTTGACGAAGTGTCTGCTTGGATTCCGCGCTTCGTCGAGGCGGGCGAAGACGCACTCGCGAGCGGCGAAAGTGTCGACGGCATTACGGTGCGCCTGTCACAACTCGTCAGTGACTATTTAAACGCCGCGCGCATCCCCTCCGACCACCCAGTATATGACATTTTAACCTTAGACTTCGCCGTCTGTGCAATGGGCATCGCGCTTTATTTGCAGAAGTAGCCACTGATAGCAAATTCGCCGCACCGCACACAACGTCGTTAAAAGAACGGATGTCGGTGGTGTCTCGCCCACGGCGTTCAGTCTCCGATCTACCGCGAACCGGTCTACCGCGAACGGCAAACTAATTACCCTGTTACCGGAGGAAATTGAGCACATTTGCACTTGTAGTGCTGCGCCGAGCGGCAAACAATCTTCGTCGATATCGAATCGCCCGCGGTGCCTGCCGTAAACGATCCCTTTCGCTTCATTGCGGCAACCGAGCCGATAGAAAGCGGAAGGGACGCCGCGGCAAAATAGGAAAAATCCTCTACCACCCATGCTCGGCAGTTAGATTTCTACAAATAGTGAATAGTCACTTCACTGCGAACTAAAAAGCGCAAATTCAAACGCGATTGCCCGATGCCTTTAGAAATGTAGTACGGGCCGAATTTACTCTCGTGTAATCCTTTATATATTCCTTGCCGCGGCAGCTTTCCCATCGGTTTAAGCGCAAACAGAAACGGCACATTGAATTGTTTGCCGTGAAAATGGCCGCCCATTAAGTACGCGAACGGTTCGTCAATCTCCAACACGACATTTGGGTCATGCGTAATGACGATTTTGGGAAGCTGTTTGTCGACACCGCGAAACGCCTGTTCGACGTCGCTAAAACCGCTATACGCATCGTCAATGCCGATGAGTGCAAATTGACTGAGCCGCCGCGATTCATTGCGCATGAGATGAATGCCGTAACGGTTAAAAAAGGCGCGGTCTTCCTCGGTGAACGGCACGTCGTGATCGTGGTTGCCGAGCACGGCGTACGTCGCAATGCCACTGTCGCGAAATACGGCAAAGTATTGGGCGACGCGGGGCAGCATCTCTCTCCGCTTCGTAAAGTCGCCGGTCAAAAAAATATAGTCCGGCTGTTCCGCGGCGATGACCGCTCTTAACTTGTTCGGGCTAATCCGCAGGCGTTCCACGTGCAAGTCGCTAATTTGTAATATCTTTTTATTTAACCCGAGCGGGTAATTGACGCGTTCGATTTTTAACCATTGCGTCGGAAATATACAGGTTGTATAAAACAATACAACTGCAAGTATAAAAACGATATAAACATAACTGTCGATCGTCATTTCCCCCTACTATCAACTAGCAAAAAGGCGGGTGCCGCCACCGCGTTTGAACCCTTTTTTAACACGTTATATCGTCTCACGCTATTCGTCAAGCAGAACATCGGTATGTACACCGCAACGAAAAATAATGGAAGCAGCCCGACCTCAAACTGAGAGCGGGCTGCCTTCTGTACACTACTTTCTGTACACTACTTTTCTAGCGTGCTACTTTTTTACTTTCTGTACGGCAACTGTGCACCTTACGGCACTTAACTGTAGTTAATCGTGACGTCGAACTTGGCCTTCTTTGCCTTTTCTGCTAGTGCATCCGCATTTTTTCGTTCTTTAAACGCACCAAGTTGCACTTTGTACAGCGTGCCTTCCTTCTTGATCATCGCGTCGAAGCCCGCTTTTTTTGCCTTTGCTTCTAAAGCGGCCGCATTTTTTTGGTCTTTGAACGCCCCAATTTGCACGCGGTACAGCTTACCGGACGGCTGTGGTGTCGGCTTTGGGGACGGCTTCGGTTTCGACATCGACGGCTTTTTCTTTAAGCTAAACGCTTTTGCTAATCCGTTGACGTGACCACGCGCCACTCTTTCGATCCACTTTTTGTCTTTCATCAGTTTTGCATCGCTCGCCCGATCGATAAATCCGTTTTCCGTGAGCAACGCATCCATCGTCGATTCGCGCAAGACGTGAAAATCAGCTTTCTTTTTACCTCTATCGGTCATGCCGATTTGTTTGACGATCTCAGCGTGAATGGAGTTCTGGATCTTAGCCGTCTTACTCCCGGACGACAGCGACTTATAAATATAACTTTCAAAACCAGTGCCCCCACCGGCGTTAATGTGGATTGAGAGAAGAAAATCGGCCTTCCACTTATTCGCTTCGTTCGTGATCGTCTGTAACTTTACCGTCTCGTCTTTCGTCCGCGACATTTTAATCGATACGCCTTCGTATTGCTTCAAGTAATCACGAATTTTAAGGGCGATGGCGAGGGTAACATCTTTTTCTTTTATTCCGTTAGCCACTGCACCAGGATCAGTTCCCCCGTGTCCCGGATCGATATAAATTTTCATCTTTTGCTTGCTCCTTTCTGCAAATTTAACGACATACGCCGTGACTAGCTCTTACGGCACTTTACGCTTCCGTTGTTCTCCATTAAGAACTATACCAAATAAACGTTATCGTTGTCGAATTTTGTCGATCTTTGTCGAATGAAAAAGTGGAGGCGGCTTCCATCGGCGTCGTGTAGATTGCGACGTTCAATGTGGCGATTTTTTTGTTGACAAACCGATTTAAATGCTGTATGATATATTTTGTTGAAACAAAAGGCACCTGTTGTGGGGCATTAGCTCAGCTGGGAGAGCGCTACACTGGCAGTGTAGAGGCCAGCGGTTCGAGCCCGCTATGCTCCACCAAACGAAACCCTTGCATCGCGGGAAAACTCTTGCTTTGCAAGGTTTTTTTTATGTTTACGGCCGAAAAAATATGCGGTCGTTATACAATGGTTTTCGCTATCGATGTTACGTTGCAATAGGTTACAGTTGAAGGGCATTTTGTCTTGACGGCAACAATATGAGCCCGCCGACGACGACAGCTACCACCCAGTTTTTACCGATATTTCTTATATCGTTTAAGAAAATCTGCCAACTTTTTTGCATCTTTACCGTCCTCTTCTACGTAGTCCTTACAATTTTACAAAGATGTATGCCTTTTCTATTTATTATTAATCCATTTTTTTTAATCACAAAAAACCGCCTCTCTTCCGCGGTGGGAAGAGGGCGGTTCGCGCCTTGCTTCATGCAGCCCCACAAACTGCTGCCTTATTTCCAAATCCCTTTTTGTCCGAGCGCTTTAACGTACTCTTCTTCCAACCGGTCAACGTTCCAATATTTCATTCCCGGTTCGTAAACGTCCAGACGTTTTAGGTGCTCGATGAGCACACGTTTTTCCACTTTCACGGGTAACCTTCCTCCTCTTTTACTCATACCCCAGTCGATCGATTAATATAGACTTCTTCTTTATACATCGATTATAACACTTTTCTCGAACATATAAAATAGGTTGAACAAAAAAGTGAAGGCGCACTTTTCTTGACAACTGCCTCGACCACCAAAGCAACAATAAGGGGGTCGTACCGCCAAATATTGAAGCTGAAAGTTGCACAGATGATAGCCAAATTTTCCCTATTTATTTTCTCCTTTACTTAAGGAATGTAATTGATATAATGTTTATGAAAAACCGTCACAGATCTTAGGCCAGTCTAAGAATAGTGATAACCACACCTTTTTGAAAGGAGCTTATTTTAATGAAATATACTCCCAATCTCAAAAAAATTGTACCCTTACTTCTTCTAGCCTGTGTAACGCTTGTAGGTTGTTCAGCCGATCATCCCCATTCTACTCAAACAAAAAATTCGGGTGATTTTGCCAAGCTCGAGGAACAATTTGATGCCAGACTTGGTGTCTTTGCATTGGATACTGGCACAAACCAAACAGTTACTTATCGGGCCGATGAGCGTTTCGCACATGTATCCACTCATAAAGCATTAACTGTAGGCGTACTGTTACAAAAAAAGTCAATAGAAGATCTTAATCAAACAATTACTTATACCCGTGATGATCTTGTAGATTATAATCCGATCACGGAGAAACATCTCGATACGGGAATGACTCTCAAAGAGCTTTGCGATGCTTCGATTCGATATAGCGACAATACTGCGCATAACCTCATTCTTAAGGAGCTAGGTGGACCTAAGGGTCTTAAAAAATCGCTTCGGGAAATTGGTGATGAAATTACCAACCCTGAACGATTTGAGCCGGAGTTAAACGAGGTTAATCCAGGAGAGACCCGGGATACCAGCACGCCGAGAGCACTTGCCACCAGTCTACAGGCTTTCACAATAGGAGACGTACTCCCAACGGAAAAACGTGCGCTTTTAACAGATTGGCTCAAGAGAAACACTACTGGAGATACATTAATTCGGGCAGGAGTACCCAAAGGTTGGAAAGTTGCAGATAAAACTGGAGCCGGGTTTTATGGAACGCGAAATGACATTGCTATCATTTGGCCTCCGGATAAAGATCCCATTGTTCTGGCTGTACTTTCCAGTCGTGATAAAAAGGACGCTGATTATAACGACAAGCTCATTGCACAAGCAACAAAAAAGGTAATCGATACTCTTAAAGCCAACCATGAGTAAGGAAAAACCCGAGCAACAACCAAACATTGAGGTTCATATTGAATATAAATAAGAAAGAACAGGGAAAACCCTGTTCTTTGGCAATTGGTGCTGACGAGAGGATTCGAACCTCCGACCCCTTCATTACGAGTGAAGTGCTCTACCAACTGAGCTACGTCAGCATATTTAAGTTGTCGTAAAACTTGTCAGTTTTGTTGCTCCTATTAGTTTGGTGGAGGCGAGCGGAGTCGAACCGCTGTCCGAAGATATCGCCACGCCAGATTCTCCGAGCGCAGTCACTGTATTCAAATTTCACACGTATGAACTGCCCAGTGACAGGCGATTCTTACGGCTAGTTACCTTTGTTTCACCGCCCGGCCGGCAACGACTCCGGTTGGCTATCCCACTGTTAATGAGACCCGATTACTCTACATGGGCGATAGAGTAGCGGATCCTGACTAGCTTAATTAAGCAGCCAGAGCAAAGTTTTCTTGTTTGCCAGTTACATTTGGCGTTCCGCGTTTTTACGAAGGACGCAGCCCCTCGGCTCGCTACTAACGCTCGAACTATCTCCGTCGAATCCAAAAAACGCCCCCGGATTCAACGTACTGTCAGTCGAGATGTGAAATAACCTCACGAGATTTATTATATCACCTGTCGCTATCTCTTGTAAAGGGGAAATTTTAAAATTGCCGCTGACGATCTTTAAAGACACGCTCCATCTCGCGTTTCGCGTCTCGCTTGGCGATGTCCCGTCGCTTGTCGTACAGTTTCTTCCCTTTGGCAAGCGCCAGTTCCACTTTACAAAAACCACCCCGCAAGTGTAAGTCGAGCGGGATGAGGGCATACCCTTTTATTTGCGTCTTACCGACTAGCTTCTTAATTTCGTCTTTGTGCAACAACAGTTTGCGGGTCCGTGTCGGATCCTGATTAAAACGGTTTCCTTGTTCGAACGGACTCACGTGCATGTTGAGCAAAAAAACTTCCTCATTCATAATACGGGCGAAGCTGTCTTGTAAATTGACTTTCCCGGCACGGATGGATTTAATTTCTGTACCGGTGAGCACAATCCCCGCTTCAAACGTCTCTTCAATTTCATAATCGTGCCGCGCTTTCTTGTTTCGCGCCAACACTTTAACGCCTTTTTTCCCCACTGTGCTCACCTCCATGCCTTTTTCCTCTTTATATCGGTCGCGTACAACGCTATTAGGGGTAAAAATTAGTATACCAACAAAAGCGCCGAGCCGTCAACACATCCTGCGAATATCACAGGTTCCACTGGGTTCGCTCGCGATATATCGGGCGGACAGAGGAGCGGGGATCGTGTAAAGGATCGTACCGCTTCTTCTTATCGTAGCCGCGCGGGTCTCCTATCTTCGTTTTCTCTTTTTCTTCCTTTTTGTGAACGGCTCGTAAAACGGTTTGTTTGCCGCTTGCGCGTCGGATTGTTTGCGAATTTTTCCCTTAGATTTTCCAGCTCGACTTCTATTTTTATTCCCACCCGCTTTTCCTTCTCCTCTGTTGTTCCTGTCTCCGTTCCGCTTCCCATTTCGCTTATGTTCGCCGACGATGACTGTCGGGCGCTGCTTCTTTTTGCGCTTCGCACGGGTCTTTCGATCGAGCAACTCAAAGTCGATCGTATGTTCCTCGAGATTAACGTGACTGACGCGCACGTGCACCTCATCGCCGAGTCGGAACTGTTGACCCGTGCGCTCGCCGACGAGCAGTTGCTGCTCGTTCACAAAATGGTAGTAGTCATCCACCATGTAGCTGACGTGGACCATTCCTTCCACTGTGTTTTCCAGCTCGACAAACAGTCCGAAGGAAGTGACACCGCTAATGACGCCAACGTATTCCTCCCCGACCTTGTCTAACATGTATTCCGCTTTCTTCAAGTCATCTGTTTCCCGTTCCGCGTCAACGGCCACCCGTTCGCGCTGCGACGACTGCTCGGCGATGTCCGGCAACTGTTCCTGCCAATAGCCACTTCGCTTCGCCGGCAACTGGTTATCGTTTCTGATCAATTCGCGCATCATCCGATGCACGACTAGGTCTGGGTAGCGGCGAATCGGCGACGTAAAGTGCGTGTAATGTTCGGCAGCTAAGCCGTAATGGCCGACGTTGTGCGCCTCGTAACGCGCTTGCTGCATCGAGCGCAGCAACACGCGGCTAATGACCGATTCTTCCGGCTCCCCGCTAATCGTTTCCAGTAACTGTTGTAATGCCCGCGGATGCATGTCGTCCGCCTTCCCGCGCACCGTAAAGCCAAAGTGCGTAACAAATTCAAGGAATGTCTGCAGCTTTTCACTGTTCGGGTGTTCGTGAATGCGGTAGACGAACGGCACGTTGAGCCAAAAACAGTGTGTGGCCACCGTTTCGTTCGCTACTAGCATGAATTCCTCGATAATTTGTTCGGAAATCGTACGCGGCCGCGGAACGATATCTTGTGGCTTCCCTTCCTCATCGACGACAATTTTTGCCTCGGTGAAATTGAAATCGATCGCGCCGCGGGCAATCCGTTTTTTCCGAAGCGTCTGTGCCAATTGTTTCATCAACTGAAACATTGGGACGAGTTCGCGGTAGCGATCGCTGAGCGCTGTGTCCTCGTTTTCCACGATGCGGTACACATCGTCGTACGTCATGCGTTCTTTCGAGCGAATGACACTAGGGAAAATGTCATAATTGACAACATTACCTTGCGCGTCGATGTCCATCTCGCACGAGAGCGTTAAACGATCGACGTGCGGGTTGAGGCTGCAAATGCCGTTTGACAAGCGGCGCGGTAGCATCGGAATGACGCGGTCGACTAAATACACACTACACCCGCGGCGATACGCTTCTTTATCGAGGGCAGAACCTTCGGTCACGTAATAACTGACATCGGCGATATGCACTCCGAGCCTAGTATAGCCGTTCGGGAGTACTTCGACCGAGACGGCATCATCTAAATCTTTCGCATCTCTGCCGTCGATCGTCACGATTTGTCGCTCGCGCAAATCGCGTCGCCCCTCACAATCAGCGGCTGTAATTTGTTCCGGCACGCGGCTAGCGGCTTCCTCGACGTCCTCCGGAAACGCTTCCGGCAATGCGTACTTGCGAATAATCGCCAAAATATCGACGCCCGGGTCACCCTTCTGTCCGAGCACTTCGACGACTTCCCCGGAGGCACTTTTATGCTTACTCGGATAATCCGTCAATTGGATGACGACTTTTTGCTCGTCCAAAGCGCCGTTAACGCCTTCCGGAGGGATAAAGATGTCTGCTGTCAGCCGCTTATCGTCCGGCACAGCGAAACCGAAATTACGGTTGGCGTGGAACGTCGCGACAACCGTTTTAAAATTGCGCGCAATAATGCGCACGATTTCCCCTTCCATCCGCTTTGGCCCACTCTGTTGTTTGTTGACACGTGCGATCACCGTATCTCCATGCATTGCACCGTTCATGTCGTTGGCGTGAATATACACATCGGGGTGAGCAACGTCTAAAGGAACGACAAACCCAAACCCTTTCGGGTGAGCCGTTAATTTCCCGTGAATTAAATTCATTCGCTCCGGTACGCCGTAGCGGTTCGTCCGCGTGCGCACAATATCGCCACTTTGCTCCAGTTCGTTTAACGTTTTGACGAGATTGCGGAACGCCTCTGCCCCTTCGAGTTGAAATTGTTGCTCCAGCTCTTGTACCGTCAACGGTTTATACGCCTTTTCACGCATAAACGCGATAATGTCTTCTTTTTCGATCAAACTGTTAACTCCCTTCCCGCTATACATTTCTTTTCAGTATACCCGTAATTCACGTGTGCTAAAAACGATATTCCGGGCGGACTTGCTCGCGTCAATGCCGCACTGGCGCTATAAGAACGGCGGCTAGGCTGACAAAAACTGACCGACGACCGCCATCAGTTCGTCCCGCTCGCAATCGTGACAGACGATATGTTTCGATTGCGGCAAAATGTGTATGTGTTTCTCCGCAATCGGAATCTGCTCGTAAATGTACTGCGCACTTTTTGGGTCGACAATGTCGTCGCACCCACCGTGGACGATGAGCGTAGGAATGCGAATGTGCGCGAATTCCGGCTTCAGTGCCCGTACGAGGCGGCGAAATTGCGCCACTGCGCGCAGTGGCGTCGCTTTAATACGTGCCCGGTAGCGCTTATATTGGTTACTGGCCTCGCCGTGTAACAAGGCGGGCAGCGCCTCAACCAAGTCTTTAGCCATCTGTTTAGGATTAATGTAAAACACAGCGGCACTTAGTAGCACTAATTTCTGCACCGGGTAGCGGTTCGCCAGGTACGCGGCAATTAAACCGCCCATCGAATGACCGAGCACATAAACGGTGTCACATCTGGCCACAAGATCTATTAACGCCTCTTCAGCACTTTTCACCCATTCCTGCCATACGACATTTTCTAATGTCTGCTGGTGATCCTCACCGTGACCCGCTAACGTAGGGGCGATCACGTACAGACCACATGTTTCTAAGTACTGCTTAAGCGGCTCTACTTCCAGCGGACTCGCGGTAAATCCGTGCAGGAGTAAACAACCGACCAAGTGACACTCCTCCTTTACCTTAACGGTTTTCGGACAAACAGCCCACAACTGAAACAAAAAAACAGCAAGGCCCTATTCCTGCTGTTTTTGTACACGTATTTACACTATATAGCTTATCCACTAATAAATAAAAAACCCAATCGTCAACGTCAAAAGGAAAAACAACACCGCGAGCACGACGGTAAGCTTACTGAGCAACGCATCGATTCCGCGAGCTTTTTGTTTGCCCATTAACTGTTCAGCACCACCGGCAATGGCACCTGACAAACCGGCACTGCGGCCTGACTGCAACACGACGACAGTGATTAGTGCAATGGAAACGATAACGAGTAAAATCTTCATTGCGAGCGCCACAGTCCACCCCTCCTAACATCCGAACCTACCTTCTTTCCGTAACTTTACCACAAGTGTCGACTAAATTCAAGGTCCCGTTCGATGGTTACGAAACATTTATTTGACGAAATACAAAATATCACTTAAACTATCATCGAGTCATCAGATAACCATCTGACCATGTCATCTGTTTAAAGGAGCGTTTTTTTGACGCTCGATGAAAGCACTTTAAAATGATAGTGGAGGGAATTAATCACAATGTTACTACTGGTGGCACTAAGCGCGATCATCGCCCCATTCATTTTCTTAGTCATTTTTAGGATGCCAGCGCTTAAAGGAATGTTTTTTAGTGCACTCATTGTAATCGCTTTAGGTTTGACAGTATGGGGGATGGAAGGAAAGATCGTGTTAGCGTCGGTGTTAGAAGGCACACATAAAGCAATGACGATCCTCTTAATCCTGTTCGGAGCGATCGTCTTGCTGAACACGTTGCGCCATACGGGTGCCGTTGACCGAATTAATCAAGGGTTTCGCAACATTTCCGGCGATATGCGCGTACAAGCGGTCATCGTCGCGTTCTTGTTCGGGTCGTTAATCGAAGGCGCTGCTGGGTTTGGGACGCCTGCCGCCGTCACCGGTCCGCTCATGATCGCGTTAGGGTTCAACCCGATGGCTGCTGCCGCGTTAGCACTCATTGCCGATAGCAGCGCCGTTTCCTTCGGTGCTGTCGGGACGCCGATTCAAGTCGGCTTAAGTAACTTGCCCGGCGCAGATCTCGCCTTTTACAAAAACATCGGTGTGAAAATCGCGTCGATCGATCTCGTCGCCGGAACGTTCGTGCCGTTTATTCTCGTCGTCGTCCTCACCTTATTTTTTGGGAAGAAGAAAGGGTTTTCTGACGCGTTAGCCTTCTTGCCGTGGACGTTACTCGTCGGCTTGACGTATACCGGGTCAGCCCTTCTGTACGCTGCCCTCTTCGGTCCGGAGTTCGTCTCCATTTTAGCGTCGCTCACTGGGCTAGTCGTCGCGACGTTAACCGCAAAAAAAGGATGGTTATTACCGAAGGAAGAATGGACCGACGCCTTAAAAGATGGTTTTGAATTGAAAGCGGGAAAGTCGGAGATGGGGCTATTCACCGCGTGGGCACCGTATTTAGTCGTCATCGCCTTGTTGCTCATGACCCGCATCATCCCATCTGTGAAAGCGTTCGCCTTGAACGCGGTCAATTTGACGTGGAGTAACATTCTCGGTGTCGAAGGCATTACTTCCAAATGGGAACTGTTGTATTCGCCAGGGACCGTCTTAGTGCTCGCCGCATTGGTCGCTGTGTGGATCCAACGTCGGCCCTTCGCCCATTTTACGAAGGCAATGCAAGAATCGTTAGTGTCGATTAAAAATGCCAGTTTCGCCCTCATCTCGACCCTCGCCCTCGTGCAAGTATTTACGAACTCGGCGATGAACGGGAACGACCTTATCAGTATGCCACAATATATTGCACAAGCATTGGCGAGTGCGTTCGGGTCGATGTGGATTTTCGTCGCACCGTTTCTCGGCGAACTCGGCGCGTTTATTACTGGTAGCGCCACCGTGTCGACGCTGACGTTTGCTCCGGTGCAACACAGCATTGCCCTCGAGACAGGAATGGATGTCAACATCGTGTTAGCGGCGCAAATTATTGGGGCTGCCGCGGGGAACATGATTTGTGTGCACAACGTCGTCGCCGCGTCAACCGTTGTCGGCTTAACAGGGAAAGAAGGCGATATTATTCGTAAGACGTTAGGACCGGCACTTGTTTACGGTATCTTAGTCGGGATCGGCGGATTTATTTTACTCAGCTTCTTTTAAGCAACGCCGATAAGCAACGCCGATAAGCAACACCAACTTTATTATTTTACGATTTTAACCGTAAGCTTTCGTTCGGTAATTTGTGCCATGTGTCTTATGGAATGGCCGGGGCAACCCTTGTCGCGTGTCGTTACAACGATTTATGATAAAAGTAGCAGTGAAGGTTTGCCCCACGTATTTAAGTTTTTACCTCAATCTCGAACGTTAACGATAAAGGGGATGACTACGATTAACGTCTCACTGTTTATTACGTGCATGTGTGACCTCATCTCCCCGAATGTAGGGAAGGACACGGTTGAGCTGTTAGAGCACGTGGGCTGTCGCGTCAACTTTCCCGAGGCACAGACGTGCTGCGGGCAACCGGCTTACAACAGCGGCTACTTGCGACAGTCGAAGCAAGCGATGAAACAAATGATGCGCGCCTTCCGGCACGCCGAGTACGTCGTCGGTCCGTCCGGTTCGTGCGTCGGTATGTTAAAGCAATACCCGGATATTTTTGCAGATGACCCGGAATGGGAGCCGGAAGCGATACGGCTGGCGGCTAAATCGTTCGAAATCACACAGTTTCTCGTCGATGTGCTCGGCATTGTCGACGTCGGTGCCACCTTTAAGGCCAAAGTGACGTACCACCCGTCTTGTCATATGACGCGCCTGTTAGGTGTCAAAGATGCGCCGCTCACCTTACTTGAACACGTACGCGGACTCGAAGTAGTGGAACTGCCGTTAAAAGAAGACTGCTGTGGTTTCGGCGGCACGTTTGCCGTGAAAAATGCGGCCATTTCCACCGAAATGGTGCAAGAAAAAGCGACACACGTCGTCGAAACGGGCGCCGAGTATTTAATCGGCGGCGATATGGCTTGCTTAATGAATATCGGCGGCCGCTTGTCCCGCAACGGGAAAGATGTGAAAGTCGCCCACATTACGGAAATATTAAACCACCGATGAGCCTTGATCATCCGGTTAGTCCAGTATACGGAAAGGTTTTGGGAAAACGAGTCATTATAAAAGACCGACAGTTGAAAGGGGGAAACGGCGCGTGAGTATAAAGATCGGCCACAGTCCGTACAGAGAGCGGGTGCAAGAAGGGATTCGCAACGATTTCATGCGCCAAGCCGTCTCTGGCGCGCAAGGGCGGTTCCGCAGCGGACGGCTAAATGCGGCGGAGACGCTCGGAAATTGGGAGGAGTGGCGTACGCTCGGGGAACAAATTCGCGCCCATACGATCGACAACCTCGACTATTATTTACAGCAATTGAGTGAGCAAGTGGTGGCGCACGGTGGCCACGTCTATTTTGCCCAGACGGCTGCCGAGGCGAACGACTATATTAAACAGGTGATCGAGCGGAGAAAGGCGAAAAAAGTCGCCAAATCCAAATCGATGGTAACGGAAGAAATCGGCTTAAACGAAGCGCTGCAAGAAGTAGGGGTAGACGTCGTCGAAACCGATTTGGGCGAGTGGATTTTGCAATTAGACGAGGATCCGCCGTCCCACATCGTCACCCCGGCACTGCACAAAAATAAGGAGCAAATTCGCGAGACGTTTGCCGCGAAAAAAGGGTACGATCGATCGTCTAAGCCGGAAGAGCTTGCCCTATTCGCCCGTAAACAGCTGCGGCAGGAGTTTTTGTCTGCCGATGTCGGCATCACCGGGTGTAACTTCGCCGTCGCCGAAACGGGAGCCGTAACTTTCGTCACGAACGAAGGCAACGCGCGCATGGTGACGACGTTACCGGACACGCAAATTACGGTGATGGGAATGGAGCGCATCGTACCGACATGGGAGGAACTCGACGTGTTAGTCAGTCTTCTCACGCGGGCCGCCGTCGGACAAAAACTGACAAGTTATGTGACGGCGATTACGGGGACGCGCCGCGAAGGTGAGGTGGATGGACCGGAAGAATACCACTTAGTGATCGTCGACAACGGACGCTCAAACATACTCGGCACAGAATTCCAATCCGCCCTGCACTGCATTCGCTGTGCCGCCTGTATTAACGTTTGCCCAGTGTACCGCCACGTCGGCGGCCACGCCTACGGCTCGATTTATCCCGGCCCGATCGGCGCCGTCTTGACACCGTTACTCGACGGCTACGACGAGCACAAAGAGCTCCCGTACGCGTCAACTTTGTGCGCCGCGTGTACGGAGGCGTGCCCGGTAAAAATCCCGCTGCACGAACACCTCGTACGCCATAGGCAATTGATCGTCGAGCGGGAAAAGAAAGCGCCAAAGGCGGAACAGTTAGCGATGAAAGGTTTTGCCCAGTGGGCAGGCCATCCGAATCTGTACAAAACGAGTGCTAAACTGGCGCGGCCTGTGCTGAAACCGTGGACGAAAAACGGCACGATCGCAAACGGCCCAGGGCCACTAAAAGGTTGGACTGCCTCTCGCGACTTCCCCGCACCGAGTAAACAGTCGTTCCGCGCCTGGTTTAAAGACAGACAACGAGGAAGTGATTCCCGATGACCGTGCACAACCGCGAACCGTTTTTAGACCATATCGCTCATCGCCTCGGTCGGCCGCGACGCAGAGCGGGTGCAATACAGCCGTCATTCGATACTGCACAACCGTCAACGGGTGCTGAACACCCGATAGAAGGTACTGCCCCGCCGGGCGTTGAACGTCCATTAGAGGGTGCTGCACGCCCGCTATCGAGTACGGAACGCTTAATAAAGGGTGCTGAAAGCTCGCTATCGAGCTTCCAGCGTCCAACGTGGTCCGTCCGCCCGCAGTGGGATGTGTTTGACGGACTGACAGTGGATGAGTTAGTCGACGTACTGGAAGCGCAGTGTGCCGCTATTCACACTGCTTTTAAACGGACCGCACGCGCCGACCTCCCGCGCGCGTTGCAGGAAACGATTGACGGTTACGCTGGAAAGTCGATCGTCGCCGCACGAGATGCGCGTAACGAGGCTTACGGATTAACCGATTTTTACAACGGGTTGCAGTCAGAAGGGCATAACGTGCACATTTGGGACGCATCGCTCGGCAAACAAAACCAAGTCATTGCCGAACGCGCCGATATCGGCATAACGTTCAGTGACATGACTCTCGCCGAGTCAGGGACAGTGACGTTGTTTACGGGGAAGGACCACGGCCGTTCGATTAGTTTACTGCCAAAAGCGTACATCGCCATCATCCCGAAGCAGACGATTGTGCCGCGGATGACGCAAGCGACGAAGGCCTTGCACGACGCCGAGCAGCGCGGGGAGGACATTTCTTCCTGCGTGTGCTTCATATCCGGCCCCAGTAACAGTGCCGACATCGAAATGAAGTTAATTGTAGGCGTACACGGCCCGATCCACGCCACGTACATCGTCGTCGACGACTAACGAAAAAATATTTTTATGACGAGGAGAATGCCCGATGCTTAAGGGGAAAGTGAGGAAGGAACTAGAGGCGATCGTCGGTTCGCAAAACGTAGAACTGAACGATGCGAGCTTGCTAGCTTACTCTTACGATTCGACGCCGCGGTTTCAAGCGATGCCGGACGCTGTCGTCTCGCCGCGCAACACGGAAGAAGTTGCCGCCATCGTGAAAGTGTGCAACAAATACAAAGTACCGATCGTCCCGCGCGGCTCGGGAACGAATTTGTGTGGGGGCACGACCCCGCTCGAAGGCGGCATCGTGCTACTGTTCAAACATATGAACAATATCTTGGAAGTCGATGAAGAAAACTTAACGATGACCGTACAGCCCGGCGTATTTACGCTAGACGTCTTCAAAGCGGCGGAAGCGGTCGGTCTGTTTTATCCACCTGATCCCGGTTCGATGCACATCTCGCAAATCGGCGGCAACATTAGCGAAAATTCCGGTGGCTTGCGCGGACTCAAATACGGGGTGACGCGCGATTACGTCCTCGGTTTGGAAATCGTGCTCCCGAACGGTAACGTCATTCGCACCGGCGGAAAACTGGCGAAAGACGTCGCCGGATACGACTTGACGCGCCTGTACGTCGGCTCGGAAGGCACCCTCGGCGTCATCACCGAAGCGATTTTAAAACTCGTGCCCCAACCGGAGACGAAAAAAACGATGCTCGCCCTGTACCACGATTTAGAAGCAGCGGCGGAAACTGTTTCAGCGATTATCGCTAACCGCATCATTCCGGCGACACTCGAGTTTTTAGACCAAGCGACGATTAAAGTTGTCGAGGACTTTGCGCAAATCGGCTTACCGACTGACGCGAAGGCGGTGCTCCTCATCGAGCAGGACGGCCCCGCGGAAGTCGTCGCCCGCGACATCGAGAAAATCTCCAAGATTTGTAAAGAAAACAAGGCGTTCGACGTCTCCATCGCTAAGACAAACGAAGAAGCAGAAGCGTTAACAGCGGCGCGGCGTACGGCTTTATCCGCACTGTCGCGGTTAATGCCGACGACGATTTTGGAAGACGCCACCGTCCCCCGCTCAGAAATTGCGCCAATGGTTAAGGCGATTACGGAAATCGCAGAAAAGTACAATGTAAACATTTGTACATTCGGTCACGCCGGAGACGGCAACTTACATCCGACGTGTTTAACCGACGCCCGCAACGAAGAAGAAATCGCCCGCGTCGAAAAAGCGTTTGAGGAAATTTTCCAGCAGGCGGTAGAGATGGGCGGCACGATTACAGGGGAACACGGTGTCGGCGCGATGAAGTTACCGTACTTGCATTTGAAAGTGGGCGAAGCCGGGATCGAAGCAATGCGCAGTATTAAAGAAGCACTTGATCCGAACAACATTATGAACCCGAGTAAAATCTTCGCCAAATCGGAACGAAACAGGGTGGTGGTAAGAAAATGATGGATCGCAAAGAGAAGGCGCGCATTCAAAAAGACTTCAAGGAAAAGATGGACTACGATGAACTGATGAATTGCACCCGCTGTGGCTTTTGTTTGCCGAGCTGCCCGACGTATATCGAAACGGGTCGAGACGAAGCCCATTCGCCACGCGGTAGAATCGCCTTAATGAAGGCCCTCGTAGATGGACAAATTGAACCGAGCGACGAAGTGAAGCGTTCGATCGACATGTGTTTAGGCTGTCGCGCCTGTGAAATCGTCTGCCCGTCCGGCGTCAATTTCGGCCACTTACTCGAGCAAGCGCGCGACGCGATTTACCAGAGCAACAAAAAATCGCTACCGGAAAAAGCGGTGCGCAACCTCGTGTTCGACAAATTGTTCCCGCACCAAGAGCGCATGGTCGGCGTGACGAGTTTGTTAGGGTTATACCAACGTTCCGGGTTGCAACGCGTCGCCCGATCGACGGGCATTATGAAGTTGTTTCCGGAAAATTTACGGACAATGGAAAAAGTGCTTCCACCCGTACCGAAGAAAAAGGAAATCAAACAGCGGCCACGCCATCTCATGCCCCTCGCGAAACAGAAGAAGAAAGTCGCCTTTTTCACTGGCTGTTTGATGGACACGATGTTTTTGCCGACGAACGAAGCGACGACGAAGCTGTTACAGGTTGCCGGCTGTGAAATCGTTGTCCCGGAAACACAAGGCTGCTGCGGCGCATTGCACGGACACAGCGGAGAACGGGAGCGGGCGCGGGAAATGGCCAAGCGGAACATCGCCGCGTTTGAAGAAGCTGGCGTCGACTACATCATTACGAACGCGGGTGGCTGTGGCGCCTTCTTAGTCGATTACGGCCACTTGCTCAAGGACGATCCCGATTGGAACGAGCGCGCGGAAGCCTTTTCTAACAAAATTAAAGATATTACGAGTGTGTTAGTCGAGCTCGACTTTCATAAATTGCCGTTAAGCCTCGATGAGCAAATTGTGACGTACCAAGATTCATGTCACTTGCGAAACGTGCAAAAGACATTTAAGGAACCGCGACAGCTACTGCAGGCGATTGACGGGGTGACTTACGTGGAAATGCACGATGCGGACCGCTGCTGTGGTTCGGCCGGTATTTACAACATTATTGAAGCGGAAATGTCGATGCAAATTTTGGACTACAAAATGGCGCAGGCGAAGAAAACGGAAGCGAAGACGATCGTCACCGCCAACCCGGGCTGCTTGCTGCAAATGAAGCTCGGCATCGAACGCGAAGGCTTGTCCGATCGGATGGAAGCCGTGCACATTGTCGACTTGCTGCTACGGGCGTATGAACACGCAAATAAGCGGGTGTCTTGAGTTAGTGTGTGTTAGTGTGGTGGCAAAAGCTGATCGAGTAAAAAAATCTGTATGAACATGTCGCCAGCCTCCATGGGTTAGTATATGCTCGTGTGAGTAGTTGAAAAATCAGTTGTATGAAGCGTTAATGGCATCGATCCCTATGAGGTTGCACCCTACCTTTGTCCACGACCGGCTGAGGTAGGGTGTTTGTTATACGAACGTCTTGCGGAAATTTTCCCTCGTAATTGCATTGGCGTGAAAACCCGTTTCGGATTCCCATTTTAACTTTTTAATACCGACCATCGCGGTGTCTTTCCAATGTTGTGGAACACCTTCTACGAGGTTAATGCTTTCATCGTTCAAATACCTACGGTATTCTTTCACCATATTTGTTTTAAGGTTTTCAATATCCGCTTCACTTTTTATTTGTTGAACCTCTCTTACATAGTTCTCTGCCCAATAACTAGCATCCATACTTATAGGCTGGTGTTCCCCTGGCGTAAACGACCTCGTCATTTTCCGGCACCTCTCTTAATTTCTATAGTTTTATAAAGACCTTCTTTAGGTACACCTGTCTTTAAGTCCCTTATCTAAACTAACGTAATACTTTCCTTTGGGTAGAATATTCATAAGCTCTTTTTTATTTCTCCGGCTTTTTGCTCATCAATGCCCTTCTTAGTTCCTATAATGTGAATGTTCGTATCCAACTTCTTAATTAACTCGATGTTGTCTCGAATATATTGCCTTAACTTATTAATCGTCTCGTCACTTTCATTAAACGCCCTTTTTAGGTCGCGGTTTATTTCGGAATTAAGTCCAACGCTTGTGTCAAAATATTTTACCTTTGTGTCTTCGGGACGAATTGGATCAATAATTCCGAGGCCCCTTAAGTAGTCAATGGTCGGCTATCTCAACAATAATATGATCTGTAGGTTCGTTCATGCCAAGGGTATCCGCATTACCTCTCAAAATCATAGTGAAATAAGGGAACCCCGTATACTCAATGTCTATGCTGAACACTTTTTCCCCCGTTGGCAACTGTAGGGGTTTGCCGATGTTCCTAATTTCTATATTATCCGAATCGAGCTTATAGGGTGTAATGTAACCTCGCACCCGCTCTTCAATTTTTTCCCGATTCTGTTCTACAAAATCCTTCTCTTCATATGCTTTGACCACAGTTATTATCCCCCCGATTGCAATCACAGCGACAATAATAATTAATACTTTCTTTGGCAAGTCTCTCCCCCTAACGGGAATGTATGCGCTATCATTTATAAACTGAACACTATTATAAATTATTTAATCTATCGCGTCAACTGTATTTGCAAAAATTGTTTTTCACATTTGATTAAGCTGACACGTTACGGCATTTGAGGACTTTGCCTCGTGAAAAAAGCTATCCCTTCTCTCCCTAGGAGAAAGGATAGCTCTTATTTTATGTCATATCAGCCGAGTAGCTTATTCGACGTCGCTAAAATTGACCCTTAAGGTTGCACTGCCGCTCCGCGCCAGCACTCGAGATGTCAATTTAGCTTTAGCTAAATTGACCCTTAAGGTTGCACTGCCGCTCCGCGCCAGCACTCGAGATGTCAATTTAGCTTTAGCTAAATTGACCTTTAAGGTTGCACTGCCGCTCTGCGCCAGCACTCGGAATGTCAATTTAGCTTTAGCTAAATTGACCTTTAAGGTTGCACTGCCGCTCTGCGCCAGCACTCGGGATGTCAATTTAGCTTTAGCTAAATTGACCTTTAAGGTTGTAGAAGGCGGTGGTGCTGGCGTATTGGGACGTGTGGCCGAGTTCGTCTTCGATGCGCAGCAGTTGGTTGTACTTGGCGACGCGGTCGGTACGCGACGGCGCACCAGTTTTAATTTGGCCAGCGTTCGTGGCGACGGCGATGTCGGCGATCGTCGTGTCTTCCGTTTCGCCGGAACGGTGGGAAATGACAGCCGTGTAGCCAGCGCGCTTCGCCATTTCGATCGCGTCGAACGTTTCCGTTAGTGTACCAATTTGGTTGACCTTTACTAGGATCGAGTTGCCGCTACCTTCGGCAATGCCGCGCGCCAACCGTTTCGTGTTCGTGACGAACAAGTCGTCGCCGACGAGTTGCACTTTGCTGCCGAGGCGTTCCGTCAGTTTCTTCCAACCGTCCCAGTCGTCTTCGGCTAGGCCGTCTTCGATGGAGATGATCGGGTACTTGCCGATCAGTTCTTCGTAGTAGGTGATCATGTCGTCGGTCAACTTCGTGACCCCTTCACCGCTTAAGTGATACTGACCGTCGCGGTACAGTTCGGTAGCGGCAACGTCTAAGGCAAGATATACTTGCTCGCCTGGTTTGTAGCCGGCGCGTTCGATCGCGGTGACGATCGTCTGCAGCGCCTCTTCGTTCGAGCTCAAGTTAGGGGCAAAGCCACCTTCGTCGCCGACTGCGGTGTTCAATCCTTTTTCTTTTAACACAGCTTTCAAGTTGTGGAACACTTCCGCACCGACGCGCAACGCTTCTTTAAAGCTGTCAAAACCGACAGGCATCACCATAAACTCTTGAATGTCGACGTTGTTGTCGGCGTGCTCGCCACCGTTCAAGATGTTCATCATCGGAGCTGGCAACGTTTTGCTGTTAAACCCGCCGAGGTACGTGTAAAGCGGGATTTCGAGCGCGTCCGCAGCGGCGCGGGCTGTCGCTAAGGAAACGCCGAGAATCGCATTCGCGCCGAGTTTCCCTTTGTTTTCTGTGCCATCTAAGGCGATGAGCGCTTTGTCGACGCCGACTTGGTCGAGCGCGTCGTAGCCGACGAGTTCAGGGGCGATGATGTCGTTCACGTTCGCCACCGCTTTTTGTACACCTTTCCCCATGTAGCGCGCCTTGTCGCCGTCGCGCAATTCCACAGCTTCGTGAGCACCGGTCGAAGCGCCCGACGGAACGATCGCCCTCCCGACGGCACCGGATTCGAGTACGACTTCTACTTCGACTGTCGGGTTACCACGCGAGTCTAACACTTCTCTACCGTACACTTCCAAAATTGTCGTCATTAATTACTACCTCCTTAAGGGTTTAACAGCAACAGCTGTTTCAGTAACGCGTTTGTCGCTCATCCATCGGATCACATTGCATATGCCAGCATTATCACGCGCTTAGCGCACGCCAATTTAAAACATTTACCATAGGACGACGCATTTTCCTTTACTTCAGAGGCTGATCTCTGCCTTAATTCTGTTCGTCTTCGGTGGTCACAATCATACTCTTTCCGGTCATCGCCTCAGGTTGCGGCTGTCGCATCAGCTGCAACATCGTCGGGGCAATATCGGCTAAAATCCCTTCACTGCGCAACGTGAGTCCCTCTTTCGTCACGATGAACGGTACCGGAAATGTCGTGTGCGCGGTGACGGGGTGCCCTTCTTCGTCTGTCACCATGTCGGCGTTGCCGTGGTCGGCAATAATGATCGCCACCCCATCGACGCGCAAAATGGCGTCAACGACTTTACCGAGACATTCGTCGACCGCTTCGACCGCGCGAACTGTCGGTTCCAACTTCCCGGAATGGCCGACCATGTCCGGATTGGCGAAGTTGAGGATAATCATGTCGAGCGTCTCCGACTCGATTTCTGGCACGAGTGCTTCCGTCACTTCGTAGGCACTCATTTCCGGTTTTAAGTCGTACGTCGCCACTTTTGGCGAATTTATTAGAATGCGCCGCTCCCCTGGAAATTCCGCTTCGCGACCGCCGTTGAAGAAAAAGGTGACGTGCGGATATTTTTCCGTTTCGGCGATGCGCAACTGCTGCAAACCTGCGTCGCTGACGATTTCCCCTAACGTTTCCTGCGGTTGGTTCGGCGGAAAAGCGATCGGGGCGGGAATGTCGTCACTGTATTTCGTCATACAGACGTACGTCAGATCGCGCGCCACTTTTTTACGCACAAAGCCGGCAAAATCGGGGTCGGTTAACGCGAGCGACAATTGGATCATGCGATCCGGACGGAAGTTAAAGCAAATCGCTGCATCACCGTCACCTAGTACACCGACTGGTTGGCCGCCTTGATCGACACAGACGATCGGCTCGACAAATTCATCGTACACACCTGCAGCGTACGAATCGCGCACGGCTTGCACCGCGTCGTTCGTCGGCTTGCCCTCCCCTAAAAGAATAGCGTTGTAGGCCTTTTCGACGCGCTCCCACCGCTTGTCGCGATCCATCGCGTAATAGCGCCCTTGCACTGAAGCGAGTTCGCCGACGCCGATGGCGTCCATTTCTTTTTGTAACTGTTGTAAAAAGCCGACGCCGCTGTCGGGTGTGACATCGCGACCGTCTAGAAAGGCATGGACGTAAACGCGCGCAACGCCTTGTTCTTTCGCCAAGCGGAGTAGCGCGTACAAGTGGCGCTGGTGGCTGTGCACGCCGCCGTCCGATAACAGGCCCATGACGTGGAGCGCCCCGCCCTTTTCTTTCGCCTGCTCAACCGCCTGAAGCAACCGCTCGTTTTGGAAAAACGAGCCCTCTTCGATCGCTTTCGTAATGCGGGTTAAGTCTTGGTACACGACGCGTCCGGCGCCAATGTTTAAATGTCCGACTTCCGAGTTCCCCATTTGCCCGTCCGGCAAACCGACCGCCTCGCCCGAAGCGCGCAAGATCGCGTGCGGATACTTATTCCAGTATCGGTCAAAATTCGGCTTGTGTGCCTGCGCGACGGCATTGCCCTTCTGTTCTTCGCGCAAGCCGAAGCCGTCTAAAATAATGAGCGCCACCGGTTTTGGTGCTGCCATAGTCGTAACCTCCTACTGTTTGGCTGCTTCTACGAGTGCCCAGTACGATGCTGGATCGAGGCTAGCCCCGCCGACTAACGCGCCGTCAATGTCTTCGTGTGCCATGAAACTGGCGATGTTGTTCGGCTTGACGCTGCCGCCGTACTGAATGCGCACCGCTGCGGCCGTCTCTGCATCGTACAATTCGGCGATCAGCTGGCGAATGAAGTGGATCACGCCACCCGCATCTTCTGCGGTCGCCGTTTTTCCTGTCCCGATCGCCCATACAGGTTCATAAGCGATGATGATGCGCTTGACATCCTCTGCAGGTACCTCGTCTAATGCACCTTTCACTTGTTGTTCGACGACGCGTTTCGTCTCGCCGCTTTCCCGTTCAGCGAGCTGTTCGCCGACGCAGACGATCGGAATAATATTGGCCGCGAGTAATGCTTTCGTCTTTTTGTTGACCGTCCCATCCGTTTCCGCATAATAGGCGCGCCGTTCCGAGTGTCCGACAATCGTATAGCCGACTCCGAGTGCTTGAAGCATATTGACACTTATTTCACCTGTGTAGGCACCTTCTTTTTCCCAGTGCGCGTTTTGTGCCCCGATGCCGATTCCGCTGCCGCGTGCAGCGTCGACTAGAGTAGGTAAGGCGAGGTACGGGGCACAAATAACCGCTTCTACTCCTTCCGGCTTTTGCCGGTTACTAATCTCCGCCCAGAACGATTGTGCTTCTTCAATCGTTTTATACATTTTCCAGTTTCCCGCAATGACGGGCGTACGCATAATAGGAACTCCTCCTTCTAAATGACAGTTGCCGTTCAGAGTAACAGCTCAACAACTGTCACTAATCGGATGGACAGTCGCTAATTTGCCAACTGTCACTGACTAGATCGATTGTCACTAGCTCGTCAACTGTCGCTGACTAGATCGACTGTCACTGGCTCGTATCGTCTGTCACTAACTCGCTAGCTATCTGCATAATCCCTTCGGAAAAAGCATCGTAACTTACTTTACTTACTTCCGGTCGTTTAGTGCCACGACGCCCGGGAGCGCTTTGCCTTCCATAAATTCGAGCGAAGCGCCGCCGCCAGTCGAAATGTGCGTCATTTGATCAGCCAATCCCGCTTTTTCAACTGCTGCAGCCGAATCTCCGCCACCGATAATCGTCGTTGCCACGGTGTCGGCCATCGCTTGTGCGACCGCGTTCGTCCCTTTGGCAAAGGCGTCAAATTCAAAGACGCCCATCGGTCCGTTCCAAATGACGAGCTGGGACTTTTTAACCACTTCGCTATAAGTGTCTGCTGTCTTCGGACCAATGTCAAGTGCTTCCATATCCGCTGGGATTTCCTCAATCGCGACGACTTTCGTCTCGGCATCCGGGGCGAAGCGATCGGCGACGACGGCGTCGACAGGCATGTAAAAGCGTACGCCGCGCTCTTTTGCCTTTTCCATGAACTGCTTCGCTAAGTCGATTTTATCTTCTTCTAACAGCGAGTTCCCGATGTCCAGTCCTTTCGCTTTGACGAACGTGTAGGCGAGCCCGCCGCCGATGATGAGGTTGTCGACTTTGTCGAGCAAGTTGTCGATGACGCCAATTTTATCTTTTACTTTTGCCCCGCCAATTATCGCTGTAAACGGTCGTTCCGGTTTGTCGAGCGACTTGCCGAGGACGTCTAATTCTTTTTCTAACAGCAGTCCGGCGACAGCAGGTAAGTATTTCGCAATGCCTGCCGTCGTCGCGTGCGCCCGGTGGGCAGCGCCGAAAGCGTCGTTGACGAATACGTCGCCTAAAGCGGCAAAAGCGCGCGCCAGTTCGTCGTCATTTTTTTCTTCACCGGGGTAAAAGCGTACGTTTTCGAGTAGCAGTACATCGCCTTCCGACAAGGCAGCCACTTTTTGCTGGACCGCTTCTCCAATTGCCTCGTCTACTTTTTGTACGTCTTTTCCTAACAGCTCTTGCAAGCGGTGTGCAACCGGAGTGAGCCGTAGTTGTTCGACGACTTGACCTTTCGGACGCCCCAAGTGGCTGGCGAGAACAACTTTAGCCCCGCGCTCGACGAGGTATTGAATGGTCGGTAATGCGGCGCGAATGCGCGTATCGTCAGTAATGCGGCCATCTTCTAACGGCACGTTAAAGTCGACGCGGCAAAACACGCGCTTGCCGTGTACGTCGATGTCGCGAACGGATTGCTTTTCCATGGGAAGTCCTCCTCGTAATGTAAGAGTTGATCCTTTGGACGGTTTTTCGGATCATTGCCCGCCTGTGTGTTGTCTAACTAAAACGTCTCGTACTAACTTGTGATCAAAGGAAAGAGGAGACATCCCATCTCCTCCCTCTTATATCCCGCTGTCATTAAGTTGTTCAAAAAGCGACTAAAGGTCTACCATACGCCGGTAACAGCGCCTCTTGAACGCATCCTTAAGCAGCGAAAGTATGTGACAGTTAAGCTTATTTTTCCATGTGGGCGATGAGGTCAACACACCGCTCGGAGTAACCCCATTCGTTGTCGTACCAGGAGACGACTTTGACGAGGTTGTCGCCGATGATCATCGTCGACAGCGCGTCAATGATTGAGGAGTTAGAGTTGCCGTTGTAGTCTTTGGACACGAGCGGCTCTTCGGAGTAGCCGAGAATGCCTTTCAGTTCCCCTTCAGCGGCAGCTTTCAGCGCGGCGTTTACCTCTTCGACCGTCGTGTCCTTTTCCAATTCGGCGACGAGGTCGACGACGGACACGTTCGGGGTCGGGACGCGCATCGCGAAACCGTTCAGTTTACCATTAAGTTCTGGCAAGACGAGGCCGACAGCTGCGGCGGCACCGGTCGTCGTCGGAATGATCGATTCGCCCGCTGCACGCGCCCGCCGCAAGTCTTTGTGCGGGAGGTCCAAAATTTGTTGGTCGTTCGTGTATGAGTGGACAGTCGTCATCAAGCCGCGCTTGATCCCGAAGTTTTCTTGTAACACTTTAGCGAACGGAGCCAAGCAGTTCGTCGTACAAGAAGCATTAGAGACAACGTCGTGTTTCGCAGCATCGTACTGCTCTTCGTTGACGCCCATGACGATCGTCAAGTCGGCATCGCCAGCCGGTGCAGAGATAACGACTTTTTTCGCACCTGCTTCGATATGTTTGGCGGCATCGACGCGCTTGCGGAAGCGGCCGGTCGATTCGACGACGTATTCGACGCCGAGGTCGCCCCACGGCAATTGTGCCGGATCGCGTTCGGACAGTACTTTAATTTCTTTACCGTCGACGACGATCGCCCCGTCCTTCGCGTCTACTGTGGCGTCGAGAATGCCGTGGACGGAGTCGTATTTAAGTAAGTGTGCTAGCGTTTTTGCATCGGTCAAATCGTTAATTGCGACGATTTCCATGTCGTCCCGTTTGAGTGCGGCGCGAAAGACGAGACGCCCGATGCGACCAAAACCGTTTATTGCTACTTTTACTGCCATAATGTTTCATCCTCCTAAGTGTGGTTCACTTTTATAAAGATGTATCATTTGTCGCGCTGCTGCTTCATCTGTGACGAGAATGTCGCCATTGCCCCCACGACAGACTGAAGCGATGGCAGCTGCCTTACTTTTTCCGCCTGCGACGGCAATGACGATGTCTGCTTGACGCACGTCCTCAAGTTGCAGTCCTGTCGTCTGCATGCGGTAAACTAACTTGCCCCATCGATCAAAATAGTACCCGAATGCCTCCCCGACTGCGTGACCCGCCAACAGTTTTTCAATGCGTTGCCGCGATACTTTACGCCTTCTAGCCATCGCTAGCGCATCGCCGATGCCGTGTACGACGATGCGGGCGCGGTGCAACAGTTGCAGGACTTCCTGCGTGTGCGGCTCATTCATTAACGAATGATACGTCTCTTCGCTCATCTGTTCCGGAATGTGCATTAACTTGTAAGAAGCACCCGTCTTTTTTGCCATCGAGGACGCGAGGTAACTCGCCTGCAACTCGACCGCTTCCCCTAGTCCTCCCCGCGCTGGTACGAACACTGTTTCTTTTAACGTCGAGGTTGCCGTCAGCATTTCCGCAACGGTAGCGACTGTCGTTCCCCCGTTGACGGCGATGACGTCCCCTTTGCGCGCCTTAGACGCGAGCATATGTGCACCTGCGCGGCCTAACGCCTTCTTCACAACAGGCGATTCGTCGGAGTCGCCGGGAACGATGACGACGTCGGTCAAACCGTATGCGGCGGCTACTTCCTCCTCAATCTCCCCTAAGCCGAACAACCGTTTGATCAACGGCTCCATCCCTTCGAGAAGCTCCTCGCCTTCCGACGTCAAGCGCATCCCGATACTCGCCGTTTGGATTAACTGTTGGCTTTTGAGAAAATCGACTTCGCGGCGGAGAACGCGTTCGGTCATCGGCATCGCAGCAGCCAAATTCCTTCTCCCGATCGGTTGCATCAGGCGGATGTGATGGAGCACGTTATACCGCGTGTGCATCACATCGAGTAAATCGGGCAGGAGCTGCTTTTGCATTGCCAACAGTTGCTCCATGCTTTTCTCCCCTCGGGTCGGATATAGTCCCGCGTATCGTATAATGTCCCACGGGACGTAAAAAAAGTGGACGAATACGTCACACCATTATTTTAGCTAACTTGACGCAACTTATGCAAGCTGTTTTGCAAAATAGACACGTAACGTCCACGAATAGTATATATTTTAATTAAGTAAAGCGTTTTAGCCAAGGCGGCGACGCTTCGTCGAGGAAGGAATCATTAGCTCTTCTCGGTATTTCGCCACCGTGCGTCGTGATATTTTTACACCTTTACTTTTTAGAGCGCGCGCCAATTGTTCGTCGGAAAAGGGGCGCTGTTTGTTTTCCGTTTGTACCATCTCTTTAATTTGTTGTTTGACCCCTTCGCGCGACGTCTCACCGCCACCGACTGTCTTTAGGCCACTAGAAAATAACGTTTTATATAGGACGAGCCCGCGCGGCGTTTGCATGTATTTATTGCGGATCGCGCGACTGACGGTCGATTCGTGCACCTCGAGCCGCTCCGCTACGTCGAGGAGTGTCATCGGGCGCAAAAAGGCGATCCCTTGTTTAAAAAATTGTTGTTGGTACTCGAGAATAACGCGCGTAATGTTTAACAATGTCTGCCGCCGCGATTCCAAACTTCGGAACAGCCAGTCAGCTGCTTGAAACCGGTCGTGTAAGTAATCGGCCACTTGTTTCGAGTGCTGCGCGGACGTATGTCTGAGCGGTTCGTATTCCGGATGAATGCGTAGCCGCTCACCGTAATAATCGTTCACCGTGATGACGTACGTTCCGTTCACCTCTTCGATCACGACATCAGGAATGACGTAGTTGCCGGGTTTGTGGATCAACTGCAACCCTGGATTCGGATCTAGCCGCCGCAGCGCCTCGACGACTTGTTGCAACTCGCTCGATTCACAGTCAAGTGCGCGCGCCACTTGTTGCCACTTACCATCTGCTAGCTGCTGCAAATGGTGCTTGACGACTTCCGCGAGTAGCGGATGAGGATCGTTTTGTCGAGCAATTTGCAGTAAGAGGCATTCCTGTAAATTGCGGGCAAAAATACCTGCCGGTTCAAACTGCTGCAACGTGTGGATCACGCGTTCCGCGTCTACTCCCTCAATATCAAAACGTTTACATATATCCTGGACAGAAATGTTTATATACCCTCGTTCATCGAGAAGGCCAATTATAAACCGCGCGATTTTCCGTTCGGCGGCGTCCAATTCACTAAAGCGCAGCTGCTCCTCCATATGCTCGGGAAGCGTCTGCTCGCCACTGACGTTTTCCCACCACTTGTCTAGTTCGCCTTCACTGCGGCGCGACGACCGGGTAACGCCGTGCCAAGACGTCGCATATACGTCGCCTTCGCCCGCTCCTTTCTTCACCGGTTGCTCCGCTATATCGAGTACCGGATTTTCCAGCACTTGCTCTTGCAAGTAAGCGTTTAACTCGGTGGCGGAATACTGCAGTACAGAGAGCGCCTGGCGCAATTCTGGCGTCATCACCAATTGTTGTCTTTGCTCTTGCACTAAATGTAAGCCAGTTTGCATCGCAATCACCTACCTTTATGATAAGCAAAAACGGCCTGCAATACCATCTTGCTTTTTACTCGGATTTTGTATATAATAATGTTTGTTCGTTTATGCGCCTATAGCTCAGGGGATAGAGCACTGGTCTCCGGAACCAGGTGCCCAGGTTCGAATCCTGGTAGGCGCGCCAACAGTAATTAGCCAACTGCGTTCTCCGCGGTTGGCTTTTCTCATTTGAAGCGCTTCGTACGCTGTCCCGTCATTGGCAGTCAGTCGCTTCGCGTATGTGACCGGTCGGCGGCTTCTAGGCCGCGCCCAGCCGCAAACGCGTTTATCGAAATCGACAATGTGGTATACAATAGAAAATAGCTCCACTTCGTTACATAAGACATCGTCTGAAGCGCGTCCATCGCAAATTTACAGCCTTAAGACGCGTTTGACCTTTCTTGACCAAAGGGTTACAAAAGGTTACAATAAGAACAGGAAAGATGACAAACTATTGAGGGGGTTCCACATATGACGTTAGTTCCAACAGTGATCGAGCAAACGAACCGCGGCGAACGCGCCTACGATATATATTCGCGTTTGCTCAAAGATCGCATCATTTTTCTCGGCAGTGCGATTGACGACAACGTCGCCAACACAGTCATCGCGCAGTTGCTCTTTTTAGACGCAGAAAACGCGGATAAAGACATTTCGCTGTACATTAACAGCCCTGGCGGGTCGATTACGGCAGGGATGGCTATTTACGACACGATGCAACTCATTAAAGCGGACGTCTCGACGATTTGCGTCGGATTGGCCGCTTCCATGGGCGCTTTCTTGCTCGCTGCGGGGGAGAAAGGGAAACGCTTCGTGCTCCCCAATAGCGAAGTGATGATCCACCAACCCCTCGGCGGTGCCGAAGGGCAGGCGTCTGACATCGAGATCCGCGCGAAACGCATTTTGCGCGCCCGCGAACGCCTCAATGCGATTCTGGCGGAGCGCACCGGCCAACCTCTGGAAAAAATTGAACGGGACACCGATCGCGATTACTTTATGAGCGCGGAAGAAACGAAAGCGTACGGTTTAGTCGACGACATTATTCGCCAAAAACCGGACAACAAATAAACAGACAACAAATAAACGACAAAAGGCAAAAGGCAAAGGCATCGATCCTATTGAGGGGCGATGCCTTTTTCCATGTGTTTCACGTTTATTCGTCTTTTTCAACCATTGCAGCTAACGTTTCGACTGCTTCCGCGGCGTCGGATCCGGTCGCGGAAACCTTAATTTCCGTATCCGTACTAATCGCCAGGCTCATAATGCCCATAATGCTTTTCGCGTTTACTTTTTTGTCACCTTTGTGAACAAAGATTTCAGCGGCAAATTTATTCGCTTCTTGCACGAAAAGCGCGGCAGGCCGAGCGTGTAATCCCGTCTTTAATTTAACGACAACGTTTTTTTCTGCAGTTTCTGCCATTGCGTTCATCCCCCTACAAATGTCACTTGTCCTATTATAACACGATTTTACCCCGGATTACTCTTTTTTCGCAAGTTGTCAGCAATCTGTTCCAACTTTCGTAATCGGTGGTTGACACCCGATTTACTCACTTTTTCGCCTGGTAGGCGCTCACCAAGTTCTTTCAGGCTCATATCCGGATGTCTTAAACGGACCTCTGCCACCTGCTTAAGGCGCGGTGGTAACTGGTCGAGACCGATCGACTCCTCTATGAGGCGAATATTTTCCACTTGACGCATCGCTGCGCTAATCGTTTTGTTTAAATTCGCCGTTTCACAATTGACAATGCGATTTACGGAATTGCGCATGTCTTTCACGATGCGCACGTCCTCAAACGTAAGTAAGGCGCGGTGCGCGCCGACAAGACTAAAAAACTCCGTTATTTTTTCGCCTTCTTTAATGTAGACGACGTGGCCGTTTTTGCGTTCGATCAACTTCGCGTTTAGTTGAAACGAATTACACAAGTTACAAAGCGCTTGACTGTGTTCTTCGTACAGTGACGCCAGTTCCAAATGGTAGGAAGCACTTTCCGGATTGTTTACCGAGCCGCCGGCCAAAAAGGCGCCTCTGAGATAAGCCCCTGCGCAGTGTGTCTCACCGACGAGCTCCTCGTCGATGCCGTGAATGTACTCGCCCTCGTCACCGACGATCAGCAAGCTTTTTAACAACTCCATCCCGCGCCCCGGGAGGCGTACGAGGTACACGTTATTTTTTTTCAGGCGCATTTTGCGTTGTACCAACAGTTCAGCTTGGACGCTAAACAAGTTTTTTAACAGTGTATAAATGCGTCGCGCAATCGCAGCGTTCTCCGTGCGCACTTCTAACGTTATCCGCCCGCCGTGCAGTTGTAACGTGCCATTCATACGCACGATCGCCGACAACTCGGCACGCTGGCAACACGGAGACGCATCGATTTGCGTCAGCTCTTTTTTCGTATCCGAGGCAAAAGACATGCTCGTTCACCCCTCTACTGTACACCCTCTAGCATCCCCCGGGCGTTCGGTACACGTTTGATTCATCTTTCCTTCGACTGCGTGGGAAGGCGACGATGCGCGAATGAGATCGACAATGCGCGCACTTAAACGACCCGTATGGTGACGCAAATACGTTTCATACTGCCAAAAGTGATCGACGATGACCCCGTACCCCATCTGTTTGACCTCGTCTTCGTCTAAATGGACGACGGTCGCGCCCTTTTCCCGGTATCGAGCGACGACATCGGGCGGCGGTTCGTTGTCGTTGGCGAGGACGTAGTCGAACAAACTAGCACCGACGTGCTCCTGAAGGGCGCGCACGTGATCACTCACCTGAAAGTCGTCGGTTTCTCCCGGTTGCGTCATAATGTTGCACACGTACAGTTTTAGCGCATCCGCCGCGCGAATCGCTGTAGCCATATCGTTCACCAATAAGTTAGGAAGAATGCTCGTGTATAAACTTCCCGGTCCGATGACGATCGCGTCTGCCTCACCAATCGCTGTAATCGCCGCCTGCAGTGGTTTTGGCTCAGGCGGTTCCAAAAACACGCGTTTAATGCGCCCGCCGTAGCGCGGGATATTCGATTCGCCACTCACGACGGTGCCGTCCGCCATCTCAGCCTTGAGCACAACGTCTTCTTCCGACGCCGGCAGCACTTGCCCGCGCACGGCGAGCACGCGGCTCATTTCTTGAATGGCCGTCACGAAATCGCCCGTAATGTCTTTCATCGCCGCCAGGATAAGGTTGCCTAAACTGTGCCCCGCAAGTCCATTCCCGTTTTTAAAACGGTACTGCAACAACTGCTGTAGAAGGGGTTCTGCGCCGCCTAGAGCGGTAAGCACATTGCGAATGTCGCCAGGTGGCGGCATCTTCAGTTCTGAGCGCAGGCGACCGGAACTGCCGCCGTCGTCAGCGACAGTCACGATGGCGGTTAGGTCGAGATCGTACTGCTTCAGACCGCGCAGCATAACCGACAGCCCCGTTCCCCCGCCAATCGCGACTACTTTCGGCGATGTATTAAAGGTGTTTGGCATCGTGCCACCTCTTTTACTAGTGATCTTTCTTCCAATCGCGGTGATGGACCGACGCGTGCAACTGTTCCTCGTACTGACTGTGTAAATATTCAGCGAGTGCTACCGAACGGTGTTTGCCGCCTGTACAACCGATCGCCACGACGAGCTGCGTCTTTCCTTCCCGTTGGTAGTGCGGAAACAGGAAGGTGAGTAAGTCGGTCAACCGCTGCAAAAACTGCTTCGTTTCTGCCCACTTTAATACATATTCATACACATCGCGTTCTTTACCGGTAAGCGGCCTAAGCGAATCGACATAATGCGGGTTTGGCAAAAAGCGCACGTCGAACACGAGGTCCGCGTCGATCGGCACACCGTATTTAAACCCGAAAGACATAAAGGTGATCGAGAGTCGGTTTTGTTCTTCGCCGGTAAAGAACGCCGTAATTTTTTCTTTTAGTTGCGCCGGGCGCAAGTGCGATGTATCGATAATTTGGTGGGCCCGTCCTTTAATTTCCTCTAACATCGTTCGTTCTTCTTGGATCCCGTCTAAGAGAGAGCTCTGCTGCGACAGCGGATGGCGCCGGCGCGTCTCTTTATAGCGGCGCACGAGCGCGCCGTCGTCCGCGTCTAAAAACAAGATTTGATAGTGAATGTGTGGGTGCGCCGCGAGCGAGTCAATCGACGCGATGAGCGAGTGAAAAAACTCGCGGCTGCGCAAGTCGATGACGAGCGCCACCCTGCCGATTCTGCCGTCCGACTGCTCGATCAGTTCTGCAAACTTCGGTATTAACTGGGACGGCAAGTTATCGACACAAAAGAAACCTAAGTCTTCTAAGCTTTGCACGGCAACTGTTTTACCTGCGCCAGACATGCCTGTAATAATAAGTAGGTTAACTTCTCTCTCCACTTTGTCGTTACCACCCAACGATTTAGTTTCCCGTGGTTCAATCTTATCGCAAAAAAGGAAAAAAGCACAGGGGACACCTATGCTTAACATCCAATATTTACATGAAAAGGTGGCGTTTGCTTACGTTTTACTTCCCGTTGTCGTGAAACGGAAAGGCGACTCGGTACGCCATGCGGTGAAAAACGCCGCAGACGGCTTCGATGTCCCGGGCGTGGCGTCCGACTGTCGCCGGGGAAACGGCGTACTTCGCGGCAATTTCTCCTTGTGTAATCGCGTGCCCGTACATGCGGGCGACCAAATATTCGAGCGCTGCCGCCCAACCTTCCGCTTTGCGGATCGTCGGAACGTCCGGGTAAACTTTGTGCAAGTACTCGAGCCACAACGCCTCCACATCGTGTTGCTGGATGACATCGTAATCGAGTTCCATCCCGCGCAGCGCGCTGTCGATGACCGCTTGCCAAGAACGGCGCCACACCGGTAACTGTGCGTACACCTCGCTCGGGTTCACAGTGAGCTGTTTGCCGTTAAGCCAGACGGCGACGTCGCCTTCCGCATGCATTTGCCGCAAGACGAAGAGGGCAATCCGCTTCAACGTGTCGTCTTCTTTTTTGTCGAGCAAAAACTCGCGCAGCACGTTTTCGACGTCTTCGTCGCCGATCCACCCGAGCGCCTGAATGACTTTCAGTTTCGTACTGTAATCACCGTGGCGCAAGGCCCAAAAAAACGACGCGCGAATGAGCGGATCGCGACAAAATTGCTCCGGTTCGAGGGACGTGTCGTTCTCGAGCGCGCGAAACTGTTCCTCAAAGGGCAAATAGTAGTGATAACTAATGCGCGGGCGCTGCGCACTGTCCAACGCGCGCCAATGCGGTAGTTGGCTTAAATAGAAGGCAGCGATCCCTGCCGTGCTGTCGACCCGTTCGACTTGTTTCCAATAGCGTTCGGCGATGTGAAACCGTCCGGTGTTGAACGCTGCCGCAGCCGCATTGTGCAACAAGGCTGGCTCTGCCTCCCAATCGTACTTCAGCAAGCGGTGAAACATGTCGTAAGCCGCTTCGTGTTCGTGCACGATTCCCATCGTCGTCGCTTGCTTGATCAGCGCCTCCCGCTCGAGAGGAATACACTTTTTCAGCCCGTTCACGATTGGCGTCAGCCGCTCGGTAGCGCCCGCATCATAGTAAAACACGGCCAAATTGCACAGCGCGTGTAAATTGCCGGGAGCGTCGGACAGCAGCTCTTCGGCCTCTTGGATCGCCCGTTTACAATCGCCGCTGTAATAATAGGCCAATGCTAAATTGTTCCGCCCCGGCACACAGTCGGGATAATCTGCCACGAGCTTTTGCAACTGCTCACGCGCTTTCGTAAACTGACCGTTTTCTAGCAATGTACGAGCCCGTTCGTGCGCTTCCATCCATTCGACGTACGGGACGTCTTCGGGCGAAAGCGGGGTTCGTCCCATTTCCAATGCGATCATATCTAACATCTCGCTCGATTCCTGGGCGAATTCCCCGTCCGGGTCAGCTTGCAGGTAACGCAAAATATACTTCTCCGCTTCCTCGAAACTTTCCATGTTAGCGGCATTGTTCGCCATGTAAAAATAACATTCGACTAGATCCGGATCGACGTGTTGCGTCACGTGCCGCAACACCTCATTCGATTCTTCAAAACGCCCCATTTCCGATAAAACACCGGCTAAGTTGCAATAATTGACTGGGTTTGCAGGCTCTTTTTCCACTGCTAAACGGAAATATTTTAACGCTTTATCGTAATGGTGCCGCTCTAAGGAATGAACCGCCCGTTCAAAAAAGAAGTTTGCATCCATCGGCAGGCGAATGACATTTTTAAAGTGATGGGAGACACCTGTTCTTTTATTCAACGAAAGGTTCCCTCCAGTCAGGCGGACGTCGGAGCGTTAACGCCACTTAGCTGCAACGTCTGTCCACTCTTCAACCGCCAAAAATAGTATGGCCAAAGTATATCATATTTGCCGTCGGCTAACTACAAGAACTGGAACAGAATGCTAACGGTCTCTCCTTAAGCGGCACCACCCACGGTCTGAGCAGAATCGCCCGTAATCCGTTCACTGCCTCAACTTAACGAGATTGCTCGCGATCCGTTAACTGAGCGAAACGTAGACAAAACGACGCGTAGACGGAACGGCAAGAAGCCTATTAACTACCTGAGCCGGAGCGAAATAACGTGCTAATCGAACCGCCGTGCTGAATGATCTCTACACCTTGCGCGATGAGCGGCGCTACTGTGAGGACTTCATAGCGGTCTGGCAGTAATTCCGGTAGCGGAAGGGTATCCGTCACAATCAGTTTGCGAATGTACGGATGATCGAGCCGCGCAATCGCTCCGTCGGAAAAGACGGGGTGCGTCGCACAGACGATGGCGTCTAACGCCCCTTTTTCGCGTAATCCTTCGACGACGTTGACGATCGTGCCGCCCGTATCGATCATATCTTCGATAATGACCGGCGTCCGTCCGGCGACCTCTCCGACAATGTGCGTCACCTTCGCTTCGTTGTGTGCCGGACGCCTCTTGATCATGATCGCAAACGGCGCATCGAGGTACGTCGCGAGCTTTTCCGCCGTTTTTGCCCGCCCGGCGTCGGGCGAGACGATCACCGGCTTTTCGATGTGCATCTCCTGTAGCCGCTTCGTAATAATGTCAAGCGCTGTCAAATGGTCGACCGCAATGTTAAAAAAGCCTTGAATTGCTGGCGCGTGTAAGTCGAGCGTCACGACGCGCTCAATGCCTGCAGTCGCCAACACGTCTGCGACGAGTTTTGCCGAAATCGGCTCGCGCGGAGCATCTTTTTTTTCTTGGCGCGCGTAGCCGTAGTACGGAATGATCGCGTTTACAGAGCGTGCCGAAGCGCGCTTTGCCGCGTCGGCCATAATCATTAATTCGACGAAGTGTTCGTTGATCGGCGGCGAAAACGACTGCAACAAATAAACGTCTTTGTTGCGTATGCTCTCTTCGTAGTGCACGTAAATTTCCCCGCTTTTAAAACGGCTCAGTTGTACTTTTCCTAAATCGACCTGCAGTCGCTCGGCGACGGCGCGCGCGAGCGGAGCATTTGACGAGCCAGCAAACAACTTAGTATCCTTCACCATTCGTCCCCTTTTTCTGCGCTGTTTTTTTAATGGAAAGAGCGGATGGGTTTAGCAACCGATCCGCTTTTCTCATCTCGTTATATTATAGCACGGACGACGCTACTTTTACTCGCTCTGTAGCTGCCGGCTTTGTAATTCTTCAAGCACACTCGCTAGCGGGAGTCGCTGTTCGCGTAGCAAAACGAGTAAGTGGTAGAGAAGGTCCGCCGCTTCAGCGCGCAATTCGCTCGCCGAGCGGTTTTTGGCCGCGATAATGACTTCACTCGCCTCTTCCCCGACCTTCTTCAATATTTTGTCCAGTCCTTCAGTGAATAAATACGTCGTGTACGCCCCTTGTGGCCGTTCCTTCTCCCGCGCCGCGACAACTACCTCTAATTCGCGCAGAACGCGGAGTAAGTCGTCACTCGCTGCCTTTGTCGATATCGGTTGCTCCTCGTTAGTCGCTCCAGTAGGTGCATCTGTTCGTTCCTCGCTGTCCCTATACGCCGCTTCGCGGAAACAAGAAACCGTCCCCGTATGACACGCAGGCCCCCGCGGGACAACTTGCACGAGCAATGCGTCGTCGTCGCAGTCAAAGCTGATCGCTACGACGCGCTGGGTGTTTCCCGACGTCTCCCCTTTGTGCCACAGTTGCTGTCGCGAGCGGCTCCACAACCATACCTCGCCCGTTTCTACCGTGTGGGTAAGCGCCGTTTCATTCATATATGCGAGAGTCAGCACTTCTTTCGTCGCGGCGTCCTGGATAATCGCCGGAACTAAACCGTTGCTGTCAAAGCGTAGGCGTGCCGGTAGTCGTGCCGCAGTTAGCATCGTACGGCCACCCCTTTCTCCTTAAGTCGTGCCTTCACTTCGGAGATCGTCACTTCGCGGAAGTGGAAAATGGATGCGGCGAGTGCAGCCGCTGCTTTACCGTCGGTTAAGACGTCGACGAAGTGAGCAGCACTGCCTGCACCGCCGGAAGCGATCACCGGCACCGCGACGTGAGTCGCAACTTCTCTCGTCAGCGGCACGTCGTACCCGTTTTTATGTCCGTCGCGGTTCATACTCGTGAGAAGCAGCTCGCCAGCGCCTAGCTCGGCCGCTCGTTCGGCCCATGCACGCGCCGGCAGCGCCGTTCGCTGCTGGCCGCCCCTCGTATACACGAACCAATCTTTTTTTTGCCGATCGTATCGGGCGTCGATGGCGACGACGATGCGCTGACCGCCAAACTTGCGTGCGCCCTCAGCGATTAACTGTGGCTGTTCCACTGCTGCCGTGCTGAGCGATACTTTGTCGGCGCCGGCGCGAAGCAATTGCTCCATCTGGGCGACGGAGCGAATGCCCCCGCCGACCGTAAACGGGATGCTGATATTGGCCGCGATGTCGCGGACAACTTCAACAGTCGTCTCGCGTTCTTCATTCGTCGCTGAAATGTCTAAAAAAACGAGTTCGTCAGCCCCTTCCCTGTCGTACGCGCGCGCCAGTTCGACGGGGTCGCCCGCGTCGCGGAGCCGAGTGAACGACACCCCTTTAACGACTCTGCCGCCTTTCACATCCAAACATGCGATAATGCGCTTCGCAACCATCGTCAACCGTCCTTTCTATCGCCGTCTCTATTCCTTAGCTAACATCTCCTGTGCCTCTGACAACACGACATCCCCAGTGTAAAGCGCGCGACCGACGATGGCACCAACAACTCCTTTCTCCGCCAGCTCCTTTAGTTCCGCCAAGTGGGCGGGGGTCGCTACACCGCCGGAAGCAATCACTTCGCCGCCAGACGCGGCAGCAAACTGGCGAATGGCAGTGATATTCGGCCCGCTGAGCATCCCGTCGCGGGCGATGTCGGTAAAAATAAACGTCCTAGCACCACGTTGCCGCAACTGCTGTGCTAACTTTTCCGCATGAACGTCACTCGTCTGTAACCAGCCGTGCGTCGCCACGTAACCTTCTTTCGCATCGATGCCGATCGCAATGCGCGAGCCGTAAGCTTCCAGTGCCCAGCTAACGAGATCGACGTCGTCAATGGCAGCCGACCCGACGATGAGCCGCTGCACCCCGAGCGCGAACAACTGCTCGATGCGCGCGCGGTCGCGAATGCCGCCACCGACTTGTACCGGAATGTCGACGGCGTCGACAATCGCCGCTATTTGCGGCAAGTTGACGGCTTTTCCCGTACGCGCTGCATCTAAATCGACAAGGTGTAACCACTGTGCCCCTTCGCGTGCCCATCGCTTAGCAACTGCGACGGGATCGCGCCCGTACACTGTCTCCTGGTCGTAATCGCCCTGCACGAGCCGCACGCACTGACCGCCGCGCAAATCGATCGCCGGATAAATCGTAAACATCATTTCCGCTCCTTTCGGCACATTGAGACGAAGTTTTCTAATAGCCTTTTTCCAGCGGCACCGCTTTTTTCCGGATGAAACTGCACGCCGTAAACGGGATGTCTACCAACCGCTGCGACTATACCCCCGCCGTCGTCCGCGATTGCTAGCGTTTCATCGTAATTGGCAACAGTCGCGCCGTAGGTGTGGGAAAAGTACACAATTTGTCCTGCCAGTCCGGCGAGCAGCGGGTGCGCTTGAGCGATGGCTAGAGCGTTCCAACCGACGTGGGGAACGGGTAATTTCTCCACACAACCGGGAAGTAAATTGAGACCGCGGTGCAGCCCGTGTTCCTCACTTTCGGAAAACAATACGTGCATGCCGAGTCCGATGCCGAGCAGCGGCACTCCGCGAAGTGACGTTTGCCACAATACGTCGCGTAGCCCGTTGCGTTGAATACCGCGCATCGCCACAGCGCAAACGCCCCCGCCCGGTACGATGACGCCGTCACTCTGCAAGATGACTTCCGGGTCGGTGCTCACTGTTACTGTTTCATCGCTAGTCAACCGCTTGAGTGCTTGCGCCACCGCTTGTGCATGGTAAGCCCCGTAATCGACGACCGTAATCACTTACAGTACCCCTTTCGAAGACGGCACCCCTTGCACGCGAGGATCGATTTGTACCGCTTGGTCCAAGGCGCGGCCAAGTGCCTTGAACAGCGACTCGATCATATGGTGTGTATTGGAACCGTAATGCGCGATGACGTGTAAATTACAGCGTGCCTCTAACGCTAATTTCCAAAAAAATTCGTGTACCAGTTCTGTATCAAACGTACCGACACGCTGACTCGGTAAGGAAGCGCGGAACTCGAGGTGTGGGCGGTTGCTTAAATCGACGACAACTTGTCCGAGCGCCTCGTCCATCGGTACAAAAACGTGCCCGTAGCGACAAATGCCGCGCTTGTCCCCTAAAGCGCGCCGAATCGCCTGCCCGAGACAGAGCGCAATATCTTCCGTCGTATGGTGATCGTCAACTTCCGTATCTCCTTTAGCCGTAACGCTGAGGTCAAATTGGCCGTGTTTAGCAAATAGATCGAGCATGTGTGATAAAAATGGCACTCCCGTATTTAACTGCGTCTCGCCGCTGCCGTCTAAACAGAGCGCAAGCGCGATATCCGTCTCTTTCGTCGTCCGCTTAACTTCCGCTGTTCGCGGCGTTGGCGGTTGCTGCACTGGCGCTGGCGGCTGCTTCTTCGTTTTCACTATTCCTTCGCTCCTCACGGCAATCCCCCCTCTTTATTCGCGTGTACATCTTCCGTACGGTTCACATGCATCTCTTCCGTACGGTTCACGTGTACATCTTCCTTACGGTTCCATGCATTTCTTCCGTACGGTTCACATGCATTCCAGCCGCGCGGTCCTTGTGTGCCCCCGCCTCGCAGCCTTTGACGCGCACCCGCACGGCTGCAGCGTGCGCCCCGAGCCCTTCGCTTTCGGCCAATGTGACGATTTGTGCCGCGTCGCGGGCAAGTGCCGTCGCGCTGTAGGCGATGACGCTCGAATGCTTCAAGAAGTCGTCCACGCCGAGTGGAGAAGAAAAGCGGGCCGTACCGTTCGTCGGCAAAATGTGGTTCGGTCCGGCCCAATAATCGCCCACTGGCTCCGGACTATTGTGTCCGAGAAAAATGGCGCCAGCGTGGTGTACGCGCCCGAGCACTGCCCACGGGTCGCGCACGAGCAGTTCCAAATGTTCCGGTGCCAGCCTGTTCACGACCGCAATTGCTTCTGCCTCGTTCGCCGCGACACAAATCGCCCCGTAATCGCGCAGAGCCGCAGCAGCGATGTCGGCCCGTGCGAGCTCTCGGCACTGCCGCGAAAGCTCCGCCTCTACCGCATCCGCGAGCGCGGCTGACGTCGTCACCAACACGGCGGAGGCGAGCGGGTCGTGTTCCGCTTGAGATAGCATGTCGGCAGCGGCCGCAACCGGATCCGCCGTTTCATCGGCAAACACGACAATCTCGCTCGGACCGGCGATCATGTCGATGGCGACTGTACCGAACACGGCGCGCTTGGCCAGTGTGACGTATATGTTACCCGGCCCGACTATTTTGTCGACGCGCGGAATCGTCGCCGTACCGAAGGCGAGCGCCGCCACCGCCTGCGCCCCCCCGACCTTATATATTTCACTGACACCTGCCACGTGTGCCGCCGCAAGAATCGCTGCGTGGACACTCCCGTCTTTGTGCGGTGGCGTCACCATGACGATGCGCTGAACACCTGCAACTCGCGCCGGGATGACACTCATTAACACCGAAGAAGGATAAGCGGCACGTCCGCCCGGTACGTACACACCGACTGTTTCCAACGGACGTACAAGCTGCCCGAGCACCGTCCCGTCCGCTTCCGGCTCGATCCACGACGTGCGCCGTTGCCGCTCGTGAAACCGCCTAATCCGCTCCGCGGCCTTCTGTAACGCTCGCAGCAACGCCGCGTCTGTCGCCTGTAGGGCACGAGCTATTTCCTCCTCTGCGACGCGGTATTCGGCCAACTCCACGCCGTCGAGCGCAGCAGTCCACTGCCGCACCGCGTCGTCCCCGCACTCGCGCACGGCTTGCACGATGTCGTCTACCGTTTGTCGCTGTGCGGCAGTCCCTATTTCTACTTGCCGTTCAATCGATAAAGCCGCTGGCGCTACTCGTCTAATCATCGCACATTCCCCTCCCGAACATCTCCTAACACGCTACCTTCTCCTAACACGCTATCTTCGGCCAACTGTACAACACGGCTCAATTGCCGACAGAGCGCATCGATCACCTCATACTTCATGCCGTAGCTGACGCGGTTGGCAATGAGCCTAGACGTCACGGTGCATACGGTCTCCGTTTCGACTAACCCGTTCTCGCGCAGCGTACGCCCTGTCGACACGATGTCGACGATGCGCTCCGCCAATCCGATCATCGGTGCGAGTTCGACCGACCCGTTCAGCTTGACGACCTCGACTTGCTGTCCCTTAGCGCGAAAGTAACGCGTCGCGGTCAGCGGGTATTTCGTCGCTACGCGCGCGAATGGGCGCGACTCTTGCTGTGGCAAGGTGGCGACGGCGAGGTGGCAGCGGCCGATGCCTAAGTCCAACAGTTCATACACGTCCCGCGCTTCTTCTAATAACACGTCTTTGCCGACGATACCGATGTCGGCCGCCCCGTATTCGACATACGTCGGAATGTCCGTAGGTTTAGCCAATATTAGCGAAACGTTAGCTGTGGGAACGGGTACGATCAGTTTACGTGAATCGTCACTCAAATCCGCTGGCAGCGGCATACCCGCCCGCCGTAACAACGCCGTGGCTTCGGAAAAAATACGCCCTTTCGGCATCGCCACAGTGAGCAATTGTTCTGCCTCCGCAGCCTGCCTCAACTGGCCTGCCCGTGCATCCAGCTCATTCATCGGCCTCCCCCTTTACGACGACGACTTCGTCATACCGCGACCGCAGCTGCTTAAGGGCGGTAGGCGATAACGCCGTCGACACTTGTACGGTGACCTGCCACTCTTTTTCACGCCGTGCAGCCGCCGCCGCTAAGGCGGTCATACGCGCCTCGGGTGCGTATACGATTAAGCAGCGACGCGGCATTGAAGTCAGCACGGGACTCAACTCGGCCAAACGATCCAGCTTGAGCGAAAAACCGACCGCCGCCGCAGGCCGCCCGAACTTTTGCAGTAACGCGTCGTAGCGCCCACCGCTAAGGAGCGGAAAACCGTGCTGTTCGGCGTACCCTTCAAAACAAATACCGGTATAATAATTCATTTTCCCTAATAGTCCGAGATCGAAAGTGATAAACGACGTCACCCCGTATGCCTCTAGCGCCTGCGCTAACGCGAGCAAATGGTTCAAGGCACTCGTTTCCTCGCGCGAACGACAATGCGGTAACTGCGCACGGAGCACATCTTCGCCGCCGCGCTGTAAAAGGAGCGCGTTTAATTCACGTTTTGTTTCTTCCTCAACAGGTAAAGTGGCGACGCGCTGTCGATAGCCGACGTAGTCGCGGTCGTGCAGCTCGCGCTTTAACGCATCCCGCACGCGCGACTCAGCAATTCGCTCCCGTAAAAAAGCAGTCAAGAACGCTTCGTGACCGACTGTTATTTTAAAAGAGCTGACCCGACTCACTTGCAAACTGGCGACAGCTAGCGCCAACATTTCCGCATCCCCGTCCACTGAAGCGTCACCGATCAGCTCCACGCCCTTCTCAAAAAATTCAGCGCTGCGCCCCGCCTCGTTTTCTTGCGCGCGAAAAATATTTGCGTGGTATGACAAGCGAAGCGGCAACACCTCGCGCTGCATAACCGAAGCGACGACACGCGCAATCGGTGTCGTCATATCCGGTCTGAGGACTAACGTCCGACCGTGTGTATCGAGCAGTTTAAACAACCGGTGGTCAGCGATCGCGCTGGCGACTCCTACTGTGTCGTAATATTCTAATGTCGGCGTCATCGTTTCCTCATAACCCCAGCTGTTGAATAAGGAGCTCAGCCGTTGCTCGATCACGCGCAGTTTGTACACTGATTCCGGCAAATAATCGCGAACGCCCACCGGCTTTTCAAATCCGAGTGGCTTAGTCATCGCGCTCTCTCCCTCATCGCTTTAGTATGGTAGCAAACTAAAGGATTTTGTTTATTGCCGGAAATTATACCATGCCGTCAACGTAGCGTCAACACACCTTTTGCTATAGTTTTGCAAGGGATAGCTATACGGACCCGATGATGGCGTTTCCAAAAGCAAGAAATGACACACATGGTACCCTGACGTTAGCTTCCTCTGTCCTTGTCGAGGCCTTTGACGAATTGCGCCGGATTACCAGCGACAAACGTATGCGGCGGCACGTCTTTCGTCACTACTGAGCCGGCACCGACAATCGCCCCTTCGCCAATCCTTACGCCGGGCAAAATCGTGCAGTTCGCGCCGATCATCGCGTTTGAGCCAATCGTTACTTCCCCGAGTCGGTACTCTTCCAACAAATACTCATGGGTCAAAATGGTCGTGTTGTAGCCGATAATCACATTGTTGCCGATACTAATTTTTTCTGGGAAAAACACGTCCATCATCACCATGAGCGCGACGGCCGTCTGCTCGCCGACGCGCATCCGTAACAAATGCCGGTACAGTGCGTTTTTTATGCGTAAACTCGGGCAGTACCGCGCCAGTTGGATGACGATGAAGTTTTTGACTACTTTCCAAAACGAGACCGTGCGGTACACTTGCCAAAGTGAGTTGCTTCCGTGGACGGGATACCGATCTGTGCGACGCATCTTATAGTAACCTCCCCGCCGTGACAGTCTTATATGTCATATGTGTAAGCCACCACGCCTAGATGAAGTTGCCGCTAATGTAGGTGACAACCTAGCTGCGTATGTCGCTCGGCACTGCTGCCCGCTGCATGCCCGGCCCCCGCCAAATGCGCGCTACCGCGATCGTCAAAACGACAGCGACGACGAGGCGCAGCAATAGCAGTGCCCACACGGGAACACCGAGGGGCACAAACAATAGCGTATCTTCGATAACTGCGTGACACCCGCTCAAAAATAGCAACATAATGTACAAGTCGCGTTTGGAGAACGCTTGCTCCCGCGCCTGTTCGATAATGACGCCGGCGCCGAAGGCGATGCCGAAGAGCAAGCCAGCCGCCATCGTCACCGCGCCGCGACCCGGGATGCCGAGAAAGCCCATCGTCGCCTCCATTTTTTGTGAGATGAAGGCGAGGACGCGCAAGTCTTTTAACAGTTGGATGCCGATCATAACGGCGAAGACGATGAGTGCAAACTGCAGCGTCCCGTACATAGCCGTTTGAAACGCATCGCCGACAACGGGAAAAAAGCCGTTAATCGCTTCCGTCTCGTTTCCGCTCCGGGCAAGCGTGAACGCCCGCTCAGCGCCCCCGTGCCACACGACGTTAATGAGCGCCGCCGTACTGAACGCCATCGTCAACCGCGCGGCTGTAATCGCGAACAGGCTGATGCCGACTTTGCGGCACACGACACCTTCGACGAGCAAATTGTGGGAAAAGCTGAGCATGACGGCGAGAATGAATACTTCCTTCACTGTAAAATCCATCGTTAACGCAGCGCCGATCGCCGCGTACAAATTGAGCAAATTGCCGAGCGCAAGCGGAATCGCCGCCTCGCCAGGCAACCCGATCCACTGCATAAACGGCGTAAAAGCGGCGACTACCCATTCGATCACTTTCGTATGTTGCAACAGCGCGACGGCGAACGTGACCGGAAACAGTACTTTGCCGAGCGACCACGCCGTCCTTAAACCGGAACGCACGCCGTCCCGCCAACTAATTCGCTTAATCACCTTCATCGCCAACCCCGCTTCACCTCAGTCCGTATACCTTTGTTTCTCTTTTCCTGTTACTTGCCAGAAAACGATGACCGCCGCCGCAGCAATAAACAGTAATAAGCTAAGCAATTGCGAGGTGCGAATATTGCCGTAAGCCATCGCACCCGGTTCGAAGAACAGACTCATCGGCGACCAGATGGCGTCGACGAACGCCTCTAACCAACCTGGTCCGTCAAAGGCTAAACTGTCCGTGCGCAACCCTTCGATAAAAAACCGCCCCAGCGCGTACCAAGCAATATAGCTGAAAAACATCCCCCCGCGGCGCAAGTTTAACCGCCGCAAGACGAGCAGCACCAAAACGCCGGCAAAGTTCCACACCGATTCATACAGGAACGTCGGATGGTAATACGCCCCTTCGATGTACATTTGGCGAATGATCCAATCGGGCAAATGCAACCCTTCCAAAAAAGCGCGCGTCACTTCTCCGCCGTGCGCCTCTTGGTTAACGAAATTCCCCCAGCGACCGATCGCCTGCCCGAGCAAAATACTCGGAGCGACGATGTCCGCCAATTTCAAAAAGGGCATATCAATTTTGCGCGTGTAAAAATAACCGGCGATGACGGCACCGATCAGTGCCCCGTAAATCGCAATGCCACCGTTCCAGATGGCAATGATCTCACCCGGGTGCTGCGAGTAATACTCCCATTGAAAAGCGACAAAATAAAGCCTTGCGCCGACGATCGCCGCTGGCAATACCCACAGTAACATGTCGAGAAAAACGTCACTATGTACGCCGAGTCTGCGCCCTTCGCGAATGGCGACCCACAATCCGATTAAGGTCGCCGAACCGAGAATAATGCCGTACCAGTGCACGGACAAGGGCCCGAGCTTAAAAGCGACGGGGTTTAAGGTAGATGCTAAAAAAAGTGACACGTGTCGGTTCCCCTCCTTGTGCATTGACTTCGACGTTTATTGTATCTTATCTCACTAGTCATTCCAACACGCCTTTTTATTCAGCTTGTTTAGTCGACTTGTTCTGCCGACTTGTTCATTCCACTTCGTCATCGGCTTCGATGGCACTTTTGAGGCGCTGAGCAAAATCTACCGCCGCATTGTCGCCGAGCCTTTTTAAGCGGTAGTTCATTGCCGCCACTTCGATGATGACCGCCAAGTTTCTTCCGGGCCTGACTGGCACCGTGAGCAGAGGCAACTCGGTGTCGATAATTTTCATCCGCTCTTCGTCTAACCCGAGCCGTTCGTACATGCGGTTTTCTTGCCACACTTCTAGCCGCATAACGAGGGAAATCGCCTTATGGTTACGTACAGCGCCAGCCCCGAACAACGTCATCACATTAATGATGCCGAGGCCGCGTATTTCTAACAAGTGACGAATGAGCTCCGGGGCAGCGCCGACGAGGCGGTTTTCCGTCGCTTGGCGAATTTCGACGGCATCGTCGGCGACGAGGCGGTGGCCGCGCTTCACGAGCTCCAACGCCGTTTCACTCTTGCCGATCCCGCTCGATCCAACGAGTAAAATGCCGATGCCGTACACGTCGACGAGCACACCGTGCAACGTCTCCCGCGGTGCCAACACCACTTCCAAATAATTCGTCAACTTACTTGCGAACTTTGTCGTCGGCATATCCGTGCGCAGCACCGGCAAATCAATCGCCTCTGCTGCTTCAAGCAATTCGGGCGGTGCTTCGTAGTTGCGCGTAATACAGATGCACGGCGTTTCTGGACGACACAGTTTCTGCATGCGGTCTGTGCGCGTTTCCGCGCTCAAACTTTGAAAAAACGTCAATTCTGTACGCCCCAACAGTTGAATGCGCTCCGCGGGATAATATGTAAAATAACCCGCCATTTCCAAACCTGGCCGCGACAAATCGCTTATACACAACTTGTGATCTAAACCGACACTGCCGCACAACACTTGTAAGTCAAACCGTCTCACGAGATCTTCTACTGTTACGCAATCTACCATGATGTCCTCCTGCTGTGCAGTTTCTATTACCCCGATGTTAGCAAATCTATTCCGAAGATGAAAGTCGCGGTAGTAGCTTTACTCCTTTAATGGCGACTACCGATTGTCCGAGGCAACTGGCAGCTGCCAGTTGCTGCAGCAGTTGTCGATAATTGCGCTCACGCGAAAGGGCGGCTCGCGCTCCGCCGCCCGTACAATTTTTTCACGCGTTTTTGTAACCGTTGAAATAAATGTACTGCAATGTACCGCTGCTAATCCTGTTTCCGTTTGGCGTGAATGATATAGCGGTCAGGTGCATCGCCAATGTAACCGAACGGGTAACACGTCGTCACCGTCAACACTTCCTCAGGCGCTGTCGGACGAATGACGGTACGATCGTCTGCCGGAACAATTTCCGTCCGCTCGATGACGTACGTAAATGTCCCGTACGGCACTTCCACTTCCAATTCATCGTTAATTTTCAATTCGCCGAGGCGCGTAAATACTGTATCGCGGTGTCCGGATAGCACGATTTGATTCCCTTCAGTCGGAAACGCCGTCCCCGCATAATGGCCGACTCCCCGCGCCAACTGTTCGTCCGTGACGCCCTCGACAATCGGCAGCGATTCCTGCAAGCGGGGGAGGCGAAGAATACCGACTGCGTCACCTGTTTTCGGTGCAAAATATTCAGCAGAACCCTTTTTCTCGCCCTTTGTCGCAACTACCGTCTCCGCGTCTTGCAGCGCCTCTTCTTGCAGCGTATCCATTTTCCACAGTTGGTACACGCTGTAACCGATTAGCAGCACGCCAGCGGCCATCAGAACGATGGACAACTTCTTCACCACCACACCCCCTTTGTCCTCGCGATTGTTTTGCGCGTAAGCCAGCCGTGTGACTCGATCGCTACAAATACCGTCTCCTCGCTAACTGCTTGACGATGGCCACCCGGCGCTGCTGCCAGAAGAACAACCCGCATCCAGCTACAAAAAGACCTAGTCCTAGCGCCATAAAGCGAAACACGTTTGTCGCCGTATTAGGCAGTGGTTTACCTTTATTTTTATCGTTGTTCGTTTTCCCCGGACCGGCTTGTGTATCGTTTTGCACCGGCGTATACGTTACTTCATACGTTTGCTGTACCGTTTGCCCACCCGCATCGGTCGCTTTCACCGCGATGTCGTTTTTCCCGCGGGAAAGCGTCACCTCGTACTCGCCCGCTCGTTTCGCCGCGACGACTTTGCCGTTTAGGCGCACCTCAGGTGTGAGATCCGCCCCCCGTGCATCGACAGCTGTTGCCGTAAAGGTCAGCTTAGCCGCCGACACAGTCGCCTTGTCCGTCAGCCCGCGAACGGTCAGTACGGGTTGACGGTTATCTTTTTTGGCGGGGAAGGCGTAAAGCGACCCCTTATTTTTGGAAAAAAGATCGTACGCCACGAGTGCTTGCAGGGCGTGCGCTGTCGCTTGTCGCTCTACCGCCCCGTCGGCGACCGGTTTAAAGCTGCCGTCCTCGTTTTGAAAACTGAACAAATGGGCCAGCAAATCGGTTCCGTTTTTCTTAAACTGCTCCCCCGCGGCGTCAATGCCGAGCGCCGCAAGACCTACGATGACGTGCGCCGTCGCATCGCTCGTCCGCACGGAGCGATTGTGTGTATCCGCCGCAGGTTCGGCGAAGCCACCGTGTGCGTCTTGCGCCGCCTTCAAAAAGTCGACAGCTTTATCTAGTGCCGTCTGTACGTCGGCTTGCCCTTTATAAGGGGCGAGGGCGACGAGTGCCTTCGCCGTCAAGTCGTAATTGACGAAACGGTCGTTTGGCGACTCTGTCCAATACCCTTCTTCGCGCTGCTGTTCGACGATGTGCCGCACGAGTTTCTCTTTCGTCCACGATGCGTTTGCCGGCACGGTAAATTGACCGCTGTCGAGGGCGATAAGAGCCATAATCGGTCCACGCCCCCCTTGCGCTCCCATCGCTTCCGCCGGGCTGTTGTACAGCTTAGCGACGAGGTCGTGCCCTTCGACGCGGCGGGGATCTTTCCCGAGTGCTTGTGCCGCCAGTGTCCATTCGGCCATGTCGGTGACGGTCGCCGTTTCGGCCGTCAGTTTTTCTTTAAACGTCTGCGCGTAATCGTCTGGCAGTGCCTTGCTTGCGCGGGCTAGGGCGACGGCGGTATGTACACTCGTCACCCCGTTCTTAAGCACGTACGCACTCGCAGCGTCAATCGCCTGTTGCAGACGGCGCGCGTCGTTTTTTCGGGGTTCATAGGTGACTTTATACGTTTGACTTTCTTCCTCGTCAGCTTCGCCTTTTGCGGCAATGTGGATCGTGTTCCCACCTTCCACCAACGTGACCTCATAATTATATGAATCGTCTGCTCGTTTCTGCACATGTTTGCCGTTGTGAGTGACGATGAACTCATCGAGCGGATGCCCGTCACTCGGCGTCACCTTAAACTGCAACTGTCGTTCGTTCACAATCATTCCTTCCTTTAGCCCGTCTACTACAAATAAGGCTTGGGACATCTCCTCTGCACCGTCGGCAGTTACTCGCGCGTATGCGTTAATGATGCGTTCGCTGCCGTCGGTGGGGTTGTCAGTCACTGACAGGCGGTACGTTTTCGGGGCGCGAACGTTCAGCGTCACGTTTCCGGCTTTGTCCGTGTGCAGTTTACGTGCCTTGCTTGGCTTGTTTGGACCATTTTGCCTCTGCGGCGCGCCTTTATGTGCGACTCCTGCATCGTCGACGCGCACAGTCGCTGCGGCGAGCGGCTGTGACCCTTTACCGTTTGTCTTACTCGGCGTTGTCGATTGGCTATCTTTCGTAGACGAACCGGTACGATTGCCTTTACTTGCGTTAGAGGCGAGCGAGGCTAACGGCACCTTCTTTAATTGCAGCTGCACGTCCTCTCCGACTTTCGCCACAACGTCGGCGGGCGCGAACCACGCATACGCCGTCTTGGCCGGATCGCTGGCGAAAAAGACGACTATTGAATCGCCGTCTTGGAGCTCGCGGTCTAATTGTTGCAGCAGCATAGGTTCCGCCCCCACTTTAACCGTTCCTTTTGACCTTGAGGCGCGGTCGCGGTGTAGGGCGTACATCCAGCAACCCTCTTTCTTGTGTCCGCCGTCGGCGAGGCCGGCTAACCGCGCGATGCGTTTACCGCCTTCCGCAAGGGCGAACACTTGCGAGTCTTTGATATCCATCCCCCGCTGCTGCAAAGCGCTGACGACAGCGTCGGCGACGTTTGGCGAGCGGTCAGTGCGCGCGCTGCCCCGTTTACCGGCGTCGTTACGGGCGTCGTTACTGACGTCAGCGCCTTGTTTGCTTCCTGCCGCTGTACCTTTTGCCACATATTTTTGCAAGTCTAACGCACGCACGTCGAGGTCTGTTTCCGGCACGAGCGTCTCGCGCGCTCCCTCGATGCGCACACTGACGCGCACTGGGTGATCACTTCGCACCCTGTTTACATCAGCGGCGGGAGTGTTGTGTGCCGCTGCGATGTCGTCCGTCACCGCGATATTGTTCGTCACCGCGATATTGTTCACTACAGCAGCCATAGCCGGTACCGCTCCCGCGACGAGTGACACTAACAGCGCTAGCACCGCGCTACAAGCGACAGTAACTTTTAGTTTCCGCACGTCTTCTCCTCCCTGTATGCAACAAAACGACTTGACTCTTCGCTGTCCTAGCTCGCTCGTTTCGTCAGTAAGTGTTGGGGGTTAACCTTGTATCGCAACCTTATGCGTTAACAAGTTCTATCACAACAAGTTCTACCACGCGTCGAAAAAATCCTGCTACCCGGTTATCACAGGCAAAAAAAAACGCGTTTTCATCCAAATCTCCAACAGTTCGCCACATATTTTCGAACATTGTATGTCCCAGCGACTACTCGTCTCGTTTTTTTGCCTGCCGCTTACCGCCGCGTGCCTGCCGCTTGCCGCCGCGAAAGACAATTCCACTGCGCGCATATTCGACGTCTTTCACATTTGCACGTGCGTTAACGACCCGCGCGACGGCGAATAAATAGTCCGACAGGCGGTTCAAGTACTTTAAAACCACTTCGTTGAGCGACGCTTCGCGCTGCAACGTGACGACATAGCGCTCTGCGCGGCGCGTCACCGTGCGCGCGATGTGCAATGTCGCAGCAGCAGCGGTTCCTCCCGGCAAAATAAAACGTTTCAACTCGGGCGCCTCCGCGATGTACGCATCGATGCGCGTTTCTAAAAACGTCACCATCGCCTCGTTCACTTTGTAAGGCCGCCCACTGTCAATCCGCGCCAAGTCACTGCCACAATCAAACAGTTCGTGCTGCACACGCTGCAATTCCGGAATCAAATCGGCGTACTGCTCCCCTGTTAGCTGAGTAATCGCCTGCCCGACAAAACAGTTCGCCTCATCAATCGTTCCGTAAGCGGTGACGCGCACATCGTCTTTGGCCACCCGCCCCCCGACGACACTCGTCTGTCCTTTATCTCCTGTTTTCGTATACAAACGCACGCATATACCCCCTACACAATGACGACTATAAGTTTGTCCGAAGTGATTGCCTTAATAAAGTTTCTCCCCACACTTACTATCTCGTCGGTTTTAGCTTAAATAAAGCTTGAATGACACATCCGAAACGGCGCCGCGACTTGTGTAATAACTTTTACCGACATTGGGCGACTACATCCACAGTCGCCCGATAAACCGCCCGAGCAAGCGCCTGACCGACAGAAGTCGCCGCATCTACGCGCGTGTACGGTGACCCGTTTTGAGTTGCGGCAACGACGATGCTATCCGACGCGGTCCCCGCTACCGATACCTTCCGCATCCATGAGCCCTCTTCCTCTGACGGGGCCGCTGATACATTTGTGACCGACGCCAATCGCGGGCCGCTCCCGACACACGCGGCGAGCGCCCGCACTTTCGCCTCGTTCGCCGTCATTAACGCTTGCACAAACGCCACCTCCGTCAACTCGCCGGCCACGAACACGAAAATGTGCACGGTCCCGACTCCCGCTGTTTGGCGATCGGAAAGGGCGACCACATCGGAATTGTCCCCCCTTTCGGGAACGCCTCCCACTTCAGAGAATCCCGCTGACGCGACGACGCGCAACGCCAAGCCGTCCTCTTCGTGGCATGCGCTCGCCACCTCGACAGCGTCAGCCGCCGTCACCGTTGCAACCGTCTCCCTCTCCGGAGCGTTAATTCCGAGTCGCTGTAAATAGCCGACTAACTCGCCAGCCGGCTGGTGGCCGTCCTCCGCACCGACAGCCACGCGATCCGCTGACGGCACACAGCAGGTGACAAAGGTGTGACTCCAGCCGCTTCCCCCGCCAACGGCGGCAGACGACAGCCGTTTCAATGGCGCGGGCGATTCAATCTTAAGTAACCGCTCACTCTTCGTTACGCGCAAGTCGTCTAGTGACGCTTCCCGCTTGTAGTCGCGGTGGGCGCGCGGCAGTAGCGTAATCGTCGGCCGCGGCACGTCTGGGTGGTCTTGCCGCTTGAGTATCGTGCGGTACACGCGCGCCAGCCGCTCCTCTTCCAGTACCGCTGCCGGCGTGCCAAGCGCCGTCACCGCCCCGCGGTCGAGCAGCAGTAGCCGATCACAGTAAAGACTAGCTAAATCGAGGGAGTGAGAAATGAGCACCACCGTCAACTGCTCCTCTTTCACCCATTGCCGCAGCGCGTCGAACAGTTCTGTCTGATGGGAAAGGTCGAGGTGGTTCGTCGGTTCATCCAACAGTAACAGCTGCGGCTCTTGGGCTAAGGCGCGCGCCAAAAACACGCGCTGCCGTTCCCCGCCACTCAGAAACTGCAACGGAGAGTGCGCAAACTGCTGTACATTCGTCTGCAGCATCGCCTGTCGAACGACCGCTTCGTCCGCTCTCGTCCACGGCGCGAACATGCCACGCTGGTAAGGATAGCGACCGAGGGCGACAATTTCGCGTACCGTATACGCAAACGACGGCTCGACAGTTTGCGGCAACGCGGCCATGAGTCGCGCCAGCTCTTTACTCTTGTAACTTGTGAGCGGGCGCCCGTGCAAGTAGATGGCGCCGCACTGAACCGGGAGTAACCCGCCCACCACTTTGAGCAATGTCGTCTTACCGCTGCCGTTTGGCCCGACAATGCCAAAAACTTCCCCTTTTTCCACCGTAAACGACACGTCGTGCAAGACCGTTTTTTCCCCGTATCCACTTGTGAGACACTCAACTGTTAGCACAGTTATCCCTGCTTCCCTCGTTTGCGTTGTTGCCAAAAGACGACAGCGAACACTGGCGCACCGATCAGAGCGGTAATGACGCCGATCGGCAACTCTTGCGGCGCGACAATCGTCCGCGCCGCCAAATCGGCCATCGCTAAAAATGCGCCTCCGTGCAGCATCGCCAGCGGTAACAAGTGCCGATGGTCAGGTCCCCACAACAACCGCGTCAGATGCGGCATGACGAGTCCGACGAAGCCAATCGTCCCCGAAACGGCGACCGCCGCCCCTGTAAGCAGTGAGGCGCCAGCGAGAATCGCCATCTTGCGCAGGCGCACGTCGACGCCTAACTGCTGCGCCGTCTCCTCCCCGAAGGCAAGAGCGTTCAATTCCTTCCCGTTCGCAAGTAAAATAGCCGCGCCAAAGGCGAAAAAGGGCACGAGCAGTGCCACGTATTCCCACCCGCGCATTGCGACGCTCCCCAACAGCCAGCCGATAATTTGTCGCAGTTCTTCCCCAGTTAAAGCGATCATTAAGGAAATGAGCGAGCCGCAAAACGAACTGAAAATAATCCCGGTCAAAACAATCGTCTGCACAGACAAGGCGCGTTCGACGAAACGCGCAAAGGCGAGCACGGCCAGTAACGTGACAAACCCGGCGATCACGCTAACGAACGGCAACGTAAACGATCCGAACAAAGGCAAACTCAGTCCGAAAAAGAGGACGACGACGGCGCCGACGGAAGCGCCCGACGACACGCCGAGCGTGTACGGGTCGGCGAGCGGGTTTTTGAGCAATCCTTGAAACGCCGCGCCAGCAAGGGACAGCGACGCCCCGACGAGCGCGGCGAGGACGACGCGCGGCAAGCGAATGTACCACACGATGTTCGCCACCATCGGATCAGCTTCAGACGCAAACTGCCGCGGGAAAAATTGCGCGGCACACACATCCAAGATCGTCGCAAACGAAATCGGGACACTCCCGACCGCTACTCCCAAAAACATCGCGACGACGAGCAGTACCAGCGCAAACCCATACGCCAGTGCAACGTTATTTCTTTTTCTTAAAGACGTCTGGATAGACGACCGCCGCAAGTTGTTCGACCCCTTCGATTAAGCGCGGCCCCGGACGCGTGACCGTATCGGGATCGACATCGTACACGCGCTTGTGTTTAACTGCTGGCACGTCCTGCCACGCTTTGCGGGCAAGTATTTTTTTCTTCGCCTCTTTATCGTAGTCGCCGTACGTCGTCACGATGACGTCCGGGTTTTGCTTTACCGCGTCCTCCTCCGTAAATTTCGCCCATCCTTCCACGTCTCCCGCTGCGTTAGTGGCGTTAATCGCAGTGAGCATTTCGTGCATGAAGGTCTCCGTGCCAGTCGTGTACATTTCCGGCGGCGCCGCGACTTCAACCCACACCGTCACCCGCTCATCCGCTGCTATTTTTTCTGCCTCTCGCTTCATGTCATCCAGCTTTTCCTTCATCCCAGCGACAATCTCCTGCGCTTTTGCCTTTGTTCCCGTCGCTTCCGCAATCATCTCGATCGAGCGGTACAAGTCGGCAAAGGTCGTGGCGTCGTTGACGACGAGCACCGTCGCACCCGCCTGTTGCAACTGTTTAAGCCCTTCTTTGGCACTGTCGGCACTCGACGCGTGGGCGAGGACGAGATCCGGCTTTAAAGATACTATTTTTTCTACGTCAAACTCGATGCCGCCAATTTTTTCTTTACTGCTCACTTCTTCCGGGTAATTGTCAAAATCGCTGACGCCGACGACTTCCGCTCCTAAGCCGAGGGCGAAGGCAATTTCCGTGTTACTCGGAATGAGAGAAACGATCCGCTGCGGCCTTTTCTCGATCGTAACCTTTTCATCGCGAGCGTCCGTAATCGAAACAGGAAACGAACCCTCCGCTTGCGCGTCTTCCTCCTTGGACTTTTGCTTACCTTTCTGCTGTGCCGCACCTTGCTTCCCGTCCTGTTTTCCTGCTTGCTGCTCCACGTTAGAGCCGTCGTTTGCCCCTTTAGCCTGTTCGTCGGCCTCTGGCGCTCCGCACCCGATTAGCAGCGCAAATACGAGGAGGGCGGTGAGAAACAGTGACCACCGATTCCACCTTTTCGACTTAAACATACGTGTATCTCCCTTCCTTCCACCGGATCTAGCAAAGAATCTACCGTCATCCAACGACATCCAACGACATGACATCCAACTAAAAAAATCCCCGCGCGGGGGACTTTATGTAAACAGGTACGTACCACCTAGCAATCCCACGAAGCACCAGTAATGGCTCAATGGAAATAAAGACGCACGTGCGCTACACGTGGCGCTAGGATCTACGACTCTGCTACACCTCTCCGCGAAGGCCGCACAGAACTATAAGGCAGGTCTCCTGGCTGACACGTCACAGACGTCCTTCCCTTCCCGTCACGCACAAGGCGACAGTGGGGTTGCAAGCACATCCTAGTGATCACAGTGGCGGGACCGCGTTGGCTTCGCACCAAACTTCCCTTTTTAACACTCGCGTTGCGAGTGACCTTATAGCCTTTTCACTTATCGAGCCACTCTATTATATCACTATTTCGGTGTGTGGCTGCTATTGCTCCAAAAAATAAGCCAGCTCCAAAAATATTGACATATGCTTCCTGTGGGAATTGTTTTCGAGGAGTAGTCAACCTTAATACACCGCCGCAAAACCGAGCCAACGCTCGCCTCACGGCGGTGCTTTTTTACCGACGCAGCTGATCAATAGCTCGCGGTTTCTATTTAAGAGGCGCCTAAAGGATCGGCAGGTTAAAACACAGCCTCTTCCGTTTCCTTGTCAAAAATGTGGCACTTGTTCATGTCGAAGGCGAGTTTCACTTCGTCACCCATACCGACGTTGGCGCGGGCATCGACGCGGGCGATAAACATGTCGTCGCCGAGTCCGCTTAAGTACAAGTACATCTCTGAACCCATGTTTTCTGACACTTCTACCTTCGTCTTCAGCACGCTTTCCGGAGAAGCTTCCAAAAAGACGGGCTCGTCGTGAATGTCCTCCGGGCGAATGCCGAAGACGACGTCTTTACCGACGTACCCTTTGTCCCGCAACAACTTCGCCCGTCCTTCCGGCACCTCCACGTCGACATTGTTCGCTTTAAAGTGCACGTTACCGCCCGTCTCGACTAAAGAGCCGCTAATAAAGTTCATCGCAGGTGACCCGATAAATCCGGCGACGAACACGTTAGCCGGCTCGTTGTAAATTTTATCCGGTGTGTCAGCTTGCTGAATGAGGCCGTCTTTCATGACGACGATGCGATCGCCCATCGTCATCGCTTCCGTCTGGTCGTGCGTGACGTAAACGACCGTCGTTTCCAGCCGTTTGGCCAATTTACTAATTTCCGTCCGCATTTGCACCCGCAGCTTCGCGTCCAAGTTCGACAGCGGCTCGTCCATCAAGAACACTTGCGGTTCGCGCACGATCGCCCGTCCGAGTGCTACCCGTTGCCGTTGCCCCCCCGAAAGCGCCTTCGGCTTACGATCCAACAAATGCTCAATGTCGAGAATGCGTGCCGCTTCTTTTACGCGTTTGTCGATGTCTTCTTTCTTAAACTTGCGCAGTTTTAACCCGAAGGCCATGTTTTGATACACGTTCATGTGTGGGTACAGGGCGTAACTTTGGAACACCATCGCGATGTCGCGGTCTTTCGGGGCGACGTCGTTTACTAAACGATCGCCGATATACAACTCCCCTTCCGAAATTTCTTCCAAACCGGCAACCATCCGCAGCGTCGTCGACTTCCCGCAGCCAGACGGACCGACGAGCACTAAAAACTCTTTATCTTTAATATCTAAATTGAAATCTTCAACCGCAGTCACATCGCCAAAGCGCTTGTAAATATGATTTAATTTTAAGCCTGCCATTATCCATGCCCCCAAGAAGGTATTATACATTTATTTTATCGCCTTCGCGGGCTATCCCGCTATAGACAATCCTCCTAAAAATGGGCGCCTTTTTTGAGCACATTACCCAAAAAAGGCACCCATCCTTCGTTCCTAGCGACATGAAGCGATTTATGAAAGTATTTAAAAGAGTGATCTAAATGGTGTAACGTCCTGAAGCCGTGTCGTCGCGTAATCGTGTAGTCCTGTAGTCGTGCGTGGTCTCCGTGCTACTCGGTCGGTTCGGCATCTTCAGTGGCCGTGAGCAGCCACGCGAGGCGTAATAGCATCGCATCCTCAAAGTTGCGCACGTCGAGTCCTGTCTCTTGTTTCAACTTGTCGAGGCGGTAAAGGAGCGTATTGCGGTGCACGTACAACTGTCGCGCTGTCTCACTTACATTCAAGTTAAGGCGAAAGTACGTCTCTAACGTGTCGCGCATCTCTTGGTCACGCCACCAGTTGTGGGCGTCGTATGACAAGTCGTGCAAAAACGTGCGGCAAAGATCCGACGGCAACCCGTGCAGTAACCGTTCCAAGGGTAAGTCCCACGTCGCAAAAACATTTCGCCGCGGATAAATAGACTGCCCGAGGACATACGACTGCTTTAGTTGCAACAGGGATTGGCCCAACGCCTGCACGGTTGCTGCCGAGTGATGCACGATACAGTGGACATCCTCCCCGAGCTCAGCGGCAAACAGTTCAACTAACCCTGCAGCCCAGTGGTAAAGGGAGTCCTTCCAATCTTCGATCGTATCGTCTAGAACGAGCGAAACTTGCGGCAAGACGAGGCGATCGTTCGGCGCCACGTTTACGACCCACACATCGCCGTCAAAAAAAGACTGTAACACGCGTAAAACTTCTTTTTGATTTAGCTGCCTCGCACTGCCGTGACAAACGACGTAAAACGGCACTCTTTCCCCGATATCTACATGTACTAAGTCAGGTGGCACCGGCAACAGGTGACCACTGTGAGCGACGTCGCACAAGTAATCGGCTAACGCGCGCTGAGGAAGAAGTGGCCCCTCTGTCTGTGCGTCACTGTCCGCTGACCGCCGCAACGACTGCGACGTTAACAGCACGAGCAACTGGCGTTCGCGTGCTGTCAACGTGCCGGAAATGATCCAGCCCCACGTTTCGCCGTCCTGCGTCGCGACGGGAATAAACGTCTGCTCCTCTACTCCCGCCCGCGCTACAAACTCGCGGTAGTCCTCCGACGTGCCCCACGCGACGTCCGTTTGTAAAATGCGCGCCAAATCGGGCGCAATGTCATGCCACTGGCGATACACATTCACGCGTTTAAACCCTCCAAACTGTGGACTTCTTCCCCGCAAATTTTTACTCATACGTACAGACCCCGGACCTTAAGGTCTTTTCAATGCCTTCGGTTCATTAATGATACAATGACACGCTGTTCTTTGCGTGTTATGTGCGTAGGTCGGGGTTATGCGTTTGCAACAGCGTAACGCGCATACGACAACGATCATTTGCGAAATAGCCCGTTCAATAACCAGCTTACAAAACTGACAATGACCGCGCCCCAAAACGCTCCCCCGAAGCCGACGACGGTAAAACCGGGCACGAGCGCACTCGTGAGCATCAACATTAAAGCGTTAATGATAAGCAAAAACAGGCCGAGAGTTACAACGGTTAACGGGAAAGTGAGAAACACGAGCACTGGTCGAAAAAACGTATTGACAATCGACAAAATGAGCCCCGCCGTGAGTGCTGCCCCCATTCCGCTGACTTGAATACTATCCAGTACTTCTGCCGCGATCACTACCGCAATCGCATTGAAGATCAGTTTCACGATCCACCGCATATTGGCACCCCTCCTTTTGAGAGATTTTTGCCGCCAAACATATTTCTCTGTATCAACCTTCTCACATTTACCGGTGAAACATACAAGGTACACCTGACCCGACGCTTCGATGTCAGCCTTTCACCTCGTCGAGCACTGCAAGGAGTGCCGCTTCGACATCTTGCACCATTGCAACCAACCGGTCATCGTCCACCAGCTCCATTAAAACCGTCGGACGCACGAGACCGACCGTTGTTTTTCCCGTCTCCCTGTCTTTGTAGACGGCGATTTTATAGGTGAGGAATAACCCACCTACCTGGTTGTACGACAGTACTTTTTTTGCGACATCCGGATGGTACACTTCTAATATACGATACTGCTGCGGTAAATTGATGCCCTTTTCTAGTAATTTGAGCGGAATATTCAGGTGTCCTACAGTACTCAATTTCCGCCGCTGGCAACTCTCTTCGCACGCTTTCACTGTTTCTTCTACCGTACGCGCCGTCTCTATCGTGTAGTGAAACAACATCTCCCGTCTCTCCTTTAATAAACCTTATTTGTCCCTACTTTCACGTACATTTTCACCATTTAGTATACCATTTTTTCGACAGCAAAAAAGTAAAGCAATCCCCTGCCCGAGCTAGGGATTGCTTAAAAGCATCCGCCACGTCGCGGACAGACTGGCAGGGGCAGACGTCCTCCTCCCGCCTTCCCGTGCCTTTCCGTTGTTACTCGTTCGAGGCGCGATCGTATAGCGCTGCCGTCCGCGCGCGGTCGCGCGTCAGTACTGGCGCTAAAAACTGCCCTGTATACGACCCCGGTACCCGCGCCACGTCTTCCGGCGTGCCCGTGGCGACGATGCGCCCGCCGCCGTCGCCTCCTTCCGGTCCGAGGTCGATCAAGTAGTCAGCAGTCTTAATAACGTCCAAATTGTGTTCGATGACGACGACCGTCTCCCCGTTTTCGACTAACCGCTGTAGCACTTTTAGGAGGCGCGCGATGTCGTCGACGTGTAAGCCGGTCGTCGGCTCGTCGAGAATGTACAGCGAACGACCGGTGTTGCGGCGGTACAGTTCAGATGCCAGTTTCACCCGCTGCGCCTCGCCGCCGGACAGTGTCGTCGCCGGTTGCCCCAGCTTCATGTAGCCGAGCCCGACGTCGTACAGCGTGTCAATTTTGCGCTTAATGCGCGGAATGTTTTTAAAAAATTCGCGTGCCTCTTCGACGGTCATGTCGAGCACGTCAGCGACGTTTTTCCCTTTATAGCCAATTTCTAACGTCTCGCGGTTGTATCGTTTCCCTTTACACACCTCGCACGGCACGTACACGTCCGGAAGGAAGTGCATTTCAATTTTGATGATCCCGTCACCGCGACACGCTTCACAGCGGCCCCCCTTCACGTTGAAACTGAAACGCCCCTTTTTGTACCCGCGTACTTTTGCCTCCGTCGTCGTGGCGAATACGTCGCGAATGTCGTCGAACACGCCTGTATATGTTGCCGGATTGGAGCGCGGCGTGCGGCCGATCGGCGACTGGTCGATGTCGATCACTTTGTCCAAATGTTCCAAGCCGCGAATTTCTCGGTGTGCCCCAGGCTTTGCCTTCGCCCGCTGCAGCTCCCGCGCCAGCGTTTTGTACAAAATTTCGTTGACAAGTGTGCTTTTACCTGAACCAGAAACTCCGGTGACGACCGTAAACGTACCGAGCGGAAACTTGACGTCCACGTTTTGCAAATTGTTTTCTTTCGCCCCGCGCACGTCGATCCACTTGCCGTTCGGCTGGCGCCTTTCGGCCGGTAGTGCAATAAACTTGCGCCCGCTCAAATACTGGCCGGTGAGCGACTGTTTGTCCGCCATGACCTCTTCCGGCGTCCCCTGCGAGACGACGCGGCCACCGTGTGCCCCCGCACCCGGCCCGATGTCGATAATGTAATCGGCGGCGAGCATCGTGTCTTCATCGTGCTCGACGACGATGAGCGTGTTCCCTAGGTCGCGCATACTTTTCAACGTATCGATGAGTCGGTTGTTATCCCGCTGGTGCAAGCCGATACTCGGCTCGTCCAAAATATACAGCACACCCATCAAGCTGGAGCCGATTTGCGTCGCCAAGCGAATGCGCTGCGCCTCACCGCCGGATAGGGTCCCTGCTGCGCGGTTGAGCTCTAAGTAGTCGAGCCCAACGTTCACTAAAAAGCCGAGCCGCGACTCTATTTCCCGCAACACGAGCCGCGCGATCGCCTGTTCCTTCTCACTTAACTCGAGTTCGCGGAAAAACGTCAGTGCCTCGCGAATGGAACGATTCGTCACCGTATTAATCGTTTCGCCTCCGACGAGGACGGCGAGCGACTCGGGACGGAGACGCGCCCCTTTACAAGAACGGCACTTCTTCTCACTCATATACGTCTCGATTTGATCGCGCACGTAATCGGACGACGTCTCGCGGTAGCGGCGCTGCAAATTAGGGATGACCCCTTCAAAACGTATGGAGGTTTCCTTCACATGTCCAAAGTCGTTTTCATAGCGAAACGGGATGCGCTCTTTGCCACCGTACAAAAGAACGTCCGCGTGCGCTGCGGAAAGCTCGCCGAAAGGCGTATCGCGATCGATGCCGTAATGGGTACACACCGTGTGCAGCAGTTGTTCGTAATACGTCGACGACGAGTTGGCCCAAGGATCGATCGCCCCTTCGTTAAGCGATTTTTTCCGGTTAGGCACGACCATCTCCGGGTCAACCTCCATGTGGCTACCTAACCCGTCACACGCCGGACAAGCGCCGAACGGGCTGTTGAACGAAAACATGCGCGGCGCTAACTCATCGATGCTAAAGCCGCACTCTGGACAGGCTAAGTTTTGGCTGAATAGCAGTTGCTCGCCGTCGATCACGTCGACGAGCACCGTTCCCCCAGCTAGTTCGAGTGCTGTTTCCAGTGAATCGGAAAGACGCGTCTCAACGCCTTCCTTGACGACGATGCGGTCGATGACGACTTCGATCGTATGCTTCTTGTTTTTTTCCAGCTTAATCTCTTCCGTCACTTCGCGCAGTTCGCCGTCGACGCGCACGCGCACGTACCCGTCTTTACGAATTTTATCCAGTAACTTGACGTGTTCACCTTTGCGCCCTTGTACGAGCGGGGCGAGCACTTGTATGCGCGTCCGCTCCGGCAACGTCATGACGCGGTCGACCATCTGCTCGACCGTTTGCGACGTAATTTCGATCTTGTGCACCGGACAGTGCGGCCGACCGATGCGCGCGAACAACAGCCGCAAGTAATCGTATATTTCCGTCACCGTGCCGACCGTCGAGCGCGGGTTGCGGCTCGTCGTTTTTTGGTCGATGGAAATCGCTGGCGACAAGCCGTCGATTGAATCGACGTCCGGTTTGTCCATTTGCCCTAAAAATTGGCGCGCGTAAGCAGACAGCGACTCAACGTAGCGGCGCTGCCCTTCGGCGTAAATCGTGTCAAAAGCGAGCGACGTTTTACCCGAGCCGCTCAGTCCCGTCAACACGACGAACTGGTCGCGCGGGATCGTCACGTCGATGTTTTTCAAGTTGTGTGCGCGTGCACCTTTGATGACGATGTTTTCATGTGCCATGAACCGATTTAGGCTCCTTCCGCTTTTAACTCGATAATGAGGTCGCGCAGTTCAGCCGCGCGTTCAAACTGCAATGCTTTGGCCGCTTCCTTCATTTCTTGCTCTAACCGCTGAATCGTTTCCCGCCGCTCTTTTTTCGGCAATTTGTGCAGATCGGTGTCCAAGTAGTCGGCCCGTTCTTCGGCGACGCGCGTCGCTTCGATCACGTCGCGTACCGCTTTTTGTACCGTTTGCGGCGTAATGCCGTGTGTTTCGTTGTAAGTGTGTTGGATGGTTCGCCGCCGTTCCGTTTCATCGATGGCGCGACGCATCGAATCAGTGATCCTATCGGCGTACATGATCACTTGCCCGTCCGCGTTGCGCGCCGCGCGGCCAATTGTCTGGATGAGGGAGCGCTCGGCGCGTAAAAACCCTTCTTTATCCGCGTCGAGAATGGCGACGAGGGACACTTCCGGCAAGTCGAGCCCTTCCCGCAACAAGTTAATGCCGACGACGACGTCGTGCACACCGAGGCGCAAGTCGCGCAATATTTGCATCCGCTCAATCGTCTTAATGTCGGAGTGCAAATAGCGCACGTTGATCCCGACGTCGGTTAAGTAGTCGGTGAGGTCTTCCGCCATTTTTTTCGTCAGCGTCGTCACGAGCACCCGTTCATCTCGCTCGCGGCGCGCATTAATTTCTCCGATCAAATCGTCAATCTGTCCTTGAATCGGCCGTACGTCGATTTTCGGGTCGAGCAATCCGGTCGGACGGATAATTTGCTCGACGACGCATGGACTTTTCTCTTGTTCGTACGGCCCGGGCGTCGCCGACACGTACACGATTTGGTGCACGTGCTGCTCCCATTCGTCGAACTTAAGCGGCCGGTTGTCCGCTGCTGACGGCAGGCGGAAACCGTGGTCGATCAGCGTTAGCTTCCGCGCGCGGTCGCCTTTGTACATCGCTTGAATTTGCGGCAACGTCACGTGCGATTCGTCGACGAACATCAAGTAGTCGTCTGGGAAGTGATCGAGCAGCGTATACGGCGTCTCCCCCGCTTTGCGCCCCGTCAAGTGGCGCGAATAGTTTTCGATGCCGGAGCAAAAGCCGACTTCTTGCATCATTTCGATGTCGTAGCGGGTGCGCTGTTCCAAGCGCTGTGCTTCCAATAGTTTGCCCGCTTCCCGCAGTTCCTTTAACTGCTCCTCTAATTCCTGTTCAATCGATTGAATCGCCACTTTCATTTTCGCTTCGCGCGTGACGAAGTGGGACGCGGGAAAAACGGCAATATGGTCGCGGTCGGCGATCACTTCTCCAGTAACGATGTCGATTTCGCGGATGCGGTCAATTTCGTCGCCGAAAAACTCCACGCGCACCGCCTGTTCCGAATGCGAGGCGGGGAAAATTTCGATCACGTCGCCGCGCACGCGAAAGGTGCCGCGCGTAAAGTTAATGTCATTGCGGTTGTACTGAATGTCGACGAGCCGGTGCAATACCTCATTGCGCTCGATTTCCATGCCGACGCGCAGCGACAAAACTAAGTCGCGGTATTCTTCCGGCGACCCTAACCCGTAAATGCACGACACGCTGGCGACAATAATGACGTCGTTCCGTTCGTGCAGCGCACTCGTCGCCGAGTGACGCAATTTATCGATCTCGTCGTTGATCGACGCGTCTTTTTCGATATATGTGTCCGTCTGCGGTACGTACGCTTCCGGTTGGTAGTAATCGTAATAACTGACAAAGTATTCGACCGCATTATGCGGGAAAAACTCTTTCAACTCACTGCACAGTTGGGCAGCGAGCGTCTTGTTGTGTGCGATGACGAGGGTCGGTTTGTTGACCTGGGCGATGACGTTAGCCATCGTAAATGTCTTCCCGGTACCCGTTGCCCCGAGCAACACTTGCTGCTGCTCGTTGTCGTTTATGCCGGCCACGAGCTGTGCAATCGCCTGTGGCTGGTCACCTTGAGGTTTGTAGTCCGAAACGAGTTGAAAACGTTCATTCACGAGCATATCACCTCTTTTGTGGCACTCTTTTCATTATACCACAAAAGGCATGTCAGGGAACGTGCGTTCTAATAACATTTTATCTCTAACACACTCGTGTCCGCTACTACCCTAAGTAATTACCAATAACTACTGCAAAAGGATGCTAAAGATGACGTGCGAAAGTGTTTTATCTATAAGCGAGCATAACATTTGATAAATAGGGAACGATCTCTGACCTTAAAGCGTCTATATATTTGAAAGGTGCTTGAAAGGGGTGATTAAAGGGCTTTATTCAATATTTTTATACTTAGTTGAGCGGCACATTTTATTTAAACAAGAAAAGAGGTTGTTCAAATGAAAAAAATCATTTTTTTTCACAAAGGTAGTTTGTCTATCTCTAATTGTCTCACTCCTTTTTGTCGGTCAGAATCTAGTTTTAGCTGCTGGTTCAAATAATGTAAAAGATGATTGGGTACTTACTCCGGAGCAAAAAAAGGAGGTCAACCAGAAACTAGAAGAGCTTCGATTGGAAATTAATGAAGAACTCGCTAAAGGAAAAACAAATGTTTCTGGAGCTAAAGAGCTTAGTTTTAGTGAAAGACCTGTCACATTTTCATTTAGTGTAAGCTACGATGAAGAAACAGAAGATTTTGTTACAACTGCTAAGAAAAAGAAACCGGCCTGGAAAAAGAAGAATTTTTCGGCCAAAGTGTCGTATGGTGGAATAGGTGGCTTTGGGGGATTTTGGCACAAGCTATATGGAGACTTTAAATATAGACAAGGAAAGGTCGGTAATTATTACTATAACGATGATTACGGCGGCCCGCTATACGCAAAAAGTTCGAAAAAGTCCTCAAAAAGAACTGATCCAAGCGTAGTAAGAGTGAGCACTAAAGGATCCTTTAGAGCGCTAAAGTATTCACCGGTTGAATATACTACGAACATTGAGATTGGTCTTTATGGAAGTGGAACGTACCAAATCCATAGGGCCAAAATAAACTAAGTTAGGTATACAACAGGGATCGCCGATAGTTGGGGGATCCCTATTGTTTTTAGTTGAATAAGCATTTAAAGATATTAATGTAGTCCTACACCTAAATAACGTATATTGCAAACAATAAACTTAACACCGCTTCAACTAGCGATAATATAAACGTCATTAGAGTAATAGAACCTTTTACACCCGACAATCTAAGACCGAAGTGATTGAATAGGAGAAAAACCAAAAACAGTATAAAAAAAGAAGACAAAATGCCCAATTTATTACTCCCTCCAATTCGTTAATGACTTATTGACCCTAATATAGCGTAAGGAGTTGATCATATGCAAGTATTTATTATAATAAATAACAAAAATGGAATTTACCTCCTCAACCGATAGTGCTTATAATAACGAGCAACCTTTTCCTACTCGTTCCGATTAACGGTACGGCTGCGCCTCCGGCTAACACCGCTGTCTTCTATTCAGAGCGTCGTTTCGGGGGTTCAGTATAAACGAAGTTGTGAATCCACCCACCTAGTGCGAGGCAGAAGGGTCGTCGTCCGCCTTCAGCGACAGAGCGAGATCGTCTCCTCGACACGCACCGTGTTGAGCCGCGGGCTCCAAGGGCGCAAACAGCGTCCACCAGCCGCGCCGCGGCGATAAAGCAGGCGCCGTCACCGCGGTGCGCACAACGGGGACGATACCGAGCTGGTACGGTTCATCGGCGTAGCGCGAGCGCTGCACGAAGCGCCGCTCGCCAGCGGGATCGGCAACTTGCAATTTACAGTACACAGGGGATTTTCGGAGTGCCGCGTAGAGCTCGCTCATGTCATTCACCGCTTGCTCGTTGACCGCAATGACGGTTTCCCCGGCGCGAACACCCATCAGTGCTGCCGGACTCCTCGCTTTCACCGCTAACACGCAAATACCGCTGCCGCTGTTCGCGAATAAAAACGGCCGTCTATTCTCCGCATAACGCAACAACGACACAATGAGCTCCGCCCCGCCGAGCGCCCACACCGCGGCGAACCACGACGAAGGCGGGTAGAGTGATCCCACCCAGCACAGAAAGCTGAGGACGAGGCCAAAAACGACGATGGCCACACCACTTAGCCGCGCGCGTTGTTCTCGTCGCCGTGCCGTGGCGCGATCGTCGTAAACGAACAGCGCTGGGACGACGAGCCAGCTGTCACCTACGGCTAGGACGAGAGGAATGGCCCAAAAGACTTGCAACACGTAGACGCCGACCGCCGCACCGCGGTGCGACACTAACGACGGACAGTAACTGTCCCCACCGCGCCACATCGTCAGCACCCCGCCAGCGATCGCCACAACAGCAGCGCAAAACAACAAGCTGGGAACATAGACTGCATGCAAAAAGGCGAACACTCGCGCAACAGCTGGTAGTGACTGCACCAACGGCAACGTCTCGACTAAGGGCGCGACTAAGGCGAGCACACTGATCATCCCGGCCGCGTAATAAACGTTGAGGAAACGGGTGCGAATGAGTCCGAGCAAGAGTGCTAACGCGCCCATCCACTGCATCTGTGACAGCAATCCACCCCCAGGTGACACCTGTACTTGCGAAGCACCCGCAGGCAACGCCTGTAATTGCGTTCCGCCTTCAGGCAACACCTGTGATTGTGACGCATCCCCGAACTGCTGTAAATGCGGCACGTCAACGATGGGTGCCGCGCAAAGGGCAATTACACCGCTTACAGCGATTCCCGCGACAATACCGCTCGCCAATCGATGGAAAACGTCTCGACGAGTGGGGTAGAGGCGCGTTCCCCACAACAAAAGCTGTGCCTTATGCAGCCGCCAGGCTTGCCAAATCGTCATTCCGAAAGCGACGTACAAAAGTGGATTAAAAAACGACTGCAGCAATGGATGTAGTAATGGATGTAGCACTGAATGTAGCGACACGTTCATACGCACACACTCCTAGAAAAAAAAGTACTCACGCTAACTGTTAGCGTAAGTACTTCGATAAAGCGACTAACGTTTCCTGCACGTCGTCACAATTTTTTCTGTAGTTCCGTAATCGCGCGTTGCAACTGTGGGTCTTTCTTCGGTTCGCGCACGAGTTCAAACAGTTGTTGCTGTAGTTTTGTCGCCGTTTGTTTACCAATCTTACCGGTCACTTTAATTCCGTGCGCCTTTTGGAAGTCTTTAACGGCTTTCTCTGTTCCTTTACTGAAGTAGCCGTCGTGACGCCCTGGCTTAAACCCGAGACCTTCGAGGATCAACTGCGCACCGCGCACTTCTTCCGCATTGTCGTCAAAGGCCCATTCGTGCTCGCTCGACGGCGGTGTCGCTTCAAAATACGCCGGGTATTTCACCTTAATGTCAGGTTTAATCCCCTTTTCGTGGATCCAATTTTTCTTCGGGGTCAACCATTTGGCAATCGTGTACTTCAAATTACTGTGATCGGGGAAATCGTCAGCCGATTGTACTGTGCCCTTACCGAAAGAGCGTTCCCCAACGACTGTAGAACCGCCCGCTTCTTGCAACGCTGCTGCCAAAATTTCTGAGGCACTCGCACTGCCGCGGTCGATGAGCACGACGATCGGATACTTCTTTTTGTCCTTATTTTTGGAACGTACGGCGTCTTGTTTACCGTCTTTACCTTCGGTCCACAAAATCGGTTCGTTGTGCGGTATGAGCATGCTACCGATCTCTTCTACGGCGTTCAAATAGCCGCCGGGATTGCCGCGCACATCGATGACAAGACCCTTCATGCCTCGTTTTTCCAGCTTAGCTATCTCTTTAGCAAAGTCTTGCGCTGTTTTCTCAGCAAAATTTGTAATTTGGATTTTACCGATGCGATTATCCATCATTTCCGCGTGAACGGATTCAAGCGGTATTTCATCGCGCGTAATCGTAATATTTTGCGGCGCCGAACTGCCCGGGCGTAAAATGCTTAACTTTACTTTCGTTCCTTTGGGACCTTTTATTTTCGCGACAGCTTCCGTCAGCGACAGCCCGTCCAAACTTTTGCCGTCTACCGACAACACGTGATCGTTCGGACGCAGTCCAGCTTTTTCCGCAGGCGATCCTTTGATCGGCGAAACGATTGTCACCTTGCCGTCCTGCAACATCACTTCGGCGCCAATTCCTTCAAACGACGATTCTAAAGAAGAGAGGAACTGTTCCGCCGTTTCCGCATCCATATACGCCGAATAAGGGTCGCCAAGCGACTCAACCATCCCTTTAATGGCACCCTCGATCAGTTGGTCGTCGTCAATCTCATACATCGACTTCTTCTTCAAAATCTTATAAGCCTTTTCCAGCTTAGAAAAATCACTATTTCCTTTGACCGCCTGCTGATCTGACTCCGGCGTAGCTTCCTGGTTGGAACTGACAGGTTGTCCCGTCCACCAATCTCCCAAACTACAAGCACTCGTAAGCATACTGACGCTCAAAAGTGAAACGATAACTACAAAGAGAGCGGTCCGCCTCCGCAAAAACATCCGCTGCACCACCTTTAACAGTCTGGTTCCCAGTATATGTCGAACCGGACCATTTTATTAAAAGCTCACTTGTTTCACTTTATCAAATGATGCGCTGTTTTCTCAAGTGGAAAAACGGGTCCGCTCTAACAAAAATTTTCAATTTCATCCAAACGCTAGCCAATGGACGGCAACAGGTCATATGTTCCGTTTAGCGCAAATAACTCATCGGATTGACTGCCGAGCCGTTAATGAGCACTTCAAAGTGCACGTGTGGACCCGTTGACCAACCTTTGTTCCCGATTCCACCGATTGTCTGCCCGCGACTGACGCGTTGACCAGCTTTTACGTACACACCGTTATCGTACATGTGGCCGTAAAGCGTCGACATGCCGCCGCCGTGTGCAATGATGATTGCGTTGCCGTAGCCCTGCATCGCACCAGCGAACGTCACGACGCCGCCTTCCGCAGCGTAAATCGGCGTGCCGACCGGTCCCGCCACGTCGATGCCTTTATGAAACCCGCCACTACGTGACCCGTAGCCGGAAGTGAGCGTACCGTTGGCCGGCCACAACAGTTTTCCACCGGTGTTCTTCGGAGGCGCATCATTTTTGTTCGGCGCGGGAGGCGCGGGATTGCCGCCGTTAGACGGCTGCTTACCGGAGTCGCCGTTGTCGCTCGGTACAGGTACTGGCGCTTGAATCGGCAATTCTGCTTGCCGCTTTTCCTCTTCTTTTTTTGCGAGTTCGTCTGCGAGTTCCCGCGCTTTTTGGGCGTATTGTTCTTTTGCTTTTTCCAAATTGCTATGCTCTTTTTGCAAGCTGGCGAGTGCGACTTTTTTCTTCGATTGTTGCTTCGCAAGAAGCGTGCGCTGCTCCTTCGCCTCAGCTTTGAGCGTGTTCAGTTTCGCTAAGTTTTGCTCGACTGCTCGCTTCGCTTTGGCCACGATGTCGCGGTCGCGCTTTTGCGCTTCGAGCAATTCCTTATCTTGCTGGGCAATCGTATGTAATGAGTCGAAGCGCAACAGTAAGTCGTTGAAGTCTTTTGCCCCTAAGAGCACTTCCCAGTACGACACTTCCCCTTTTTCGTAAATGAGGCGCAAGCGCTCACTCAAAATCTCGTCCCGCTCGGCCACGCGTTTTTCCGCTGCCTTTAACTTGCGTTCCGCCTTGTCCAGCTTTTCTTCGGTGACGACAATGTCGTCATTCAGCTTGCGAAGCTTTTTCTCCGTATCTGACAACTGCTTGTCCAACTTTTCGATGTCTTGCTCTACTGGTTTTTGTGCATTCTCGTTTTTCTTGAGCTTTTGTTGCACTTCCGCCTGCTTGTCTTCCTGCTTTTTCACCTCTTTGCGCAATTCCTTAATATCGTCGTCGACGTTTGCGGCAATTGCCGATGGAGAAATAGCAGATAGGACGAGTGTCGTAGCGACGGCAAACGGCAGTAGTTTCTTCTTCACATCGATTCCTCCTTTATTCTCCCGCGATTCTATTATTCACGATTCTCTTTCTGTAACTTTATATTTTTAGGAAGCGGCGCATCGATAGAAAACTCCCTGCCGCTCCGATGAATGCCCCTATTGCTAATAATAACCCTGTCACTTGGTACGCCGTCGGGTACATCGGCAACAATTTTAAGAACGGTATTTGCAACGACTTCATCACATCGACACTCACATTGTAATACCCGATTAGTAATAAGATGGTAGGTATTATCGCCCCGATGAGCCCGATGAACAACCCTTCGATGAAAAACGGCCAACGAATAAACCAGTTCGTCGCACCGACGAGTTTCATAATCTCGATTTCCCGACGCCGCGCTAAGATCGTCAGGCGAATCGTGTTCGAAATGAGAAAGACGGAGGCGACGCCGAGTAAGACGATGAAGACGATGCCGACTGTGCGCAACACGCTCGTCGTACTGAACAGCGTTCCGGTGTAATCCGCCCCGTATTCGGCCTTATTGACGCCGTCAATCACCTTAATTTTTTTTGCGACCGCCTCGACCTGTTCCGGCTCGCTCGTCTTGACGATAAAGGCGTGCGGCAGCGGGTTTTTCCCTTCCATGCCTTCGAGCAACTTCGCGTCGCCCATGTCCGTCTTCAACTGTTCCAGCGCCTCTTCTTTGGAGACGAACTCGACGTGCTTCACACCGGGGATCGCTAACATTTCACTCTCGATCGTTTTTGCCTGCGCTTCTTTCGTCTCTAAATCGAGCATGACGCGCACTTGGACTTGGTTCTCGACCGAGTTGACGATGTAGTTGACATTCATGGCGAGTAGTAAGACGACACCTAGTATAAGTAACGTCACCGAGACAGCGCCTGCAGCGGCCACACTCATCCAGCCGTTGCGGACGAAACTTTTTGCTCCCTCGCGTATGTGACGGAAACCGACATCAATCCTCATAACCGTAATCCCCTCGCATCTCATCGCGCACGATTTGCCCGTTCTCAACCGCGATGACGCGCTTTTTCATGCTGTTGACAATGTCCCGATTGTGCGTCGACATTAACAGCGTCGTACCCATATCGTTAATTTCTTCGAACAACTTCATAATATCGAGCGACGTTTCTGGATCCAAATTACCGGTCGGCTCGTCGGCGATCAGCACACTCGGCCTGTTGACCATCGCTCGCGCCACGGCGACGCGCTGCGCTTCCCCGCCCGACAGTTCGTCGGGGTAGGCGTGCATGCGGTCGGTGAGACCGATGAGCTCAAACATTTCGGAGACGCGCTCTTCGATCCGTTTCCGCGGTTCGCCGATAACTTCCATGGCAAAGGCGACGTTTTCGTACGCCGTTTTCCGCGGCAACAGCCGGAAGTCTTGGAAAACAATGCCGATGTGCCGTCTGAGTTGTGGAATTTTGCGCTCATTAATGCGGTCGACGTTAATGCCGTTAATGTAAATCTTCCCTTTCGTCGGCTTTTCTTCGCGGTAAATGAGCTTAATAAACGTCGATTTACCAGCGCCACTCTGGCCGACGAGAAAAACAAATTCCCCTTGATCAATTTTGACGTCGATCGCGCGCAAGGCATCGTTGCCGTTGTCGTACGTCTTCCATACGTCATACATTTCTATCAAACTAGATCACCCTACTCCTCTGTAAGAATGGCTCGTAGGACACGGTATGTACACTGTTCATGCGACAATTGTGCACGCGTGCGACGAGTGTTGCAAGCGGGTAGTCGCTAAGTAGAGCTAGGTGCGTAAGTCGCATCCGCAGCCCAAATCTCGTACGATTCGCATATGAGTCGCGTCAGTCGCTTGCGAGTCTCGTCATCGTCTCGTACTAGCCGCAAAGGCTGTTCGACTAATTGTTACGAACGACGCGGCTACAAAATTCAACAAAACGATTATATCACATTATAACGCGACTCCTGCGAAAAACAAATGTTATTTTTGTGCAAAAAAAACTCTCATTTTGACCGGGATGGTAATGAGAGTGTTTAAGTATCTATCCTTATAGGTTAACGTGCTTCAACCACTGTTCAGTTTCACTTAATGCGCTTTTTCTTTTTTCTATCACAATTTCCACCTGTTCTCGCGCAGGCCCGCCGTACACGTCGCGTGCATCGACGACTCGCTCGATCGCCAATGCCTCGTAGACGTCGTTGCCGATTTTTGGCGCAAACTGTCGAAACTCGTCTAGGCTGAGGTCGAGTAAAAATTTCTGCTGCGCGATGCAGTACAACACCGTTTTCCCGACAATTTCGTGCGCCTGGCGAAACGGAATGTTTTTGCGCACGAGATAGTCGGCTAAGTCAGTCGCATTAGAAAAGTCCTGTTCCACCGCTTGCCGCATGTTAGCGCCGTTGACGCGCATCGTCGCCATCATCGGAGCCATAAGCTTAAGCGCGCCGACGACAGTGTCGACCGTGTCAAACAATCCTTCTTTATCTTCTTGCATGTCTTTGTTGTAAGCGAGCGGCAGCCCTTTGAGTACAGTCAGAAGCGCGACGAGGTTTCCGTACACCCGGCCGGTCTTGCCGCGCACGAGTTCGGCGACGTCCGGATTTTTCTTCTGCGGCATAATACTCGAACCGGTACAAAAGGCGTCGTCTAATTCGATAAAGGCGAATTCTTGGCTCGACCAGAGCACGAGTTCCTCACACAAGCGCGACAAGTGCGTCATGAGCAGCGCACACCCACTTAAAAACTCGACGACGAAGTCGCGGTCACTCACAGCGTCAATGCTGTTGTCGTACAGGTCGGCAAAAGCGAGCTCCTCTGCAACCATGTGGCGATCGAGCGGGAACGAAGCGCCGGCAAGCGCGCCCGCACCGAGCGGACAGACGTCGACACGCGCGTAACTGTCGATCAGTCGCGCAATGTCGCGCCCAAACATGGCCACGTACGCCAGTAAGTGGTGTGCGAAGCGGATCGGCTGTGCCCGCTGTAAATGGGTGTAGCCGGGCAAAACCGTATCGACGTGCGCCTCTGCCTGTGCGAGCAGCGCCTCTTGCAGGGCGGCGGTGAGGCGCACGACGTCAACCGTCGCGCGGCGCACGTACAAGTGCAAATCGAGGGCGACTTGGTCGTTGCGGCTTCTCCCGGTGTGCAGTTTGCCGCCGAGCGGGCCGATCGCCTCCGTCAACCACTTTTCCACACTCATATGAATATCTTCGTCGGCCACATCGTACGTTACGTCGCCGGCGGCGATTTTTTGTTGCACGTTCTGTAGTCCGTCGCTAATCGTCGTCACTTCGTCTTGCGTTAATACGCCGATTTTACCGAGCATGTGCACGTGCGCTAGGCTCCCACGGATGTCTTCTTCTGCCAAACGGCGGTCAAACGCAAGAGAGGCCGTGTAGGCCTCTACCAATTTATTCGTCGGTTGGGTGAAGCGCCCACCCCACATTTTTGTCACTGTCGATCCCCCCTACAACTGCTCGACTTGTTCGCCCTTGACGACGAAACTCCCTTGAGCGTGCTTTTTGGTCACTTGGGCGTGCACCTTCGTCGGCAAACCCCACAGCTCGATAAAACCGACGGCTGCCGAGTGGTCAAACGTATCGTTAGCCGTATATGTCGCTAGCTCTTCGTTGTACAGCGACTGTGGCGAGGTGCGTCCTGTCACCGTGCAGTGGCCTTTAAACAACTTGACGCGTACTTTACCGCTGACATACTGCTGTGTCTCGTCGACGAAGGCGTCGAGGGCGTCTTTGAGCGGGGAGAAGTATAGCCCTTCGTAAATGAGCTGGGCCCATTTTTGTTCGACGAGTGGTTTAAACTGGCAAATGTCCCGCGTCTGGGTCAAAAACTCTAGCTCTTTGTGCGCCGTCATTAACGTCACCGCTGCCGGACATTCGTACACTTCGCGCGACTTAATGCCGACGAGACGGTTTTCGACGTGGTCGATCCGTCCGACGCCGTGCTTACCTGCCAGTTGATTCAGTTTGGAAATGAGCGCTGCGAGCGTCATTTTTTTACCGTCGAGTGCGACGGGAACCCCTTTTTCAAACGTCAATTCAATTTCAGCCGGCTCATCGGGCGTCTCGTTTAAAGGTGCTGTCCACTCGTAGGCATCTTCCGGCGGCTCCGCCCACGGATTTTCTAAAATGCCGCACTCGTTACTGCGACCCCACAAGTTTTGGTCGACACTGTACGGCTTGTCGACATCGACTGGCACGGGAATATTGTGGTTTTTCGCATAGGCAATTTCTTCCTCGCGCGACATCGCCCACTCCCGCACCGGAGCGATCACTTGTAGATCCGGGTTTAGCGCCGCTGCGGCGACGTCGAACCGCACCTGATCGTTCCCCTTTCCCGTACACCCGTGCGCAATCGCCTCGGCCCCTTCCGCTTCCGCGACTTGTACTAACACTTTGGCGATGAGCGGCCGCGACAGCGCCGACACGAGTGGGTACTTCCCTTCATACATCGCATTCGTCTTCAACGCCGGTTTTAGAAATTCCTCGGCAAACATCTCTTTCGCGTCGATGACGAGTGATTTAATCGCGCCTACTTGTAACGCTTTTTCCCGTACAAAGTTTAAGTCCTTCCCTTCCCCGACATCGAGCGCGACGGCGATGACATCGTATCCGTATTTATCTTGCAACCACTTGATCGCCACTGACGTATCTAAGCCGCCCGAATAGGCTAGCACCACTTTTTGTTTAGCCATGTAAACATCGTCCCCCTAAATAATCATTCATCCTTAAGAATAATTATACACAGTTCCGCGCAAAAAGCTAGTTTTTTTTCTACTTTCGGTTGCCGCTTATTCATGAGATAGTGAGTGCCGATTGCGCTGTCGCCACTAAGCATTATCAACTTTTATTATTGTTGAATATACATGTAGGACAGAAAGTGAGGGATGATCTGATGCCACAACCTGTGCGTAGGCGACACCCGCCAAACTGGAGGCAAAAACTAACTCGACCAAACTTTCCCGAAGAGACCGAACTGTTTTATATGTCGCGTCTATTGTATATGATTAGTGCGGCGATCGCCTTCATCGCCTCCGTACTCGTATTCGTCCTCGCCCGCGAAGAGAAAAAGGGGTAGCAACCGCCTCCTTACTAGTGAACGCCCAACCTGCCTTCCTAATAATAAAAAGTGATAAAAAGAGGTCACAATAAACTCGCTAAAATCGCCTTTTGTGCGTGTAGGCGGTTTTCCGCTTGCTCGAAGATGACCGAACGCGCGCCATCGATGACGCCAGCTGTCACTTCTTCGCCGCGGTGAGCCGGTAAGCAGTGCATAAAGACGGCATGCTCCGTCGCTTGCGCCAAAAGCGACTCACCGACTTGAAACTGCTGGAACGCTTGCAGTCGCTCCGCAGTCTCCGCTTCTTGCCCCATACTTGCCCACACATCCGTATAGACGGCGTCGGCACCTGCTACTGCCACTTGTGGTTCGTTCGTAATCGTCACGGTGCCGCCCGTCTCTTTTCCTATTGACCGGCACTCGGCGACAATGTCAGCGAGTGGCTCGTAGCCGGGTGGCGCAGCGACGGCAACGTGCATCCCGAACTTTACGGCTCCGGCTAACAGCGAGTGGGCCATGTTGTTGCCGTCGCCGATGTACGCCAGTTTTCGTCCTTTAACGTCGCCGAACTGTTCCATTAAGGTCATCATATCGGCGAGCGCTTGACAAGGATGAAAGCGATCCGTCAACGCGTTAATGACCGGCACGCTGGCGCAGCGGGCGAGTTCGACGACGTCGCTATGGGAAAAAGTGCGAACCATGATGCCATCGACGTAGCGCGAGAGGACCCGCGCCGTGTCGGCAACGGTCTCCCCCCGCCCTAATTGAATATCGTCTTGCCCTAAAAAGAGGGCGTGCCCGCCGAGTTGATACATCCCTGTCTCAAACGAGACCCGCGTCCGCGTTGACGCTTTGGCGAAAATCATCGCCAACGTTTTGCCTGCTAGCGGCCGGTACGGGACTCCTTCTTTATGCTGCTGTTTGAGTTGCGCCGCTAACGAGACGAGCCCCTGTAATTGTGCGGTACTGTAATCTAGCAGTGTCAAAAAGTGACGACCCTTTAACGACTGTGCGGTAGTTTTAGTTACGCTTTGCTCACTGTCCGACATAAAAACGCTCCTTTCTAAATGGAGAGATACCGTTCTACTAGTGAAAATGGTTGTAACCTGCCGACTCATGCGTTGGCACACGACTCATGCGTTGGCGCGAAATTGTGCCAACGAAGAAACGCGAGGCGCCGTCTGCTCTTGTGGCACGCGGAGAGACCAGGCGAGCGTTTCAAGTGAATAAAAGAGTGGCACCCCGTGCAACAAGCATTGCTCACGCAGGCGGAAGCCGGCGCGATCCGCCTCGCCGCCCTGCGTCCGGCGCGATCCGCCTCGCCGCCCTGCGTCGGCACGTTGACGACCGCACGGATGCGCGCGGCGGCAATGTGCCCGAGTGCTTCCTCGAGCGAACAAGCGGTCACCTTCAGCCCGTGCGCCCGTAGCGCCGTCGCAGTACCCGCCGTCGCAAACAACGGGACTCCGCGATCGTGCAATTGTTGCGCAAACGGGACGAGTGCCGCCTTTTTACTGTCGCACACGCTGAACAGTACACCTGTTGCACCGTCGCCGTCCCACAGAGCGCGTACTTCTGGCACGGCCTTGCCAAACGCTTCTTCTGGAGTCGCTCCGAGACCGATCACTTCTCCGGTCGAGCGCATATTCGGGCTCGGGGCGGCATCGATTCCGCGCAGTTTTTCCGCGGAAAACACCGGTGCTTTTACTGCGAACCCGCGCGGTTCCTTAAGTAGTCCGCACGGGGCAAAGTCAGCCAGTTTCTCGCCCAGCTGCACGCGCGTCGCCCACAGCAGGATCGGGTACCCTGTCACTTTGCTGACGAGCGGTACGGTGCGCGACGCCCGCGCGTTCACTTCTAACACGTACACGGTGTCCCCGTCGACGACGAATTGAATGTTGAGCACGCCTTTGTGCTGTAACGCCCGGGCGATATTCTCAGTGTATGTGACGATGTCGCGCTGGACGCTTTCCGCGATGCCTTCCGCACCGAAAAAGGCAATGCTGTCGCCGGAGTGGACGCCCGCTTTCTCTACTTGGCGAATGAAGAGCGGGATCGCTACGTCACACCCGTCGGTGACGACGTCGATTTCGATTTCCTCGCCTTCGACGTAGCGGTCACACAATAGGGGGTATGCAGAAGGCTGATACGACTCTCGCTGTAACAAGTGGCGCAGTTGCCCCTCGCTGTGCACAATTTGCATCCCTTGCCCGCCGATGACGTACGACGGTCGCACGAGTAAAGGATAGCCGAGTTCCGCGGCGATCGGCAGGACGTCGGCTGCGCACGCCGCCGTTTCCCCGACGATGTGTGGGATCGCCAGCTGTCTCAGCATCGTGTAAAACTGTTCCCGGTCTTCGACTCGCGCGATCGTCTCCGCACTCGTTCCAAGTACAGTCAGCCCGTTCGCCTCTAACGCAGTCGTCAATTGAATCGCCGTCTGTCCACCGTACTGGACGATCACGCTGTCGACGCGTTCCTTCTCGGCGACGGCGAGCACGTCGTCAATCGTGAGCGGTTCAAAATAGAGGCGATCGGCAGTTACATAGTCTGTACTGACCGTCTCCGGATTGTTGTTGACGACGACGGCTCTGACGCCGAGCTGCTGCAGCGCTTTTACCCCGTGCACGGAGCAGTAGTCAAACTCAATCCCTTGCCCGATGCGAATCGGCCCCGAGCCGACGACGAGTACTTTTTTTTGCCGCTTCGATTCCGCGCCTACTGCTGCTGCACTTTCCACAAACGCCACGTCTGCTGCGTTTGCAGCGTCTTCGTCTTTAGCGCCTGTTGCGTCACCTCCGTTTGCTGCAGGAGCAGCCTCTATTGCCTTTGTTGTACCTGTGACGACCACTTCGTCCACGCCGTCCCAGGTCGCATAAAAATACGGCGACTGCGCCGCATACTGGGCAGCACAGCTGTCGACACTTTTGAACGCGGGCTGCCACCCCCACTGTTGCCAACGGGCACGGACAGTGTCTACCGGGACTCCACACAGTGTGGCAAGGTGCGTGTCGCAAAACGCATACCGCTTCGCCTCGTGGAGCAACTCTTGCGGCAATTCTTTCCAAGGTGTCGCCGCCAGTTGTCGCTCCAACCTGACGAGCCGCTCTACTTTAAATAAAAAAAACGGATCGATCAACGTTAGATCGTGCACATCGTCGAGCGACCAGCCGCGGGCAAACGCCTCGCCGAGTAAAAACAACCGTTCGTCGTCCGCTTGCGCCAACCGTCGGCGTAACGCGGCGTCAGACAAGGAATCCGTTCCCGCCTCTAACAAGCCGTACCGTCCCGTATCGAGAGAGCGGATCGCCTTCATGAGCGCTCCTTCAAAATTGCGGTCGAGCGCCATCACTTCTCCCGTCGCTTTCATTTGCGTCCCTAACTGGCGGTCACCTTGGGGAAACTTGTCGAACGGCCAGCGCGGCAACTTCACGACGACGTAGTCGAGCACCGGTTCTGTACTCCCGTCCGTCGCACCTGTGAGCGGATTGACGACTTCGTCTAATCGGTAACCGAGTGCCAATTTGGCAGCTACACGCGCAATCGGATAACCGGTCGCCTTGGAGGCAAGCGCACTGGAACGACTCACGCGCGGATTTACTTCGATGATCGCGTACTGGCTGGTCGCGGGGTTAAACCCGAATTGAATGTTGCACCCGCCGACCACTCCGAGTGTGCGAATGACTTTTACCGCGGCGTGACGTAGCATTTGTTCTTGTGCGTAAGACATAGTTTGCACCGGGGCGACGACGATACTGTCGCCGGTGTGAATGCCGACCGGATCGACATTTTCCATCGTGCAGACGACGATACACGTGTCGTTTGCGTCGCGAATCACTTCGTACTCGATTTCTTTCCAACCTTTGATGCTTTGCTCGACGAGTACTTGCTGAATCGGACTCATTTGTATACCGCGCCGCACGAGTTGCTGCAGTTCCTCGCGATTTGCCGCTGTTCCGCCGCCCGCACCGCCGAGTGTAAACGCCGGGCGGACGATGAGCGGAAAGCCAATTTCTGCAGCAAAACGCTCTGCGTCACCGACGTTTCGCGCCGCCGTGCTCTCGGGAACCGGTTCCCCAATGCGCAGCATTTCGCGTTTGAATTGCTCCCGGTTCTCGCTTTTTTCAATCGAGGCGAGCGGCGTGCCCAACAGTTCTACCTCGTATTGGTCGAGTACCCCCGACTTTGCCAACCCAAGCGCTAAGTTCAATCCGGTCTGGCCGCCAGTTGAGGCGATTAGGCCGTCTGGACGTTCCCGCGCGATAATCGCCGTGACGGATTCTACCGTGAGCGGCTCCAAGTACAGCGTGTCTGCCACTCCCTCGTCGGTCATGATCGTCGCCGGGTTGTTGTTGACGAGGACGACGTGTACCCCTTCTTCTTTCAGGGCGAGACACGCCTGTGTCCCGGCGTAGTCAAATTCAGCCGCCTGCCCGATCGTAATCGGGCCGGAACCGATGACGAGTACTTTTTGCAACATCGTTCGCTTAGGCATAGACGCTCTCCTTTCGCACAACATTGACTCGCTCGGCAAAGCTGTGCCACATCTGCTCACAGTACGGGGGCCACAGTTCGACCGCGTGCCATGCATCGCCAGCTTGACGCGATTCGGGCGACAGTTTCCCGTATTGTAACTGCTGCGACAACGGAACGTGTGGTTCGCTGGCGTGCGGTTGACACTGCACACCGTACAACGGGTAGTCGCGGTGCTCGCACGCAAATACGATCTGCCCGTCTGTACTTACTTGCGTTACTTTCCAATGTGCCGCGGCGAGCGATTGCTTCGCGACGATGTAACGACTATGGTGCACCACGTGGTGCACGCGTCCGCTAGCAATGTGCACGACTGGCTGGCGCATGCCGCGGAACGGAGACGGGTAGCGTGTCGTCGTAGCGCCGAGCGCCAAGGCGGCGACGTGGTAACCGAGCCCAAAACCGAACATCGGCAGCTTGGTAGCGAGGGATGGCAGCGACGCAGCCCTCGCCCACACATTGCGCGGATCGCCTGGTCCGTCGGACAACACGATCCCGTCTGCTTTCACTGCTAAAATGCGCGGTGCCGACCAGTGGTACGGCACGATCGTCAGGCGGTATCCCGCTGCCCGCAAACGAGTGACGAGCGGTTGCACACAACCGAAGTCGAGCACGACGAGGTGGGCGGCGTCCGCCGCTCCGGCATACGTTACTGCCTTTCCTACGTCAGCGTGCTGCAGCGCGTGCACATCCGTACGCGCAGACCCCGCTGTCGCCATGCGCGCGACCGACTCCGCACCACTCGCAAGGCCGAACGCACCGTACACAGACGCCTGCCCGCGAAGGGACGCTGCGACGGCGCGTGTGTCGACCCCGTACAAGGCGGGAACGCCGTCCGCTGCTAACACGTCGGCTAACGTCGCCGTCCCATCAGGCGCGCTCGGAAATGTGCAGTAGTCGCTCACGACGACACCGGCGACAGTCACGCGGTCCCGTTCCCTTTTGGGAAGCGGAAAGCCGTAATTGCCGACTAACGGATACGTAAAAACGACGATCTGCCCGCGGTACAAAGGGTTCGTCAACACGTGCTCGTAGCCGCCCGCACCGATGTAACAGACGACCTCTCCTTGTACCACACCCCCTTGAGCCCCGCTGGGAGAGCAGAGCCATTTTCCGCTAAACGATTCCCCTGACTGCAAGGTGAAGTATGCCTTCATTGCGACGGCACCCCCGACTGAGAGACAGCAGATCCCGCAGGTGTAGCGGAATTAGAAGGTACCGAAACGGTTGACGGACTCTCGTGTTTCGTAAGTGTAGCGGAATCGGAAGCTGCTGTCGGATCCGCGGAAGCTACTGCGTCGGCAAAAGCAGCCTTGAGTAAATCGACCGCTTCTTTTAACTGCTCTTCCGTTACAACGAGTGGCGGTAACAAGCGCACGACGTCTGCACCTGCCGGTAAGACGAGCATGCCTTGTCCCTGCAATGCCGCAATGAGTTCCGCCGCGCGCGGTTCACGCAAGGCAATGCCGAGCATTAGCCCGTGCCCGCGCACATCAGCGACTAGCGGGTGACTGTGCAGCTGTTCCGCAAGTGCAGCTTTAAGCCATTCCCCTTTTTGCTTTACTTCGGTCAAAAAGCCTTCCGCCGTCAACACATCGAGTACGGCGTGCGCACTGGCCATCGCCAGCGGGTTGCCACCAAATGTCGATCCGTGGCTTCCCGGCCCAAAATGTTGTGCGACTTCCTTCGTCGCCAGTGTACAACCGATCGGAAAACCATTCCCTAACCCTTTGGCCAACGTGACGATATCGGGCGCGAAGTCGTACATCTCGTGGGCAAACAGTGTCCCCGTGCGCCCCATTCCCGTTTGGACTTCGTCGACGATGAGTAACACATCGCGGGCGCGGCAGAGCTCGGCAACCTGGTGTAACCACGCGGAGTCCGCCGGACGTAACCCGCCCTCACCTTGCACGACTTCGAGCATCACTGCCGCCGTGTGCGGCTTAAGCGCCTCGGCCAACGCCGCCGCATCGCCCCACAGTACCGTCTCAAACCCGGATGGCAGCGGCGCAAACCCTTGTTTCACCTTTTCTTGACCTGTCGCGGTCAACGTCGCCAACGTGCGCCCGTGAAACGAATGCGTAAAGGTCACAATTTCCGGCGCCTCGATCCCTTTCCGTTCACTGGCCACTTTGCGTGCCAACTTAATCGCCGCTTCGTTAGCCTCGGCACCACTGTTGCAAAAAAAGGCAGCGTCCAAGTGACTATCAGCTGTCAGCCGCGCGGCTAACTCTTCTTGCGCCGGAACGGTAAACAAGTTGCTCACATGCCACAATTGGTGTGCCTGCTTCTCGAGCGCCTGCACGACGTGCGGGTGGCAGTGCCCGACGTTTACGACCCCGATTCCCGCTGTAAAATCTAAATATTGCCTCCCAGCGTCATCCCACACATAGGCGCCCTCTCCTTTAACGAGTGTAATCGGCCAGCGCGTATACGTCGCCATTAACGCCATTTGTCTCACTTCCTTCCACTACGACACGCGTCCCTGGAAACGCCTCTCCGCCGCCAGTGTACAACGCCTGTAACATGTCAGGATGCTTGCCGTCACCGATACAGACAGCGGCGACATTGCCGGCGACACTCGTCAACACGGCCTGCGCTTTCGGGATCATCCCGTCAGCAATCGTCCCCACCTCGATCAGTTGCTCTAGCTGCTGGGGCGTCACTTGCTTCAGCGTCTGCCCATCGCGGGCTAAAATGCCCGGAACGTCGGTGGCGAAGACGAGTTTATTTGCCGCGAGCGCGGTCGCGATTGCTCCCGCGGCACTATCGGCGTTCACATTGTAATGCTGTCCCTGCGCATCGACGCCGAGCGAAGCGACAACTGGAATCCACCCACTGGAAGACAGTTTGCGGAGCACGTCTACGCGGACGCGGTCGACTCGTCCGACGTAACCGAGCGCCTTATCATAAGGCTGTACGCGTAGCAAGCCACGGTCGACACCGGAAATGCCAAGCGCCGCCGCCCCAGCTCCTTCCAACCGGGAGACGATCTGTTTATTCAGCGTCCCCGCAAGCACCATCTCGACGAGCTCGAGTGTCGGCGCGTCGGTCACGCGCAGCCCCCCCGAGAACGTCGCCGGGAGCGCCAATCGCTCCATGTACGCATTAATTTTTGGCCCACCGCCGTGCACGACGACAAGCTGCACACCCGCGCGCTTCAATGCTGCACACTGCTGAAAAAAAGCGTCTGGCAGCTCTCCCAGCAAGCTCCCCCCTAACTTAATGACGACTGTTTCGTTCTTCATCCCCACTCCCCACTCCTTTTGAATACGTGTATAAAAATGTGCCGCAGCACCACTGCCGCGGCGCCACTAACCTTTCCCAGTAACCGTAAAATCAGCGCGCCTTTATTCACGTGCGATAACTCGCGTTAATGCGCACGTAATCGTACGTAAGGTCACATCCCCACGCGGTCGCTCCCACATCCCCTGAGTGTAAGTCGACATCGATCACAACTTTTTCCCTTTGCATGGCGGCCCGTACGTCTGCTTCCAAGGTGTCGACCGCGACGCTGTGCTGCACGACCGGCACCCCGCCAATGGCGATGTCTACTTGAGTAGCATCAAAAGACGCCCCCGCGTAACCGATCGCGCAAATAACCCGCCCCCAATTGACGTCAGCGCCAAACACCGCTGTCTTCACTAAGCTCGAACCGACGATTGTTTTCGCCACTCGCCGCGCATCGGCCACCGTATGCGCGCCGCACACATTCACTTCGACCAACTTCGTCGCCCCTTCGCCGTCCCGGGCGATCGCCTGTGCCAACTGTTCGTTTACGTAGTGAAAGGCAGCAGCGAACGCTAGCCAATCCGGGTGTCCTTCGTGCAACGAACGGTGCTCGGCCAATCCACTCGCCAGCACTGTTACCGTATCGTTCGTGCTCGTGTCGCCGTCGACCGTAATCATGTTATACGTGTCGTCCGTCGTCTTCCGCAGCAACTGCTCTAACTCGGACTGGGGGATCACTGCATCCGTCGTAATAAAACTAAGCATCGTCGCCATGTTTGGCTTAATCATGCCCGATCCTTTTGCCGCCCCGGCAATGTGCACCTCGCAGCCGTCGACCGTCACCGTCACCTGCACTTTTTTTGTCACCGTATCGGTCGTTAAAATCGCCTCGCAAAACTGTTCCGCGCCCTCCGGTGCCAACCGCGGCGCGAGTGTACGCAATCCGTTCACCATTTTCGCTACCGGTAGCCGTTCGCCGATCACCCCCGTCGAACCGACGCCGACGTAGTGAGGGGGGATGCCGAGCAGCTCAGCCGCTTCATTTTGAATCGCGCGGGCATCTTGCTCTCCCTTCTCTCCCGTGCACGCATTCGCGACGCCACTGTTGACGACGAGCGCCTGTAACTTGCCCTCAATCGCTAAACTCGCTTGTGTCACTTTGAGCGGGGCCGCTTGAAACGCGTTCGTCGTGTATACTGCCGCCGCTGTCGCTGGGACCGTGCAAGCGACGATCCCTAAATCGAGCCGCGAGCGCCGAATGCCACAGTTGATCCCTCCCGCCGTGAACCCACGCGGCGCTGTAATCCTCGGTTCTGCAGCAATTTTAAACCCGTCGCCCTGTTCCCGCGTTGTTGCAGTTAGTACGTGACTGTTCATCCGACTCTCTCTCCCTCTCCGCAAGGTTAAATTTTTTCATCCGACATCTTCTTGCTCCATATCGTCTGAATCACTCGGTCGTCGCCACCGCATCGGTCACACATAAAGCGGCGAGCTGCTCAATCCCATCGTTTCGGGCCAACCCATCCGTATGTTCAAGTTTTGCACCGCCTGCCCAGCGGCCCCTTTGATCAAGTTGTCGATAACGGAAAAGATAATGACGCGCCCCGTGCGCTGATCGACTTGGAACGCAATGTCACAGTAGTTACTTCCAGTCACATCTTTCGTTTGCGGCCACTCCCCTTGTGGACGAAGGCGTACAAAAGGTTCCGTACCGTAACGATCTCTGTAAACGTCGCGAATGTCGCTAGGCGTCGTTCCGCTAACGAGCGAGGCATACACCGTACAGCAAATGCCGCGGCTCATCGGAATGAGGTGCGGGGTAAAGGAGACGTTAAGACTCTCGCCCGTCACCCGCTGACACGTATGTTCAATTTCCGGAATGTGTTGGTGTCGATCCACTTTGTACGGACGCAAGTTGTCGTTAACTTCCGTAAATAACAGCGGCAACTGCGCCGTCCGCCCCGCCCCGGACACGCCCGACTTCGCGTCGATGACGACTGTCTCCGGAACGATGAACTTCTGCTGCAACAACGGCAACAATGCGAGCAGTGTCGCCGTCGGGTAGCACCCTGGATTAGCTACTAACTGCGCCTCGCGCACGGCGATCCGCTCCCATTCGCTCAAACCGTAAACAGCGCGTGCTAGTTCGTCGTCTGTAGCCGTTTCTCGCCCGTACCACTCGCGGTACACCTCGCCGTCCGGCAAGCGAAAATCCCCCGATAAATCGATACAAATTAGTCCCCGCGAGAGTAGCTGCGGTACCCATTCACTGCTAACGCCAGCCGGAGTCGCAAAAAAGACAACCTCACCAGCAGTGGCGATTGCTTCGACGCTAAGCGGCGTAAAGGGCAGCTCTAAAGGACGCAAATGGGGGAAAACGTCACCGAGTGCCTCGCCAGCTACAGACGTAGAAACGAGTGCCCCAATTTCCAACTGCGGATGTGCTTCACATAAACGAATGAGTTCCAATCCACCGTAGCCGGTAGATCCTACGATGACGACACGCACGTTAGACAACCACCTTCGCAAATTATTATAAAAGTTAATCGCAACTATGAGTTTGTATTATTATACATTGACATTGATAATAATACAATAGGTGTTTTTAAAATAAATAAAACGCCCCAGTTCACCGTGTTCACGTAAACCGAGGCGTTCGTGTACTCAAAGACGAGCGCGTGGCGCAGAACGTTGCCGTCAGCGAAAGGCGGCAAAGGCGGCGCACATCCTCTTCATACACGGTACGCCGTACATTCCCGCGTTAGTTATAGACACTCCCGTTACTTATGCGCCTCTAACCACGCTGCGAGATTTTCCTTCTCGTCATCGTTTAATTTATCGCCGAGTGCGGGCATGCCACCTCGCCCGTTATTAATAATGTCGACGATTTCATCAGCACTCAAGTTTTTGCCGACCGTTTGTAACGACGGACCGGCGCTCCCTTCTAAGTTGCCGCCGTGACAACTCATGCACGTCCCTTTTTCATACGCGTCCTTCGCTGCTGCTTCATCGTAATCACCTTTTTGCGCCGCCGGAGCCTTTTCCTCGGTCGGTGCACCTTTTTGCTTGTTCGCCGCACCGCACCCGCCGAGTAACGCGAGCGACAGACATAAACAGATCGCGAGCGTTAACCACTTTCGTCGCATGAGTCACCCTCCTAACCGTCTTTTTTGCTAGGTTGCGCGGAGGAAACTCATTCTATACACAAATTTTTCTTATGCGCCGATACTCGTTGCGCCAAAAAAAACCGGCCTGTATATAAACAGACCGGCGAGTGAGTGACCGTTTATTGTCCCGTCAAAGCTAACAAGTAATCGTCCGTTAAATGTGATTAGTAATCGCTACGGAGTAAACACGCACTTTCACGGCGTAGGGTCCCCTTCACTTTACAACTTCCGCAAATGGGCAATAACGTTGTCGACGGTAAAGCCGAATTCCTCCATTAGCTTTTCGCCTGGTGCAGAAGCGCCAAAGTGGTTAATGCCGACGATCGCGCCTTTGGATCCGACGTACCGCTCCCATCCCATCGTCAAGCCAGCTTCTATAGCCACTCGCTTCGTCACTGCCGGGGGCAATACGCTGTCGCGATACGCTTCGTCTTGCGCCTCGAACAGCTCCCAACTCGGCATGCTGACGACGCGCACGTGCGTGCCTTCCTCGGCTAAGCGGCTTTGCGCCTCCATCGCCAATTGCAGTTCTGAGCCAGTTGCGATTAAAATTGCTTCTGGATCGCCGCTCTCGGCTTCTTTCAAAATGTACGCACCGCGCCGCAAACCAGTGCGGGCTTTTTCCGCCGTTTCTGCGTACACCGGCAGGCTCTGACGGCTCAAGGCGAGGGCACACGGCCCTTCTTTTTGCTCCAAAATGTAGCGCCACGCTTCGACCGTTTCGTTGGCATCCCCCGGCCGCAAGACCGTCAGTTGCGGAATCGCCCGCAGCGCAGCCATAGCTTCGATCGGTTGGTGGGTCGGCCCGTCTTCGCCGACACCGATGCTGTCGTGCGTCAACACGTAAATGACCGGTTGGTTCATTAACGCCGCAAGGCGAATCGACGGCCGCAAGTAATCGGCGAACACGAGAAACGTTCCTGCGTACGGGCGTACGCCACCGTGTAAGGCGATCCCGTTCAGCGCCGCGCCCATCGCGTGTTCGCGCACGCCGTACCAGACGTTGCGTCCGGCGTAGTCGTCTGGACTGTACATCGGGAAGTCGTTCAACGTCGTCTTGTTCGAACCACTCAAGTCGGCCGAACCGCCGAGCAACGTCGGCAAGTGTTTGGCGACAGCGTTGAGTGCAGCCCCGGACACGTTTCGCGTCGCTTCTTTTTTCCCTGCCTCGTATACAGGCAAGTCAGCGTCCCAGCCGTCCGGCAGCTCGCCCGCCAGCGCTTGCTGTAGCTGTTTGGCTAATTCGGGATAAGCCGCTTCGTACTGCTTCAGGAGCTCGTTCCACTCGCCTTCCGCGCGCTCACCCGTTTCCTGGACGACGCGAAATGCCTCGCGCGCCTCTTCCGGCACAAAAAATTCCGGGTGCTCCCACTTGTACGTCTGCTTCGTCAGCGCCATTTCTTCCACACCGAGCGGTTGTCCGTGGGCGGCCGACGTATTTTGTCGGTTCGGACTGCCGTAGCCGATATTCGTCTTAATTTCGATCAACGTCGGCTGCCCTTTGTGCGCCTTCGCCTGTTCGATGGCGCGGGCGATCGCCGCGAGGTCGTTACCCGCTTCCACGCGTAACACGTGCCAGCCGTACGCTTCAAACCGCTTAGCCACATTTTCTGTAAATGACTTGTCCAAATCGCCGTCGAGCGAAATGTCGTTCGAGTCGTACAAGGCGATGAGGCGGTCGAGCTTCAAGTGACCGGCAAGTGACGCCGCTTCTGCCGCGATCCCTTCCATCAGATCGCCGTCGCCGACGATCGTATACGTATAATGGTTAAATATATCAAACTTGTCGCGGTTGTACGTCTCGGCGAGAAAGCGTTCCGCCATCGCCATCCCGACAGCCGTGGCGATCCCTTGCCCGAGCGGACCAGTCGTCGTCTCCACACCCGGTGTGTGGCCGTACTCCGGATGGCCCGGCGTTTTACTGCCCCATTGGCGGAACTGTTTGAGATCGTCGAGTGAGACGTCGTAACCACTCAAATGTAACAAACTGTACAACAGCATCGATCCGTGTCCGGCCGACAGCACGAAGCGGTCGCGGTTCGGCCACTTTGGGTTGTGCGGGTTGTGGCGCATAAAACGCGTCCACAACACGTAGCCCATCGGCGCAGCGCCCATCGGCATGCCCGGGTGCCCAGAATTCGCCTTTTCCACCGCGTCGATCGACAGTGTGCGAATCGTATTTACCGCAAGTTGGTCTTTTTCTGTAAAAGTCATCAACGTCGATTCTCCCTTAAGTGTAATCGTTGTCGTGTACCGATGGGGCGCCTGCTTAGCAAAAAGTGACAACTTAAAGTGATCTAAGCGACCCCCTCACCGGCGATCAGTTGGCTAAACTCCCCCTTATTATACACAAAGTTGTCCGCGACGTCTTTTTCACACGCTATTTAAAAAAGGGTCTGAAATACTTCGCCCAACCTGTGTGCTCGAAGGGCGGATTTATCGTATCTTCATTGTCACAAAATAGAGTCGTGACGTCAGTGCCCTATACTGTTCTTTTCCCACTCATACGAAACGTGTCGTTGTCACAATTTGGACAGCCCCGCGACTTTAATTGTTCAGTGGTTACTGAGACGACGAAACGTGTGTTTCCCGGGCACAAAAAAAGCGTGATCGCTTGCTCGCTCGACTGCTTACGGAAAGCAATGTCGTACGTACGAATAGCAAGTAATCACGCCCACTCGACGTTTGGGTAGTTATTTTCTCTCAACTGTTAACCGAATCGTCTCCATCCCCGTAACCGCAGAATCTTCTTTCCCGGGGTCACTCAACCACGCCAATTTAAAGGCTACGTGGCCCGTCGCCCCCTCAAAGTCAGGAAATTGCAGGGGACACATCGTTTTTTGATCGGGGGGCAACATGTACTCCCAATAATATATCTCTAGACAATAGCAACTTCCTTTTGTTCTTAATAGAGAACATCTCCTCACATCCCTTCTGTATGTAAGGGATTACAAAAAACGCGTACTTTGTCAAGATAAAGTTTACTTTTTTATCTCCGACACAAAATATATATAAAAAAAACGGGCCGTTTACTGGCCCATTATTTCCCGATATGCTGCCGCAAATACGTGTCGATAAACACGTCGATCTCACCGTCGACGACGGCGTTCACGTTGCCGACCTCGACGTTCGTACGATGGTCTTTCACCATACTGTATGGGTGGAACACGTAGGAGCGGATTTGGTTGCCCCAGCCGATTTCACTTTGGTCCCCTTGTATTTCGGACAGCTTCTGCTGGCGCTCCCGCTCTTTCACTTCGTACAGACGCGCACGCAAAATTTTCATCGCCTGTTCGCGGTTTTTTATTTGCGAGCGCTCCGATTGACACGTGACGATGATGCCTGTCGGCACGTGCGTAATGCGCACGGCGGAGTCGGTCGTATTGACGTGTTGTCCGCCTGCGCCGCTCGAACGGTACGTGTCAATCTTCAAGTCTTCGCTATTAATCGTCACCTCGGCGTCGTCCGTAATTTCGGGCATGACGTTGCACGAGACGAACGACGTATGCCGTCGTCCCGAGGAGTCGAACGGCGAAATGCGCACGAGGCGGTGCACGCCTTTTTCCGCCTTCAAATAGCCGTACGCGTTGTGCCCTTTAATGAGCAAGGTGACGCTTTTCACGCCTGCTTCGTCGCCGGGGAGGTAGTCGAGCGTCTCGACGCGATAGTCGTGATCGGCCGCCCAGCGCGTATACATGCGCAGCAAAATGTCGGCCCAGTCCTGCGACTCCGTCCCGCCAGCGCCAGGGTGCAATTCGAGGATGGCGTTGTTCTGGTCGTACGGGTCGCTGAGCAACAGTTCCAGCTCGAAGGCAGACAGTTTCTCATGAAGGTCGTGCAACTGTGCGGCGGCATCGTCAAACAACGACTCGTCGCCCTCTTCTTTGCCCAGTTCGCACAGCACTTGAACGTCGTCGTACAACTCATCCAACACTTCCATCTGTTCAACTAAATGTTTCAAGCGGTTGTTCTCGTCAATGACGCGCTGTGCCTCGCGCTGGTCGTTCCAAAAGTCAGGCGCGCTCATCTCTTGTTCGAGCGCTGCGATTTGTTCCTTCTTTTGAGCGAGGTCAAAGAGACCCCCTTATTTCCGCCAGTCGTTTAGCTGTAGTCGTCACATCTTGTTTCAGTTCACTGTAATCGTTCATCAGTCATCTGCCTTTCTATCGTTTGGAAGAACGTTAACTCGCCCTTGCGTATCGTACGAACGCGTTGTGCGCTAACGTTGTATAGTGCCGACGTGGTGTCGTGCATGGTTATTCTGTCCCCGTTTTGCCGGGGGCGCCGCAACACTGTTTGTACTTTTTGCCGCTGCCGCACGGACACGGGTCGTTACGGCCTGCTTTATATTGTACGCGTACCGGTTGCCGTTTGCGCGGTTCTTCTTTTTCCGGCGGCTGGTCGTAACTGCGCGTTGTCGCCTCTTGCTCAACGGCCACTTCTTCCCGTTCAAGTTGATCACTGCTAATTTCTGTGCGCATCACGTGTTTAGAAACTTCCTCCGAAATTTCGAACACCATTTGGTTAAACATGTTGAACCCTTCGAACTGATACTCCTGCAGCGGGTCTTTTTGCCCGTAGGCGCGTAAGTGAATCCCTTGCCTGAGTTGCTCCATCGCGTCGATGTGATCCATCCATTTGCGGTCGACGGTGCGGAGCACGATGACTTTTTCAAATTCGTCCATTTGCTCCCGCGTGAGCTCGGCTTCCCGCTGGTCGTAATAGGCGAGCACTTTTTCCTCGATGATCGCCGTCACTTCGTCACGCTCACGCATTTTTATGTCGTCGACTTCTAACCGGACCGGCTCTTTTAACAAATTGCCGTTCACGTAGTCGACGATGGCGTCGACGTCCCAATCTTCGGGCACTTCCTCTTCCGGCGTGTGCAGCTCGACGACGTGTCCGATGACCGCCTTAATCATTCCGCGCACGATGTCGCGTACGCTGTCCGCCTCTAACACTTCACGCCGCTGTTTGTATATGATGTTGCGCTGCTCGTTCATGACGTTGTCGTACTGCAGCACGATGCGACGCGTGTCAAAGTTGGCACCTTCAATATGTTTTTGCGCCGTTTCGACTGCCTTTGTAAAGAGGCGCCCTTCGATTTCTTGCTCGTCGTCCATGCCAACTTTTTCCATAATCCCCTTGAGCCGGTCTTGGCCGTAACGGCGCATGAGCTCGTCCTCGAAGGAGAGAAAAAACTGCGACGACCCCGGATCGCCTTGTCGTCCCGCCCGCCCGCGCAACTGGTTGTCAATGCGGCGACTCTCGTGCCGCTCGGTGCCGATAATGTGCAAGCCGCCGCGTTCCGCCACGCCGTCGCCGAGGACGATGTCCGTCCCGCGACCGGCCATGTTCGTCGCAATCGTCACTTGCCCGAGCTGTCCTGCTTGGGCAATAATTTCCGCCTCTTGGCGGTGGAATTTCGCATTGAGCACGTTGTGTGGCACGCCTTTTTTCTTTAACATTTTCGAAAGGCGCTCGGAGTTGGCAATCGACACCGTCCCGACGAGCACCGGCTGTCCCTTGGCGTGACGTGCGACGATTTCGTCGACGACTTTTTGGTACTTTACGTCTTCGGTCTTATATAAAATGTCCGTTTCGTCTTTGCGGATCATCGGTTTGTTCGTCGGAATGACGACGACGTCCATCCCGTAAATTTTGCGAAACTCTTCTTCTTCCGTTTTCGCCGTCCCGGTCATGCCAGCTAACTTTTGATACATGCGGAAGTAGTTTTGCAGCGTAATCGTCGCTAGCGTCATGCTTTCCTTTTGCACCTGTAAGCCTTCCTTAGCCTCGATCGCTTGGTGCAAGCCGTCGCTGTAACGACGACCGTGCATGAGGCGGCCCGTAAATTCGTCGACGATGATGACGCCGTCTTCGTTCACGACGTAATCTTCGTCGCGGTGCATGGTGACGTTCGCTTTTAGCGCTTGGTTAATGTGGTGGTTTAAAAGCATGTTTTTCGTATCGAACAAGTTGTCGATGTCAAACGCCTTTTCCGCTTTGTCCACCCCTTGCTCTGTCAACGTCACTGTGCGCGTCTTTTCGTCGAGCGTATAGTCGTCTTCCCGCTTCAGCCTTTTGGCGAAGCGATCCGCGGCATAGTACAAGTCGGTCGCCTTGTTCGCTTGTCCGGAAATGATGAGCGGCGTACGCGCCTCGTCGATTAAAATGCTGTCCACTTCGTCGACGATGGCAAAGTTGAGCGGACGCTGCACCATCAGTTCTTTGTACAGCACCATATTGTCGCGCAAGTAGTCGAAGCCGTACTCGTTGTTCGTCCCGAACGTAATGTCTGCAGCGTAGGCGGCCCGCTTCTCTTCTTCGTCCATATCGTGTAAGTTCATGCCGACTGTCAATCCGAGAAACTCATAAATTTTTCCCATGCTTTCCCGGTCGCGCTGCGCCAAGTAGTCGTTCACGGTGACGATGTGGACACCTTTTCCGGGCAGGGCGTTTAAGTAGGCAGGCAACGTCGCGACTAACGTTTTCCCTTCCCCGGTCTTCATCTCGGAAATCTTTCCTTGGTGCAGGACGATCCCCCCGAGCAATTGCACGTAAAAGTGCCTTAAACCTAAGACGCGCTTCGACGCTTCGCGCACGACAGCGAACGCCTCGGGCAACAAGTCGTCCAGCGTCTCACCTTGCGCGAGCCGTTCCCGAAATTGCGGCGTTTTTTGCTGCAGCTCTTCGTCAGAGCAGCGGCTCACTTCCGGCTCTAACGCCTCTATTTTATCGGCAACTTTCGTTATTTTCTTTAGTTCGCGGTCGTTTTGACTAGGGAACACTTTGCGTAAAGCTGACATTAGAGACAATGCACATCGCTCCTTTCACTGTCGCTCAACAAAACGCTTTTTGAACACGATCTATAAGCGAAAACACATACTGTATATTTTATCACGAATGGACGCGCAGTACCTAATCGATCGTAAAAAAAGCAAAAAAAGGACCTGCTCGAAAGAGCAGGCCCCGTTTTTTTATACCAATCACATCTCATAATGTCGTCTAAAGTCGCAAGTCTCATACAGCTATTAATACCTGGCGCCTTACGCTTCCGGTTCGATCAAGCCGTAGCGCCCGTCTTTCCGTTTGTACACGACGTTTACTTCCCGCGTATCGGCGTTGGAAAAAACAAAGAAGTTATGGCCGAGCATGTCCATTTGTAAAATCGCTTCTTCCACATCCATCGGCTTAAACGTAAACCGTTTCGTACGCACGACTTCAAATCCAGCCTCGTCGTTTTCGTCGACTGCTGGATCAACTTGGCCGTTAGCTTTAAACAGCGTCCGCAAGCTGCCGTTTTGCCGCGCTTTGCGGTTCACGCGGGTTTTATATTTGCGGATTTGCCGTTCGAGCTTTTCGACGACGAGGTCGATCGACGCGTACATGTCCGTATTGCTCTCTTCTGCCCGCAACATGACGCCCGGAAAAGGAATGGTCACTTCCACTTTGTGAATGTCTTTGAGTACGGTTAACGCGACGTTCGCCGGCGACGTCGGTGCGGTCGTAAAATACTTTTCGATCCGGCTCAACTTTTTCTCGACATAATCGCGTAAAGCGTCCGTGACCTCGATGTTATTTCCCCTAATGTTATATTCCATAACATTGGTTCCCTCCTTAAGCGCTTTAAATTCCCCACTTACATAGCAGAATCGCCCCGCTGCTATACTTCAATTATACCAGTTAAACGGTAAACAAGTTGTTAAAAAACCCCTTGGTGCAGTTGCCAAGGGGTATCGTAATTGTTGAAAAAACGCGTCTCCGCAAAACCTACAGTTTCACGACGTTGGCCGCTTGCGGACCGCGGGCGCCTTCTACAATTTCGAATTCAACGCTTTGTCCTTCTTCTAACGTCTTAAAGCCCTCTTCACTGATCGCGGAGTAATGGACGAATACGTCCCCGCCGTCTTCGCGCTCGATGAAACCGTAGCCTTTTTCAGCATTAAACCATTTAACTTTGCCTTGCATTAACTTACACAATCCTTTCTCGTTTAAAGAGTGATATGAGAGGGCATCTCATTCAATGTTACTATACCACTTATCCTCATTTTTAGTCAATGACAGTATATTCACTAACTATTATCCGCGCCGTTTCACCCAGCTTTTCCACAATAGAAATAGGCGCGCAGCAAGTTATGCACAGTTTTATCCACACAATCCACAATATCGTGTCCACATCCTCCACAATATAGATTGGCCACGGCAGTTACTTAGCAATCACATAGAAATTGGCAAACGTTCGCGAGTATAGCTTCGGCACGCGCACAAAAGTGTGCAATGTGTGCGGATTTTCGCCTGCACCGTGTGATGGATGGTGTCACCCGTTCCCTCTTAATGTGTGCAATGTGTGTGCAGCGCTTATTTTTACTTGAAATCGCCCGCTACTATTGAGTTGGCATGCTTCTTGCTTATTTATTAAGTGACAAGGTGTTTCTGGAAAAACAGCACATACAGTGCAGCTGGCCGGGAAAACCTATCTGGTACTCCGATACGTCAGCAACACTTTGTCTTTGTGGTAACGCGCACGAAGAGAGGAGGAAATCCACATGAGTTCGCGCTTTGCTAAAGGGTATGCCGCTGTATTTGCTTTCATCTGGATCGGTTACGGACTGTACGCAGTCGTACGCGGCACACCTTCTTCCGGTCTCGTTCTCGCCTTCGGCATCGCCTTTGCCGTCCTCATTTTCGCCGCGACGCGACTGAGCCAGTGGCTCATGAACAAACATTACCGCGCGTTCGACGAAAAAGTGAGCGCCGCACTTCGCCGCAAAGCAGACGGCAAAAAGGCGTGACAAAGGACACATTAGGCATATGGAGTATATTGGGCATGTGAACTATTTGTCGACCGCCTGCGCGGACACCAACTTCAGGAACTACGATTCCTTTAACTTTGTCATAAAAGCCGATAACTAATACGCACAGTGGAGGGATTTATCATGGAACAACCGATTAAATTGATCATTTTGTGCAGCTGGGGCGCAACGTCGAGCCAGTTAGCGAAAAAAGTACAAGAAGCAGCAGAAAAACGTGGCGTTGCGCTAACAGCCGACGCTGGCGGCACCGGTGAATTTAGCAAAAAAGCGGGCCAATACAACGTCGCCCTATTGGAACCGCAAGTGCGCCACTTGAAAAAAGAAGTGTCGAAAGTGGCTGAGCAGCACAACATTCCGCTCGAGCTCGTCGACCAGTTCGCTTTTGCCATGATGGACGGAGATAAAGTTCTCGACCAAGTGCTGAACATGTTGAAGTAAGTCGCCACGTCCAATACGATTAGGAGGAGCAAACGATGGACAATTTTATTAAATGGCTCGAAAAACACTTAATGGGCCCGCTCGGGAAAATGGCGCAAAACATTTATTTACAATCGATTCGCGACGCTTTCGTTATTTTTGCCCTTCCGGTCATTTTAACGGGATCGATTTTCCTCATTATCGCCAACCCGCCGACGGCGATTGAGTGGGGACCGATCCAAGCGTGGGCGAAGGCGGTCGAACCGATTCTGCCGCAAATTAACTTCCCCTTCCAGTTGACGTTCGGTCTCATGGCTGTAACTGTCGCTTTCGGGGTCGGGTACAGTCTCGCCGAACGACGCGAAATGGACTCAGTGATGGCAGGGATTCTGTCCATGCTCGCCTTCTTCATGACGGCGTTTCCGATGACCGACATTACGAAAGTGCCGTTTGGAGAAATTTTGACTTACCTCGGCGGTGAAGGTTTGTTCGTGGCGATTATCCTTGGAATATTAACGACGGAAGCGATGCGCTTTCTCATTAATAAAGGGTTTGCCTTCGAAATGCCTGCCGGGGTGCCGCCGTACGTCATGCGCACGTTCCGCGCCCTCGTACCGTTTTTGTTAATTTTACCGACCGTCTGGATTTTGCAGTGGATCGTGTGGGCCAACTTCGGCATCACCATTCCGCAAGCCGTATTGAACATTTTCAGCCCGCTCGTCGCCGCCTCGAACTCGTATCCGGCTGCACTCGGGATGATCGTGTTAATGCTGTTGCTCTGGTCGATGGGGATTCACGGGATGAACGTCGTCGCTTCGGTCGCGTACCCGTTCTGGATGAAACAGTTGGCCGAAAACGCGGCGGCCGTCAGCGCTGGCGAAGCAGCGACAGGGATCGTCACCGAACCGTTCTTCCACATGTTTACACACATCGGTGGCTCGGGAGCGACGTGGGGGCTCGTCTTGTTCATGCTCTTCTCTGCCTCGCGTCAGCTGAAACAAGTCGGTAAGACGGCACTTGTTCCGACGATTTTCAACATTAACGAGCCGGTCATTTTCGGGGTGCCGATCGTCTTAAACCCGCTTATGTTTATCCCGTTCATTTTAGGCCCGGCGATTGTCGTGACGATCAACTACATGTTGTTCGCCACCGGTATTTTACCGCCAGTTATTATGCAACCGCCGTTCACGGTACCGATTTTCATCGGCGGCTTCTTGGCGACAGGTGGCTCGGTACTCGCGGGGTTAGTACAAATTATGAACGGTGTCATCTGTGCCCTCATTTACTGGCCCTTCTTTAAAGCGTACGAAAAGCAGTTAGTCAAACAAGAAGAAGCCAGAGCAGCACAACACGCATAAGACAAACATAGTAGTAGGAGTGGTGCATCGTGGAATTAGAACAAACGATCTTCCAACTTGTCTTGCACGGAGGAAACGCGCGCGGCGAAGCGTACGAAGCGCTCGACGCGGCGGAAGAGGGCGACTTCGCCACGGCAGAAAAACATTTGCAACAAGCGGAAGAAGAGTTTTTAAGTGGACACAAGTGGCAAACGGAACTGATCCAAACGACTGGTGACGAGGTGCCGAGTTTCTTGTCGATTCACGCGCAAGACCACTTGATGACGGCTCTCGCAGAAATGAATCTCATTAAACGCATGATTCACAGTTACCGCGTCATCGAACAGTTGGAGAAACGCATCGAGAAACTAGAAGCAAAAGCCACTAGTGACAACTGATTAGCCCACTGGAAACTATCGCGCTGTTAGCGGGCGTCATAGTTAGTGGAATAAAAATATAACGCACAGCGCCCCGACAGTTGTTCGGGGCGCTGTTCTACTTCTCTAGTTAACCGATTCTTTTAATTGCTTACCCGGTTTGAATGCGGGCACCTTACTCGCTTTGATCTCGATTTCTTCACCGGTACGCGGGTTGCGGCCCTTGCGCGCCGAACGTTCACGTACTTCGAAGTTACCGAAACCGATGAGCGAAACTTTCTCCCCACGCTGGAGCGCCTCAGAGATCGTCTCTAGCACCGTATCGACGACGGCCGTGGCGTCTTTCTTCGTCATGCCGATGTCCGTCGCCACTTTTTCGATGAGATCCGTTTTGTTCATTCCTAACACTCTCCTTTATTAAATGCTAACTTTGAGCACGTTGTATAACGTTTCATTCTCTTTCTAACCCGGATGCACATAAAATATACCTATGTTCTGAAGTTTTGTAGCATTTTTTGTTCGATCGCCTCAGCGAGCGAACGTGACGGCTAATAGTCGCGGCACGCCGAGTTGCGACAGTTCGCGGGCACACGCCCGAAGTGTCGCCCCCGTCGTATAGATGTCGTCAACTATCAGTAACGTAACTTGGCGGTAAAAGTTTCTCCTCACCGGCACGTTCACGGAAAAGGCACGGTCTAAACTGGCCAGCCGCTGCTGCCTCCCCCGTTTGCTCTGTTTTGGCGTGTCGATGTCGCGCGCAAGCAAGTGGTGTAGCGGAAGGCGCAGCTGCCGCGCGATGACGGCCGCGAGCAAGGCAGCCTGGTTAAACCCTCTCTCGGCCTCGCGCCGCGCGTGCAGCGGTACGTACGTGACGACGTGCGGTAGCTGGCGGCGATACTCGCGTTGCACGAGCTCAGCCATTAAGAGACCGAGTGGTACAGCGAGCGACTGCCGCCCGCGGTATTTAAAGACGCTAACGAGCTCGCGCGCCAGCGGCGTATATTGGACGACGGCTCGGTTTGTCACGAGCGGCACACCGCTAAACCGTTCGCAATCGCCACAAATGTGCGCTGCGTCCACTTCAGCAGCCGCGTCCACTACGCCGGTCGCATCTGGTGGATCGATCCCGTCTGTAGCAATTGCCGTATCCGCCGGCAGTTGCCGCCCACACTGTTCACAGCGCGGGGGCGCGATCCATCCAATTTCTGCGGTGCATTGTGCACAAAGCGACACGCCTGTCACCGTGTTCCCTGCCCGCCGCGCAAAGGCACGCGAACAAAAAGCACACCTATGCGCCTGCGGAAATAAGGCGCGCTTCCAGAACGCACACACCCCCGGTCACCTCTTTCACCCATGCCACATTTTTTCTTGCCAGCTAACTACCTTCCCACCGTGGGACAGCCTATTCGACGCATGAGATCCCCTGCCCGCCGTAACCGGTACGGTTCCGTAATAGATTGTACCTGCTTACCGCGCGGTAGTCATACGGCACGCGGCATCGCGCGCACAACTTGTGCGTGCCATCCGCTCTTGTCCAACGTCACTCATCCAGCCACCCGCGTGCCTGCGCTTCCCGATTCATGCGTATAATGTGCTTCCTCGCCCGCAGTTGCTCCGCTGTCCACTCTGCGGCAACCCAATAGACGATGCCGCGCGGGTGAGCGGCGGAACGACCGGCGCGCCCGGACATTTGCACTAACGCCGCTTCATCAAAGATCGGGTGATCGGCTTGCAAAATGAGCACGTGCGCGTGCGGCACCGTCACTCCCCGCTCCAAGATTGTCGTCGTCACGAGACAGCGGAGCTCCCCCGCGCGGAAGCGGGCCACTTTGTCCGTACGCGCTACGTCGCGACTCGACACTCCGGCGACGGACAGGTCAGGCACATACCGATTCAGCCACGCAACTGTAGGAACGATCGCCGCCACACTCGGCACGAACACGTAGGCTTGTCCGCCCGCTGCAGAGACGTGCGCAAAAAACTGCTGCACTTCCGCCAGCCGCTGTCCGCGTATGAGACGTTGCCACAACCTGCGCTCGCGCGCGAGAACCGGTTCGGGGAGGGGACGGCGGTGGTGACGCACCGGAATCGTCACACCGGGTAATTTCCCTGCCCAAAACGCTGCTTGCTGCTGCCTGGACGGCGTCGCCGTCAACCACAATTGCTGCCCTCCTGCCACGAGTGCACGCGTTACCGCCGCCGCCAACACCGCGTCGCCGCGGAAAGGAAAGGCGTCGATTTCGTCGACGACAATAAGGCGGAAGGCGCGATAGGCCCGTAACAGTTGGTGCGTCGTAGCGACGAATAGCTCGCCCCTATCCCACGTTTCGGCGCTATCGCCGTGTAAGGTGACGACGCGAGTGTCTGGGAAGGCTACCTTAAGGCGCGGCGCTAACTCGTAGACGACGTCTTTGCGCGGCGTCGCTACGGCAACCCGCTGCCCACAGCTCAATACGTGCGCGATCACGGCAAACGTCATTTCCGTTTTTCCAGCACCGGTAACGGCCCACAACAACATCGTTTCGTCGCGGCTGCTACTGACGAAACGGACTGCTTCGTCCGCCGCCCGCTGCTGTGCCGCTGTTAACGTAGGCGCCGTCGCGACCGTCACCCGATGGCTGCGTCGCCACTGCTGCCCCACGGCGTCTTGTCGCCCGCTCGGCAAAAACTGCAAGAGCGGCGTACAGGCCGTGCTGCGCCCGAGCAACAAACAGTACTCACAGTACACACACGATTGGCCACAAGTCGCACACGACACCTCTCTGAGCGCCGTACGTCCTGCTTGACAGCGCTCACATTTCCATGCGGCTGCTGCTTTGTGTCTCTCAATCGCAGGCAAAAGGTGTGCCTCACCTCGTAGCACACCGACTTGTAGCGCACGGTTAACGCGCCGCGCCGTGAGTAAACAGTGGTCGGGTAGCGCTACTTTAACTTCCAGCAGGCGGTACACTTCAGGTAACAACAGCGATCGACCAGCGCAGAACGGCTGCCACTCGTGCCATTCTGCTATGCACGCCTCCCAACTGGCCACATCGAGCGGTGACACTGCGGCAATCCGTTCCCCGCGAGGCTGGCCGCGACGACTGTCGCGTGGACAATCGTGACGAAGACGGCCACTGTGACGGGAGCCATCTTGGCGACGGCTGTCGCAGCGACGTTTTCGCCACCTCGATCCGATCCGCTTCTCTACCGCTAGCAAACGTGCCACATCGGCCGCCGCTTGCGCCACTTGCCGATACTTCCACCACGCAGCCACGCGGGCGCCACGCACGTGCCAGTGCGCTGCATCGACTTCTGGCGCTAGCGTCAGAAAACATTTTCCGTTCATAACATACGTGTAAACATCCATTGACACCAACCCGTCATCCGTCGATCACACGGCGTTTAGGGCAATTATATCAAAACTCTCAATCTACTTACAGTGCCTTTTTTGTACATTTTGCTTTCCCTAAAGGTGTTGGACGACACTTTTAAGGCGCAGGTCGGTCGGCTGGCGCAAATCGAGTACGACGGGCTGTTTCACTAATAGCCCATGTGGAATGAGTTGTTCAGCAGACTCACCCCGCTCCTCAATTGCGTATTCTATAATTTCTAGCCACCGAAAACGCCGTTTTAGACGTACGAGGATGGCGCGTGTGTCGTCTTGAGAGCCTAAGTCGATACAGACGACCTCACAATTGACGCCGCGTAGCCAGTTCCAAAACATATACGTCCTTACCCACCATTCGATGGTCGATTGACTATCCGCTGCAATGATGACGAGGTACTTTTTCGTTCGGGGCCTTTTATGACGCGTTCGCGAATGGAGGAACAGTCCAGCAGCCGATCCAGCTGCAATAACGAGCGCACAGATCCAAACGAACATCTTACCCCCTCCTTTTCTGCATTGTATGCAAAGCAGGAGGGGCGAGTGTCTGACAAAAAACTAGTATTTTCCATAAAAAAACCCCCACTTATTTGGGGATTAAATGAAAGGCTTGGGCGACGTGCGCCATTTTGCGCTTCGCTGCTTTCGCTTGTTTATGCGGTGCGAGTTGCAGCCAGCGAATGTGCATGAAAGCAAGCGACGTTATAAACAGCCACCCGGTTTGCGGCACGAGGATCGTGTAGTCGGCAAACCCTTGCCCCACATAGGAGGCGACGATTGACAATAAGACGATGGCTAAACCTTTATCGCGCGCATTGTCCGCCATAGCGAACCATTGAATACCGCGTACGACTGCCGAGACGAACAACAACATGAACAGACAAAACCCGACTATACCAAAATCGACGGCAATCCCGATAAACATATTGTGCGCGTGAAATTCGTAAACGCCGAATTCGTGTAAAAATACTTCGCCAAAGTGAAGGGGCAGTACGCCGACTAACCAATTGTCATTAAATATGCGTAACGCGCGCTCCCAAATTTCAAAGCGTAGTAGCATGTCGGAGCCGAGACTATCATGCCGCGGCAATAAATCGGCGTTCGCGGCCAAAAAGATGCCGCAAGCGATGAGCCCGACGACGTAGTGTGAAACGTGCAGGCGCTTCATTTCGCGCCGTACCCGTTCGCCGTATACGAACACGAACTGCACCGCGAGTCCAAAGCTGAGTGCAATCCACGCCATGCGCGTTTCCGTAAGCGCAATCCCGACTAAATAAGAACCTGCGACACCCGTCCATAATATCTTCGCCTGGACGGTCTGCCCTGGGCTAAGCAACTTGTAAAAAGCGACGAGCGCTAATGCAACTAACAGCGAAGCAGCCAAGTTGGCGTTCCCTGACGTACCCGTACTTCTAAGCGACTCGGTCGGTTTCCACGAGTCTAACCCGAAAAAGTACCCCACTGCATCCGGCATGAAAGCAAAACCGCCCCATTGTTCAATGAGCATAACGACGATGATGCCGACTCCGGCCACACTGGCAAACGTAAGCCCCCGGTCAAAGTCGCGCACAGTCACTTCTCGCTTCATCCACCCGTAAACAGCAAAGTAAATGAGAAACGCAAGGATGGACACAAATCCCCACATCGTCTGCTGTACGATGGTTGCAATGACGGCGACCCCGGCGAGTCCGAGTAGCGCAATTGAGACAAGGTCCCGATCGCACAGCGACCAGCGGTACTTCCATAGGGCTAATCCAGCGATGGCAGCCAAGCATATGCCCGGTAGAATCGGTGACATGACAGTACATAGTAACAGCGCGAGCAACAGGCGGTTTTGCGGCCCGTCCTCCACAACGTATTGCTTATTTATTTTCACGATGAAATCCCCCATAAGGCTTTTTTTCTCACCCTACTATATCAACGTAAACTGTGTACGAAAGGGTTGCCTATATACGCCTTATTTGTTAAAACTACCATTTTTATGTGTGTGTCATATAGCAGCTGTTCTTCTGTAAGTGTCGCAACTGCGGTTATATGTTTGACGTCTACTCTTCATTCGTTAAAGTGTTCGCGTCTTTTTGCAGCGCTTCAGCGACATCAATCCGCTCCCAAGGCAAATCGAGATCCGTGCGCCCGAAATGGCCGTAAGCGGCAGTCCCCTGATACAACGGTTGCTTTAAGTTTAACATATTTATGATACCGTTTGGGCGCAAGTCAAAGTACTTACGAATAAGCTTAACTAACACGTGCTCAGGCACCTTGCCCGTTCCAAACGTATCGACGCTAATCGAAACGGGCTGGGCCACACCGATCGCATAAGCTAACTGCACCTCGCAGCGCTCCGCCAAACGAGCTGCGACGATATTTTTGGCGACATAGCGCGCGGCGTACGCGCCGGAGCGATCCACTTTCGTCGGGTCCTTACCGGAAAAAGCGCCGCCCCCGTGACGCGCGTAACCGCCGTACGTATCGACTATTATTTTCCTTCCGGTTAAACCAGCATCCCCGTGCGGTCCACCAATGACGAACCGTCCGGACGGGTTAATGAAATATTTCGTTTTTTCATCCATCCAGTGGGACGGAATAATGGCGTTAATAACGTGCTGCTTCATATCCCGCGTAATTTGTTTGAGCGTCACATCGTCGGCGTGTTGGGTAGAGACGACGACCGTGTCGACGCGCAGTGGCTGATCGCCGTCGTACTCGACGGTCACTTGCGTTTTGCCGTCAGGCCGTAAGTAAGGTAGCGTGCCGTCGCGGCGCACTTCACTCAAACGGCGGGCTAACTGATGCGCCAAGGAAATCGGTAGAGGCATCAATTCTTCTGTCTCATTACACGCATAGCCAAACATTAAGCCTTGATCCCCCGCGCCGAGAGCGGCTTCTTCGGCTTGGCCCCGCGTATCTGCTCCCCGCCCTTCATAGGCGACATCGAACTACACGCAATGGGCGGGAAAACTGAGGGCAAAAGGAATTGGGGAGAGCAACTATTTCTTCTGTTCCATAGACCAAAAAGCAAAACATTAGTCTTTGTCCCCCCGCGCGGCGGGGGCTTTCTCCGGTTTGGCCCGCCGTATCTGCTCCCCGCCCTTCATAGGCGACATCGACGCCAGCGGCAATTTCTGGCGACTGTTCGTCGATCGACGTTAATACGGCACACGTACTTGCGTCGAAACCGTACTTTGCCCGCGTATAGCCGATATCGGCGATCGTCTTGCGCACGATTTTCGGAATATCGACGTAACACGTCGTCGTTATTTCACCGGCAACGAGGACGAGCCCTGTCGTAATCGCTGTTTCACAAGCGACTCTCGCCTCCGGATCTTGCTTCAATATCGCATCGAGCACAGCGTCCGAGATTTGATCACAAATTTTATCAGGATGACCCTCCGTCACCGATTCGGACGTAAACAAGCGTCTCCCTCGTTTATCTACCATTCCTATTCCTCCGCATCGTTAAAAACTACCCTCGAAGTTTAATATTAGCGCAACGCGTTGTCAACTGTCAATGTCGGCTAGAACGCACAGTTTTACCTATTCGCCTGACAGCGATTGATCGGGAGCGCGCAAATGTGCACCCGACGCACCCATTTGATAAGCGGTCGTCTCGGTACCCGACAAACGCCGTACACGGACGAAGTACTTGCCCGCAGACAGTTTTTCCGTCCACTTCAGTTCACCGCTGCGCGGATCCATCGACTTGTTCGCAACCGCAGTCAGTTTGTCGTTGTACAAAACAAGTTCCAGCGGCGCATCGTTCTCGACGATCGTCGTCGTTAACGTGACCTCACTTTCTTCCGTAAGCTGGAACTTGTACCAATCGTAATCGACGGAGCCCGACAGTGACGCATTCACAGCCGTGCCGTTAGGTAAATGAAGTGCCTGCTCGGAAGAGTTGCTCGGCTCGTTGCTGTCTGCCACGAGCGGTTCGTAATTGATCAGCAAATCGTACTTCCCCATCGACGAGCTCATATTGCCGTCGCTGACGCGTATATAGTAAACGCCGCCTGCTTCGGCGCGGATTGTCCGCTCCTCCCCAGCGAGAGGGCTACCTTCGTCTAGCAACACACCGTACGTCCCGCCGAGCTGTTGGATAAAGAGGACCGGGTTAATGCGTGGACTGCTCGCGTACAGTTTAACCGTCAAGTTACCCGCCTCTGGCGTTTTCACGCGAAACCAATTGTGCACGCCTTCTTTGTGGAACGTCCCTTCGATCAAACTGTCATTTAACGGATCTAATTCATAAGCGTTCCACGGGTGATCGTTATCCGCATACGCGTCGGGTGCAGGCATGATTTTTGTCTCCACGTTGTAACTGACGTATGGACTGGGCTCGTCCTCCGCAAAGCGGAAGCTGAGGTACACCTCTCCTGGATCGACCGTGACGAACACGTCGTCGCTCTCTGTTAAGTTGTACGTGACGAACCCGCCTTTCCCGGGTCGCTTGACACGCATCTCCACCCCTTTTTCCAACGCCCGCGGCAACTTCACGTGTATTTTAAGGTGGTAGTTAATGTCCGTTCCGATTTTTGGCACGTCGAACTTAAACCACTCTTCGGTGGCTCCTTTGCGCAACACGGAAGCAAACGCGCTGTCGACCGACACGCGCGCCGCACGCTCCTGGCTGTCGTTAGCTGAAAAAATAGTCGCCTTCGGCAGTTCCGTCAATAGGCGAGCCATATTCAACCGCCCGTAACCAGTCTGTTCGCTCCAACCGTCTTCGTAACTGTCAGCCGTCTGCCGCAGAAAATTGCGCACCCGCTCCGGAGACATCGCTGGATCGTGCTGCATGACGACGGCCGCAGCAGCTGCCACTTGCGGCGTAGCGAACGAATTGCCGTCGATATAGCGAAAGCCCCCACCGACGTTCGTCGTCCAAATCATCTCGTCCGGAGCGACGAGATCGATTCCCGGCCCGCGGTTTGAGTATGGATCGTACACGCCAGCTGTCGTCACGCCGCCGACGGCGAGCACGGTCGGAAAAGCGGCCGGATAAAAAATCGGCTCGTTAATGCTCCCTTGCCGGTTGCCCGCGGCTGCGGTAACGAGCACCCCCGACTGTTCGGCGTATGCTACCGCGTCGCGGGCGTTTTTGGAATAAGCCCAATCACCGAGCGACAGCGAAATGATGTCTGCGCCACGGTTGACGGCCAGGCGAATCGCTTCCGCCATATCGAAATCCGAGCCGCCTTCTTTGACCCCATCCCGATAACCCATCACTTTAACCGGCATAATCTTGGCCGAATGTTTCGTCGGAGCAACTGGTTGGTCGCCGTCAATTAACCCGAGCGTTTGCAAGAGGACGCCGATGACGCTCGTCCCGTGTCCGACTGCCCCGGTGCGCGATAAATAATCGTCGTAGCCGCCGTAATCTTCATTGTCGTTATACATCTGTTCGATTTCTTGCGCCGTTTTGCCCCGCTCCTCCGGGTAAAGCACGTCGTCTTCAGTTATATCGTCTGCTCCCTCACCAGGAGATAACACATTCGTCTGTTTCACGAGATGTGGTGCAATTAACGGGTGGTTCGTGTCGACCCCCGTATCGATCACTGCAATCGTGACATCCCGCTGTGGCTTAAACCGTGGGAGCGCTTCAAATACTTTCGTCATCTGTAAAAAATAGTCGCGAGGAGGCTCCCATTGAGCAGCCTCCCCTAGAACAGGTTCGTTGTTTAGTTTATAGTCGAAGTTCGGTTGAATGTACTCGATTTGATCGTCTAATTGCCACTCGACGAGCCACTTCTCCTCATCGACATCTGGCTTCACCTTAACGAGCATCGTGTTGTCAGTGTCGTTTTGCCGCAACACGTCAACCGTCCTAAGGAACTCGCCCTTCGGCTGCGCCTTCCACTTCACAACCCATTCTTTCGTCTCCGCCTCTTCTTTAGTATTCGTTTGTTGCTTATTCTCCGAAGCTGGTTGGCAGGCGACTGGCAGCAGGAGTAACGCAATGACAAAGACACTCATCAGTTGCTTAAACATAACGGCCTCTCGCCTCCTGTACGTACTATTCCTTAGTTTATCACGACAAGCGAATATCACGCTATCAAATTGGCAACAAAAACTGTGACAGTTTTTTTCACTCTCATTTTCGCCCGTGCTCGCTTATTCACACTTACACACGTTTACTTGAGGGAAATAGTGCGCATTTGCTGGCGCCGTTTGTGCATACTATAATAATAACTATTCAGCTGGAGTCAGTGACATGTCCAAATCGAGGAGCACACGATCGCGCATATTACTTTTCACCCTAACTTGCCTTAGCCTGCTACTAGCGTTCGCGCTAACAGCCGTATTCACGGGAGAGCAGCAACAACCGTCTGGCGGCGCTTCAGGACGCCACATAAAATCAGAACCGGAGCAGTCGCCGCAGCGATACCGCGATAAAGGCGAGTATATGGACGAACCTCTTAGCGACCGCGCACACCCACGCAAACGCCTTAGCAAGCAACCGCTCAGTATACTCGTCGTCGGCATTGACGAGCGACTTAAGGACAGTGGACGGACGGATACGATTATGGTGTTTACTGTAAATCCAAGAGACCGCTCCATTAAAATGCTCAACATCCCACGCGACACGAAAACAGTGCTCGCAGACGTTTCGGGAGACGCATATGACAAAATCAATCACGCATACTCCCGTGGCAACGGGATCTCCTCGACTAAAAAAACAGTCGAACAGTTTCTCGGCATCCCTGTCAACTACACAGTTAGTGTCAATATGAAAGGTTTCACGCAAATTGTCGACTTATTCGGGGGGGTCGATGTCCACGTCAAAGACAGCTTTGCTTCACACGGCTATCACTATAAACGAGGCTCGATGCAACTAAACGGCAAAGCCGCGCTGTACTATGTCCGCGAACGGACAAACAGTTCCGACTTTGACCGCCATCGCAGGCAGCAACAAGTCGTCCGCTCCTTAGTCGCACGCGCCTCGAAATGGTCGACACTCGCCAACATAACCGAGATCTTGACTGTTTTTGGCCAAAATGTAAAAACCGACTTAACTCCGTGGCAAATATTTCAACTACACCGTTTGTACGGTCAGGTCGGTAACGACAACATTGAATCGTTGCAACTAAGTGGACGCGATGAATGGTCGGATGCGTATTATTTTGTCGCCGACGAAACGAGTAAAAAAAACATTGTCGAAACATTACACGCGCATCTGCAGTTACAATAAGTAGGTTCGTCAGATCGGTTCGTTGGAGGGGAGTTGAACACCACTTTTAGCAAGTAAGCGCTATCAATGCGCGGCGTTTTTGTCATATTTTGTCGTTTTTTCACCTACTACCCTGTTGCCGAAATCCAAAAGAAGCATTATGATAGGGTAAACTAATTTCTAACAAAAATAATATGTGGTACGTTCATAGAAAAGCGACAGAATGTTTCGGTCACATGCTAGTATGAAAATTTTTCTAAAAGAAATGAAGTGAGGTTAATATGGAGAAGATCAACGAGAGTCGCAACGATCGGCTCGAAACGAAGCGTAAAAAGCGCAACTGGGTGCTGCGCATTTCGTTGCTGCTCATCGCCTGTCTCGTCGCCGGGGGTGGACTGTACTTTTGGCAGCTATATAATAAGTTTGACAAAACTTTCCATCAACTCGGCCGCGGCGACAAATCGGAGCTACGTGAAACGGCGATTGCGAACGACGATCCACGTGCCTTTCTCATTATGGGCATCGATAAACGTTCCGACGAAGAAGACGTCGGTCGCCCAGACGTGTTAATGGTCGCCACAGTGAACCCGAAAGATAAGTCAATGAAGCTCTTGAGCATTCCGCGCGACACGTTAACGTATATTCCAACCTTTAATGTGGAGGACAAAATTAACCACTCGTATTCGCTCGCGGAATCAGAAGAAGAAGGAACTGGCATTGAGAGCACGGTAAAAACAGTTGAAAGGTTATTGAACATCCCGATCGACAACTATGTCGATGTCAATTTTCACGGTTTTGTCGATATCGTGGACACACTCGGCGGCGTCGATGTGAACGTGCCGCGGGACTTCCGCTCCAAGGCGTTCGACGGCGAACCGTGGCGCTATTTCAAAAAAGGCCCGGCCCACCTAGACGGTGAAGATGCCCTTGCGTATGTGCGCATGCGTAAAGAGTTCGGGGACGATTTAGGCCGTAACGAGCGGCAGCGCGAAGTGTTGACGAAGCTCATAACGAAGGGCAAAGACTTCTCTAACGTCACGAAAATTGACGATTTAGTCGATGCGCTTGGCCAGAATGTGAAAATGAACGTCTCGGCGAACCAGTTACTCGAGTTTCAAGGATTAATTAGCGGGATCTCGGGTAAGGACATTGAAACCCTCACCTTGAAAGGGAAAGACTTAAACGACGGTGTTTACTATTATGTGCTTAATGACGGCGAGGCCGAACGCGTCGGAAATTTATTGCGCAAACACCTGGAATTACCACCGATCATGCACACGACGACGGGTGACCAAAACGGTGCAGAGGCTACGGAAGGTACAGGCAGCGGGGATTTAGAGCCGGAATCGGCGGACACGGAGGCGCAAACAGAAGCGGGGCAATAAGACGAGCACACACCGTACCCCACAAGTTGAATGTGAGCGAGCTTGTGATACGGTGAAAAGGTGCCGTGAGGGGGGGCAGGGCGTTAGCCGCTTGCCTCCTCATTTTTTTAGCGCGTATTTGACAAGCGCCGCCTCTTGCGACACCATAATATTTAGATCGATTGAAAGGGAGAAGCCATTGTCCTACCTTACGGTTATGAAAGGTACCCAGGCAGAAATTACGATTGAAAAGTCGCGTTTCATCGCCCAGGTGTTCCCGCTCGACGGTGCGGAAGAAAATGAAGAAGTAGCGAAGGAGATCGTCCGCCAAACGCAAAAAAAGTATTGGGATGCGACCCACAACTGTTACGCCTACGTGCTCGGCCGTCGCGCACACATCCAAAAAGCGAGTGACGACGGGGAACCGAGTGGCACCGCTGGCGTCCCGATCTTAGAAACGATTAAAAAAAATGAACTGACAGATACAGCTGTCGTCGTGACGCGCTACTTCGGCGGCATCAAACTCGGTGCGGGCGGGTTAGTACGCGCCTACACGCGGGCGACGGCGGCTGGCATCGAGCAAGCGCAACTCGTGCGTAAAGAAGAGCACGCGTTCTTCGTTGCGACCATCGATTACGCGACTTGGAGCCGCATCGAGCAGCCGTTAACCGCGCGCAGCCTACTGCACGACCGCTCGTTTACGGCGCACGTCACCGTTACCGTCTCGGTCGCCCTAGAGCGCGAAGCGGAACTGCGCGCCTATTTCGACAAGTGGCCGCAGCGACAAGTGAGCTACGTCGTCAGTCACCGCGACTACGTCGACGTCCCGGTGTAAATCGTCAGTACTTTTATAAAGGTGTCCCGAGCTCCTCGTTATAACGTGCTCGGCCTAACGCATCCTTCACGTACTGTTAACGACTCCTTAATGTGTTTTAACGTCCCTGTAAAGATACTGTAACATACACCCCCTATAATAAAAGTACGAACTAACCGATGGGGGTGTCAACATGAACGAATCACAACACGTTCACGCGCCTTTTTGGATTGGTGTAGCAACCGCTACGTTAGGAAGTGTGCCTCTGTGGGGTTTATTGGTCTTGTTAATTAAAATTATAGCGTCTTAAATTGAAGATAGAAGGTATAAGTAAACGGGACTTAATATCGTTAAGCCCCGTTTTTATGTGCGCGCATCGTTAGCCTACTTAGCCCGCTCGGCATAGTAGTCGTAAGTTTCTTTTAACCCTTCCGCAAGCGCTACAGTCGGTTTCCAGCCGATCTGTTTGTGTAACAGCTCGTAGCTGAGTGCACTGTGCAAAATATCTCCCGCACGCGGTGCGTCAAACGCAACATCTAACGACTTGCCACTTATGCGTGACACCGTATCGACAATTTGCAAGAGCGATGTCGCCTGCGCCGTGCACACGTTAAACGTGCCACTCACATCTGACTCCGCCATTCGTATGTTTGCTGCCGCCACATCCCGTACGTTAATGTAGTCCCGCGTCTGTAAGCCGTCGCCAAATACGTGGAACGTATCACCTTTAATGGCTTGCTCGATGACGATGGAAATAACCCCACCTTCGCCGCGCGGGTCTTGCCTCACCCCGTATACGTTGGAGTACCGCAAAATCGCTGTAGAGATTCCGTAAAGTTGACTAAATACGTCGATATAGTGCTCAGATGCGTATTTAGAACTCCCGTAAAAAGAGAGTGGGCGGCCTACTTGCTCCTCGGAAATCGGCAGCTGGTCGTTGTCGCCGTATACGGCTGCGGAAGACGCGAACACGAAGCGCGGACAGCCACACGCGCGCGCGGCTTGCAATAAATGGATCGTCCCGACAACATTCACTTCTGCGTCGAACACTGGGTCGGCCAGCGATTTTTGCACGACTGTTTGCGCCGCTTGATGAATAATTACTTCCGGGCGAAAGTCGTTAATCACTCTTTTCGCTTCGTCCGCTAATATGTTCAGCTCGTGAAATTGCGCCTCCGGGAAGACGAACTCCTTCTTGCCGCTCGATAAGTCATCGATAATACAGACGTCGTGACCGCGCGCAAGCGCCTGTTCTACGATATGTGACCCAATAAAACCTGCGCCGCCAGTAACTAATACGCGCATCGCAATAGTCCCCCCTTTTGTGGATTATACGTTTATTATTTGTACGTCCACTTTCCAGCGATCTTTACGCCGCCCTTCGTACTTTTACTGCGGTCGATCGAGTACGGACCGATCACCATAATTTCCGTGTAATTTGTCGTCGCTTGGATACCTTGCCCGGTATTCTGTTGCAGCATCATTTTTGAGAGCGGGACGTTCTTACCGTTTAATACACTTTTTCCCGATGTCGTATTGATTAAACCTAATTTCGGGCTGAAAACCGTCGCTTTACCTTCGCGCAAGATGAATTTACTGCCAACTTTCCCCTTTATGATGACGCCTTTGTCCATTCCGATAATCGTCCCTTTATTCATATCGGTATTATATTTATTAATCTCTGCCTTAACCTTCTTGTCCACATAACTTTTAGTGACAAGCGGGTCGCTCGCTTCCCCTGGAGCTGCTGACGTCGTGCCCGTTTGGCTGGCGACGACTGTAATGCCCGCACAAAGAATCGCTACGATCGCCACTAACGTTATCCCGTTTTTCATTAAATATTTTTTCACTGTTTCTCCCCCCTGCTCACTCGTTGTACTGCTTGACTACCTTCGTGCCGCGGTAGTAGAACGACAATATATCGCGATACGTTTTCCCTTCGTCGCCCATTTGCTTCGCACCCCACTGACTCATGCCGATGCCGTGTCCGAAGCCGCTCCCCGTAAACGTAAAAGTCGCAAGGCGGTCAACTTTTTTTGTCCCGTCGGAAAGCGTTGCAGCACCCGTATACTTACTCGTGCTTCCCGCATCGGCGGCGATAACCGTTTGGTCAGTTAACGACAGCGACTTCGCTTTGCCTGAAGAGTCGACGACCGACACTTTCGGATTACTCCGCGTCACGCTGTACAGCTGACTGCGCAAGTTAAACGCTGTACGCGTCCGTTCTTTGAGTAGCGTGACAGTCTTACTTTTTTGCTTCTCATAGCCGTTAATGCGCATTTCGACGACGCGGCCAGAAGCAGCTTTTTTTGTAATAGACAGTTTGGCGATGCGATCGAGCGGCGTGTCGTTGTTTTTCGCCACGAGCGCGGCGAGTTCCTTCGCATTCGCTTTGTACGTCCAGTTGTGATATTGCCCCGCGCGCTTGTCATATGGATCGGGATAACTCTGAAAGTACGGAATTGACCCCGTCCACACATTGGCGGCGTCTTCCGTGTACCCGCCATTCGAGGCGTGGTAGACAGCGTCGATCACTGCGCCACCATAGACGAGTACTTCGGTCGCTGTTTGTTCTACCGCTTTAATCGACTGTGTATACGCCGCGTCGTAGCCGCGGTAAACTTGGTATAACACGGTGTCGGTAATATAATCCTTCGCTTTACCGCCGTAACTGTTGCGGTGTCGCGTTGCATATGTACGGGCAGCTACCGCTTGGCTCTTCAGCGCCTCGAGGTGGAAGGAATCGCTCATCTCAAACGGGACGACACCTTTTAAGTAGTCTTCCATATCTACTTCGTTAACAACTTGTAACGACGGGTCGTAGTACTTGAAGTGAAGGTGGCCAAGGTACTTGTACTTTCCAATCGTGAACGTCCCGCCGTAACCGGCCGGAGAAACGCGCAAACTCGCGTTAGCGTTCGTCGACGTCACAAGTTTCCGCGTACCTTCGTACAGAACCAGTTTTTTACTCTCATAGTTAACTTTGTACGTCGTTCCACCTTGTAACGTGTAATATTTTTTGCTCGAGCCGTCTTCCAACAGCGCATAACTCGTTTGACTCGGCTGAAACGTTTTGCTCGTTTTACTTCCAGCGGAAAGTGCGACGCGAATGAAGGGTACTTTAAACGCGTTGGCGCCGCTATTCGTTTGCATCCAACCGGTCACCTTGTCGGAAAATTGGATTTTAAACCAGCCGCTTTTCTCCTCGAGTAAACGGTACGTCGTCGATTTTGTAGCGGTTCCTACGACGGTAGAACCCGTTGTCGCTTCCCGATAAACGTTCACCTTGCTCGCTTTTACTTTCACGTACTTCCGTGTCGGCAGGTAAATTATTTTATCGTAGGCGGCCGCTTGGGTCCCTGCAACCGTGCGTGCCTTCGCCCCAGAAGCTTGCTCATCTTCAGACTGAGCGTCGCGTTTTTCTGCGCGCTTTTCATCTACATCGCGTTCAGCCGTACTTTCTTCGCGATCGTCGCCCGCATCTGTCCCTTCTTCGCCTTCTTCACCTTCATCGCGTTTAACCGCCTTTTCTTCATCAACACCGTCTTCTTCATCAGCACCGCTTTCTTCATCAGCACCGTCTTCTTCATCAACACCGCCTTCTTCATCAGCACGTCGATCAGCTGCACCTTTTTCCATCTCCAATCGTTGGGACTCCTCACTGTCTTTAGCGATCGCAGCGGTAACGAGCGGGATGACAGCTAGCAGTGTACACAGACAGGCGATCGCCATCGTTCGCTTCACAACTGTACTCCTCCCCAATGTTATGTATCACTAGCTTACAACTACTATAACGGTTAATGTCTCGCCTTTCGTTTCAGTAAATACGTCGAACCGTAACACTTGCGATTGCAACTTCGCTAGGGATAGCCGACGCTACATTCGTACCGTTTACGCTCAGCTTGCGCTTCACACAAAGGCCAAGTCGTCATTGTCCCTGTTTAAGCTCAGCGACGGTCCGCTCCAAATATTTGGCGACGTCTTGCCGCAAATCGTCGCGGCCCAGCGCGAAGTCGACCGTCGCTTGAATGAAACCAAACTTGTTACCGACGTCGTACCGTTTGCCAGCAAACTGGAACGCTACGACAGGCTTAAGTTTACTCAATTCGCGAATCGCATCTGTCAGCTGTATTTCTCCGCCTGCCCCTGGTGGCAAATCGTGTAAGATGTCGAAAATATCCGGCTGCAAAATGTAGCGCCCCATGATCGCCAAGTTCGAAGGGGCGCGATCCGCATCTGGCTTTTCAACGACATTCGCAAGCTTGTAAACTCCCTGTTGTCCCGTATTTCCCGTCGGTTCGACGATACCGTATTGATTTACCTCACTCGGTACGACCGGTTGGATACCGAGCACGGAGGCGCTAAACCGTTCGTGGACGGCCATTAGCTGCTTTAAACACGGCTCATCCGCAACGACGACGTCATCGCCTAACATGACGGCAAACGGCTCGCTCCCGATAAACTTGCGCGCACACCACACCGCGTGCCCTAACCCTTTCGCCTCTTTTTGCCGAATGTAGTGAATGTCGGCCATGTTGGAAATGCGCTGTACGCGCTTCAGCTGTTCTTCCCCGCCTTCGCCTTTTGCCGCTAAAATTGCCTCTAACTCATATGACTTGTCGAAGTGATCTTCGATCGCCCGCTTCCCCCGCCCGGTGACGATAATAATGTCTTCAATGCCCGAAGCGACGGCTTCTTCGACGATGTACTGGATCGTCGGCTGATCGACAATTGGTAACATTTCCTTCGGTTGCGCTTTCGTCGCGGGTAAAAACCGGGTGCCTAACCCGGCGGCGGGAATGATCGCCTTCTTAATCGCCACTCAATCATCGCCCCTTTAATCGTATATTTCCGTTACATCCCGACATTTTTTTCGCTGCTCACCTTCGTTTGCCGCTGTTTCGGCTTGATCACGCCGTCTGCCTTCTGCTTATCCAAAACGACTTTGAACGTCTTCAAAATAATGACAATGTCGAAGAAGACGGAGTAATTGCGGATGTAGTATAAGTCGTACCGCAACTTATCTTCAACGTCCGTTTCATACTTGCCGGCAATTTGCGCCAAGCCCGTTAACCCGGCTTTCACCGAGGTGCGGTAACAGTAGTTGCCGTAAGTTTTTTTGTAAATCTCCGTAAAGTGCGGCCGTTCGGGACGCGGGCCGACGACAGACATGTCGCCCTTCAGCACGTTAAACAACTGCGGCAATTCATCAATGCGCGTCGCGCGTAAAAACTTACCGATTTTCGTGATGCGGTTATCGTTTTTTTCGGCGAGTACGGGGCCGCTCTTCCCTTCGGCGTTCGGCACCATCGTGCGGAACTTGTAAATGTTAAACTCTTTGTCGTGCATCGTGATGCGCTTCTGTTTATAAAAGACGGGGTGTTTCGGTTCGGAAAATTTGATGGCGAGTGCCGTCAGTACGGTGATCGGCAAGGTGACGACGAGCAGACAGAGCGAAAAGACGAGATCACCTACCCGTTTGATCAATTGCTGCTCGAGCGGTAGGCCCCAATCTTTCACCGACATGACGAGCAAATCGTCGAAGGTGCGCGCGTCGGCGTTTTTGAGCAGTAACTCGTACGAAGCGGGCACGACGTAAACTTGCACGTTATGCATCATACTCGCTTGAATCATCTCTTGACTCACCCGCTGCTCGACCCCGGCGCAAATGAACACAGTATCGACTTCTTGTAGCTTTTTAAAAATGTGCGCCCGCTTTTGCCCGGGGTGGCAGGAATTAAACTGTGAGCCAGCCGGAAGGTTAGCCGCTACTTTTTCTTTCACATGCGCAATTTCTTCGTCACTGCCGATGAGCAGCACCTTCTGTTTATTCTCTTTAATGAGGACAGACAAGATGAACTTCCACAGCAAAATAGCGAAAAACGAGATGACTGACCCGATGAGTATGACTAACCGCGGTAAAGCGAAGGCACGGAAAACAAACGACGCGAGCCCGACACACCCGGCAATGACGACCGTCGAGACGATGGTCGACGACACGGTTTCCCACGTTAGCCGACGAGCGACCGCATACGTGTCGTATATTAAGAAGACGATCACCGAAATTAAAGCGATCCACGGTAACACGGCGACGTACGCCTCGAAGTTGCGCTCTGGAATATCGCCGAGCGGAAACTTTACTAAAAACGCCGCGTAATACGACCCGAGTACGAGGAACGTATCAACGAGTAGCAAGAATGTATACAACAATTTGCGTTCCTTCAGGTGATTCATGCGGAAGCCCTCCTCTCTCTTCAATCAGTCTTCGCTTGAAGGGCAGATTGTCAGTCGTACTGCAACCGCTCCTCAGCGATTAGCGCCATCTCACTTTCAAAGTCTCGCGTACTCATCCACAGTTTGTAAATGATGGCGAGCTCAAATGCGAGTAGTAAAATCGAGCCGAACAGCATCGTGCCTTTAAACACATTCATCACTTCGCTAAAGAAATAAGCGACTGGCGCGACGACGAACAAAAACATCTGAAACTCGATGCCGCTAAACAGATGCATGCGAATCCGTTTCGTCAACAAGGCATCGCGAATGCGCAAATAAAGCGTAAACTTCTGTTTAAAGCCGTGCTGCAAATCAGTTTTTCGCTGTGACACGGGCAGTTGTTCTTCGTCCACCACCTCCGCCTTATCAGTGCCTTCTACAGCGTCAGCGATGTGAGCAGAGTTACCGCCAGCATCGCGATCCCCCGTATGCGCAGTCTCCTGCCCGACGGCGGAGGAGGCGGACGCGATCCCTGTAGGCAGCGTTTCTAGTTGCTCCTCGTACGTACCTTTCAGACGCTTTAACCGCTCATTGGTCGGTTCGTCAGTCACGATGTTTAACATGTTTTCCACGTTTAACAACTCGGCGCGCGACTGCCGTTTCTCAGCCCGTTTCAGTCTTCGCCGCGCCTTATTCAGTCTCCCCTTCATTTGCCGCCGCAACTTATAAATGGTTAACGCCGTGTAGTGGCGAAAAAAGTAAGCGAAAATAAACAGCAGCGCCAACATTAAAATAGTGTAGTCGCCCGTTTTATAAAACAAGCCAAACGTTAGGGCAACTGTACAAATGACGACGCGGATGTGGTCAAGCATAATGTCGAGCAACACGCCAAACATCGAGCCGGTCCCTTTTAAACGCGCGATTTTCCCGTCCATACAATCGAGAATAAAACTAATATGGTAAAGGATGGCGCCTGTGATGAGTGAACCTGTCGTACTCATATAAAAGCAATACGCGGCCACCATCCCTATTGTAAACGAAACGAGTGAAATTTGGTTTGGTGTAATGTTCGTCCGGTTAGCGACTGGTACGACGAGTCGCGAAGCGACCGGGTCGACCAGTAAGACGGTCCACCAAGCGTCTTTCGCTTTATACGTTTGGTGCACATCTTCCAACGTAAATTGTTTGCCTTCCAACAAAGGTCACGCTCCTCGTGTTTTACCCTGTTCGTAGTTGTCGATGATCGCGTTAACCTCCCCGATATTGACAACTTCCCCTTTGTGCAATATCAAGGCGCGATCGCAAAGTTTGCGTAGAGGCTTCAAGCTGTGGGAGACGATGACGAGTGTCTTACCTTCAGCCTTCAGTTCTTTCATTTTTTTGTTGCACTTTTTCTTAAACGCTTTGTCCCCGACAGCTAGTACTTCGTCGATGAGGACGATGTCAGCGTCAATGTGTACGGCGATGGAAAAGCCGAGCCGCGCCTTCATTCCCGAAGAGTAAAACTTCACCGGTGTCTCGATGAACTCTTCTAGTTCGGAAAAGGCGATAATGTGCGGGATCACTTCTTCAATTTGCTCTTTGTTAAGCCCGAAGATCGCGCAGTTGAGGCGGATGTTCTCCATCCCGCTCAGTTCGCGGTGCAAGCCGGCACCTAACTCGATGAGCGGCGCCACTTTCCCGTTAATTTCTATCTCGCCGCTATCTTGGTGAATAATGCCACTCAACACCTTAAACAGCGTACTTTTGCCGGCGCCGTTATCGCCGATGATGGCGAACGCTTCCGACTTTTTTACCGTAAACGACACGTCATTTAAGGCGGTGTACTGTTCGTACCGCTTCTCGCGCTTGGCCAAGGAGATAAAGTAGCCCTTCAACGTCTTATCGTATTTTTTGCGAAAATGTTTGGTCAGATGCTTGACGGCGATCGCATCCATCGTTAAATCACTTCCCCTACCCTACGGTTTAATTTATTGAAGGCGAGCCACGAAATAGCGAGTACAACGAACGTCAAACCGATCGCGTAAAACACGTAATTGAGCGGCGCCGTCTCAAAACCTAATAGCGCCCAACGGTATAAAGAAATGATTACCGCCATCGGGTTCAGTAAATACCAATCGAGAAACTCCTGCGGCACTTGCTCGAGCGGGTAAATAATCGGACATAAATACATCCACCCGCGCAAGGCAACAGTTAAAATAAATTCCACATCTTTGTAAAACACGTTTGCCACCGACAAAAAAAGTGCCACCCCGTACACGAACACCGCCTGTAACAATATGATAAGCGGTAAAAAGATGAGCCGCCACCAAAGGATGTTCCCTTGTAAAACAATGACAAAAGCAAAGACGAGCAACAGCGCCATGACGAAGTTGACGAGATTAGCGATGATCGTCGTCAAAGGGAAGATTTGCCGCGGAAAGTACACTTTTTTTATGAGCGATTGGTTACTCGTGAGTGAGCGCGTCCCTTTTTGCAACGACTGGGATACGAACATCCACGGAATGAGCCCGGACAACAGAAACAACGGATAGTTGTCGACCTTATCTCCAAAGCGCATAATCATCGAAAAAACGACGGTATATATGAGCATGAGCCCTAACGGTTCAAGCAATGTCCAGAAAAACCCGAAAATCGTGTTGCGATAACGTATACGTAACTCTTTGTGCACTAAAAAGTATACGAGTTCTTTGTACTTTGCTAGTTCTTTAAACATGTTTTACTCCTTGCCCTAATTTAGGCGAGATTCGTCCGGAAAAACGTCAGTGAGTATTTGTTCAATTTGTGCGTCTGTTAAGGCGTACTCGTTTAAAATCGTATAGCGGTTGCGCATCGTCGGGGCGCGGCGAATCGCCTCCCACATCTCTTCTCGCGTATAACCGAGTTGTTCGTAGTGCAGCGGCAAGCCAAGCTTTTTGTAATACTGACGCAAATTGTCTTCCGAGTGGTGCCGCCCTTGCAAGTATTCGGCAATGAGTACGCCGATCGCCACTTGTTCGCCGTGGAGCGCCTTGCCGCCACAATAATAGTCTAACGCATGGCTAATTAAGTGCTCCGATCCGCTGCACGGGCGACTCGATCCTGCGACGGACATGGCGATCCCGCTCATGACGAGCGATTCTGTGAGCGCGCGCAACAACTCCGTTTCTGTTAACGACGCACTTTTAATCGTATTCATGAACGCTTCGATCGCATTGTTCGCCATTAGACGGGCGAACGTGTACATTTTACCTTGATCGGCGCGGTGCGCCAAATCCCAGTCGTACAGCGCTGTCCGGTTAGAGATCAAGTCGCCGATGCCGGCCCGCACGAGCCGTTCCGGAGACGAAGCGAGTACGTCCAAATCGACGATGACCGCGGACGGCATGTGCACGCCGATACTCGTCCGCTTCGACATTTTGATGACGGCGACAGGCGAGCAAATGGCGTCGTTGGACACGGCGGTCGGCATAAGTAAGACGGTGACGTTGGAGCGCGTACCGACCACTTTGGCCACGTCGAGTGCACGGCCGCCGCCGACGCCGATAATCATGTCCGAGCCCGCTTCGAGCACTTCCCGTTCGATCGCGTTAATCGTCTCTAACGCGTTATCTTGTGCCGGCAGCAACTGCACGTCTTTCGCCTGCGGCAGGACAGCCTCTTTAATGCGCTCCGTAAATTTCCGCGTCTCCCCGGTGCCGCTGATAAGGGCAATTTTACGTCCTTCCAACCACCCGTAAATGTCTGTCCGGTGTAAATGGTCAATCGCCCCGTGCTCGATAATTAGTTGGGTCGGTATGTCGACCGTCTGAGCCATAGCGATCCCCTCCTTATGCGCAAACCCTTATGAGCGAACGAGCGATGTGGCTAGCTGCTGTGCCTCTTCCAAATCGTTAAAGTCGTCGATCTCGATCCAGCGGTAGTCCCCCGTATCCACGCCGACAATGTCGATTTGCTCAGCACACGCCTCATACACATTTTCGTACCACGCGTTCGTATCGCCAGCGGCGATCATTTCTTCGGCGCGGCGGTAGAGGGCGTCTAACTCAGCGGCACCTAATTTGGAAATGCCAATATATTCCCCATCCGCTTTCGCAAGCGGAATTTTTTTGTTAACGAAGCGCAACACGCCGTCTTCTAGCTGGACGCGCATCGCTTCTTCGGTGAGTACTTTTTGCTGGTCGACTAAAATGGCCGTTCGCGCACTTGCGTCTAACAACCGCGGAATGAGCCGTTCGTCGTAAAAGTCGTCCGAGTTAATGAGCAACAAGTCGTCGTCGATTTCCCGCGTTAGTAAGAACGAATAAATGTTGTTCATCGTCGCATAGTGCGGATTGTCGATAAAGTGGACGTCCGTTCCTTGAAAATGTTCTTTAATCCGCTCAACTTTATATCCCCCGAGCACGTAAATGTCGTCGTGCGTAAAGCCTGCACGAAGTACACTTTCAACCTGGTATTGGATGAGCGGCTTGTCTTTAACGCAAATCATCGCCTTCGGTTTGTCCGCAGTCTCTGGATGCAGCCGACTGCCGACGCCAGCGGCCAAAATTACTACTTTCACCTGATTCACCTCATAAACGTTAACGCGAATTAACACGTGTGTAATATTCTCGCAACATGTGTGTAACATTAATTTCATACGAACGGTTTATGATATAAGTGGCTCCGTATACTTATATTCCCGTTAAGCTTTTAACGGTGTAGCCGCTCCAGCGAAGGATTAGAAACGTGCGGCTGTTGACGCGCAAGCCTTTGCTTACCTCGCCAGTAATCCTTACTGAAGTAGCTCGCTGCGGAGCCGAAACCGCGACTTAAGTGTAACAAAAAGAAGGCGATCATGCACGCGAAGAAATAGCGCGCCCCTTTTTGTTTACCCAACTTTGCCGCAGCAACGCCTATTAAACAACTGTACACCGCTGCCAAGCTTAGCAAGACCCAAAAGCTGGTGGCACTGAAAAAAGAAGCAGCGGTTAAAATACTCCCGACGATCGAGACGTACAGCGGTATTTTGTGCCGCGGGCGCAATACACCTTGTCCGCGCCGCGAAGCGACAAACGTCCACTTACCGTCGCTGAAAGACTTCTTAACAAGCCCGCTAAGGGAGCTGCGCGCGTAATACGTCGAACGAATGTCCGTCGATAAAAAAAACTGCCCCCCGTCGCGGCGAATGCGGGCGTGCATCTCTAAATCTTCGTTCCGCTTGAGGCTTTCGTCAAAATAGCCGACCCGTTCAAATACGTCTCGCTTGTAGGCACCGTACGGCACGGTATCGACGTAACCTTCCCACTGTCCTTTCGTCGTGCGGAACTTTGAATTGCCGACGCCGAACGGGTGAGAATACACATAGGCGTTCACTTCGCCCCAGAACCCTTTTCCTTTCGTCTCGATCACGCCGCCGACGCACGTAGCTTCCGGGTGACGCCGTACGACGTCGTACGTTTTAGTGAGGAAGTTGTACGAAATGTGACTATGTCCGTCGACGCGGACGACGTACTCCCCACGCGCACACTTAATTGCCATGTTCCAACCCGTCGGCAACGTCCGCTGCGGGTTCGTTAAGTAAGTCATGCGCGACGGGTCCCGCTTGATGTAATCGGCAATCACTTCTTGCGTCCCATCGTTCGATTGGCCGTCGACGACGATGATTTCGTAACGGTCGCACGGAAAATCTTGCGCCAAAACAGCTTCCAACACGCGCTCAATATAATGAATCTCGTTACGCACGACTAATATAAGCGAGAAAATGTACTTACTGTCCATGGTCAATCACTCGCTCTTCTTTTTCGATTCGCTACGCCTTCCCCTCTACGGTGTGTCTCACGAGCGACACCTTCACCACCGAGGAAGGATGCTAGGGACGAGGCGATTCTATACATAGTAACGTAAGCAATGCCAAAACGGCGTCAAACTCACGCCCTCAGGTATACTATTATACCACCCTTTCTTGCGAATGGCTTATGTAATATTCGTCAATACCCCAAGTATTGCCCTATTCGATGTAATCATTTCCATACGTTTGTACACTTTTGTGAGCGCTATAATAGTTTGCATCCGTTTAGGTTAAGAGGAGAGCTGCCCTCGCGAGCAGCTCCAACGGGTCGCACCTTACGGTGTGGTGTGGTCTACGATTTTTTCGAGGTTCCGAATCCGATGTGTTCGATCGGGGCATTTGTCGGGCGACCAGGGCAGTAGGCCGGTTAGCCGCTCATTCACTGTCGACCAGCGCGGTAACTGCCTCCTTGAGCGCGTCTAGTTTTTGGATTGCCTCTTCGGAGGCCGTACTGTGAACGGCAAAGTACAACTTCACTTTTGGCTCGGTGCCGGAAGGGCGAATGCAAAACCACGAACCGTCCTGAAGCGTATAGTGAAGCACGTTCGCCCGCGGCAGATGCGTCGGCGTCTCTTCTCCGGTCAGTAGATTGTGTCCTGTGCCGCGCAAATAGTCGCGCGCAACTTCCACCTTCGTACCGGCCAAGACGCGCGGTGTCTCGCTGCGTAATCGCTCCAACATCTGGACAATTTTTTCGGCGCCTTCTTTGCCTTCGAAGGTGAGTGATCGCAAATCCTCATAGTAGAAGCCGTAGGTGTGGAACAGTTGCTGTAACTGTTCGTACAGCGTCTTCCCTTGCGCCTTGTAGTAGGCGGCCATTTCGGCTGCGAGCAAACACGTCTGCACCGCATCCTTATCACGGACAAAGTCACCGGCCAAAAAACCGTAACTTTCTTCGTAACCGAACAAAAATGTATGCGCACCAGTCGCTTCGAATTGACCAATTTTTTCGCCGATGTATTTAAAACCGGTTAACGTGTCCAGCGTTTGCACACCGTAGTGCGCGGCAATGTCTCGCCCTAAGTTCGACGTGACGATCGTCTTTAATACGACGCCGTTCTCCGGCAGCGTCCCCCGCGCGGCGCGTACCGACAAGATGTATTCCAACAGCAGGGCGCCGAGTTGGTTCCCGCTAAGGACGACGTATTCGCCGCGATTATCCTTTACAGCGACGCCGACGCGATCGGCGTCCGGGTCAGTTGCGAGCAGCAACTCTGCGCCGCGCGCCTCTCCTAGAGCTATTGCCCGCCCAAACGCGGCGTGTTCTTCCGGGTTAGGCGATGCAACAGTCGGAAATTGCGGGTCAGGCTCTGCCTGCTCCGGCACGACCGACACGTTCGTAAACCCGAAATTGCGTAGTCCCTCGCAGACGGGGGTATATCCGGTTCCGTGCAGCGGTGTATAAACGATCGGCATGCCGGCCGCCTCTGTGCGTGCGATGTCTCGGTTGAGCGACAACGTCAACAGGCGCTCTTGATACTTGGCGTCAATCTCGTCGCCGATCGACTGAAACAAGCCTTTCGCCACTGCTTCTTCCCGCGGCAAAACGCGCACCGCCAGTTCATCGGTCACTGCAGCAATTTCTGCGACGATCGCATCTGCGACGTCGCCGACGATTTGCCCGCCGTCCGGCCCATACACTTTATACCCGTTATATTCTGGCGGATTGTGACTCGCCGTAATGACGATTCCCGCCGCTGTCCCTAGTTCGCGAACGGCAAACGACAATTCCGGAGTCGGCCTGAGCGCGTCAAAGACGTACGCTTTTATCCCGTGATAGGCAAACACGAGCGCCGCCTGCTCGGCAAAGCGGGACGACTGGTGGCGGCAGTCGTACGCGATGGCGACTCCTTGCGCTTTTGTCTGTGGCCCTTGTTTGAGTAAATAGCGCGCTAACCCTTCAGTCGCTTTGCGCACGACGTATATGTTCATCCGATTCGTCCCGGCGCCAATGACGCCGCGCATCCCGCCCGTACCGAATGCGAGTGACTGGTAAAAGCGGTCTTGAATCGCCCGCGCGTCCCCACGAATTTCCTGTAACTCACGTTTCAACGGTTCGTCCAACGCCGTAAATTCGCTCCATTTACGGTACAATGCCATTTCTTGCGTCAAACTATCGCCTCTCTCTCACAAAAGCTACTTTTTTCATCATAACATACGATTAGCGGCAATTTGCGCCTCTTTATCCAGCGATTGTGTGCGATTCAAGAAAGTTTGTCCGTTACCGCGCGAACTGTTCGCGCAACTCGCGCGCCCGCTCGGGCCAGTTCGTAAAGATGGCGTCACATCCCCCTTGCATAAGCCGCACGACGTCCTCTTCTCTATTCACGTTAAACGGACGCACCGGCATGCCCGCAGCGGCCGCCGCTTGCAAAAATTCCGGCACGGCGACCGGTAAGAGGCAGTGCAGGCCGCTCGCGCCGATCTCCCGGGCATAGCGCCACGGCTCATACAGCCCTTCCATGAATAATATCGCCGTTTCGATGTGCGGGTAACGCTGTTTGACATCGACTAAACTGTAATGGTTGAACGAAGAAACGATGACTTTTCCTTCTAAACCGTACTGCTGAACGAGTGTGATCACTTTATCTTCGAGTCCCGGGTAGCGCACGATGCCGTTTTTAAGCTCAATGTTTAAGGTAAGCGGCGTGTGGGCGATCCACGATAGCACCTCCTCTAGCGACGGTATGCGTTCGCCAGCGAAGCTGTCCGCATACGGTGCGCCGAAGTCGAGCTGCCTCAGCTCACTCCACGTCAAATCCTTCACCCAACCCGTGCCGTTGCTCGTGCGGTCAACCGTTTCATCGTGAATGACGACGGGTACACCGTCTCGCGACAGCTGTACGTCTAGTTCGATGCCGTCAGCGCCGACGCGGTGTGACTCTTTGAAAGCGGCCATCGTATTTTCCGGGTGTGTCCCCATCGCGCCGCGGTGCGCAAATATTTGCGTAATCCGTTTCATCTGCTACAACCTCCTTATGCACGATACGGAATGTATGTAACGGCGACTATTGTTCCGTGTGCCTTTCCTCTATAGTGTAGTTGAAACATAGTAGGGTAGTCATCTGCCTTTTAGTTTTCGCAATGACGTCACAAAAAAGGGGCACAGTTAATCCCTTGCCCCTTGTCGTTAAATAGGTCACATTCGCTCTTTTATTGCAAGGCGAACATGAGATCGCCTGAAGCGACGACTTTATCGTCGACTTTGGCGGTGCCGCGCCCTTTGCCGATCGGCCCTTTCATTCGCGTAAACTCGACTTCTAACGTGAGTGTATCCCCTGGTTTTACTTGTTCGCGAAAACGGAACTTGTCAATGCCCGCCAACAAGCCGATCTTGCCACGGTTCTCTTCTTTGCCCAATACGGCAACCGCGCCGACTTGTGCCAGTGCCTCCACGATCAACACCCCTGGCATGACTGGGTATTCGGGAAAATGCCCGTTAAAGAAAGGCTCGTTAACGGTTACGTTTTTGATGCCGACTGCCCGTTGCCCCGCCTCCAATTCCACGATGCGATCGACGAGTAAAAAAGGGTAGCGGTGCGGGATGATTTGTTTGATGGCATTAATATCTAATTCCACTTCTTCGCCCTCCAACTAGTCCGTACTCGTAATTCCATAAAAATCGTATTAATTATGGCTGGTTTGTTAGCCCCCGGCGTAAACGATATCGTATAAATATTTCCACAGGTCAAAGTCTAACACTTCGCTTGCCGGTTGTCCGCCAATGACGGAATAACCGATGTATAATCCGGCTGCAATCGCCGATACCGTTAGCAGCGGTAACCATAACAAATGGAATACGAGGCGGAAGGTGCGCCAGCCCCAGGAGCTACTCCGTATGGCTTTTTTTTCTAACCGTTTCATTTGGCGCGCCTCGCGCCTCGTTTGCGCCTGCTCGCCGTCCGCTTCCTCAACCGCGACAGTTGCATCAGACGTTGTCTCTAACGCTACTTCCGCGGCCGCACTCGATTGTGCCTGCGCCTCCCTCGTCTCCTCTGACACCTTGTCGCCGGCGCTCTTTTTCCCTTCGCGGCGCTGCTTGTTGTCGTCTTCCATTTTTTTCGGTGAGTGTTGCGGTTCTTGGTCGTCGGCCCCTTTTTTCTGCGGGGGCAACTGCTCATTGTTGTCAGCTTTCTCTGCAGATACGTGTTGCGGTTCTTGGTCGTCCGCCCCCTTTTTGTGCGGGGGCAACTGCTCACTGTTGTCAGCTTTCTCTGCAGATACGTGTTGCGGTTCTTGGTCGTCCGCCCCCTTTTTGTGCGGGGGCAACTGCTCACTGTTGTCAGCTTTCTCTGCAGATACGTGTTGCGGTTCTTGGTCGTCCGCCCCCTTTTTGTGCGGGGGCAACTGCTCACTGTTGTCAGCTTTCCCTGCAGATACGTGTTGCGGTTCTTGGTCGACCGTTTTCTGATCCGGTGTTCCAGCACTAGACTTCGCTTCTTCTAATGGCTGAGACTCCCCAGCCGCTTGCCGCTTAGGTGCTTCGTCAACGTCGTCCGCTTTTGAATTGATAGTAACGGCAGCGGAATCGCGCGCCGCTTGAGACCCCTGTTCGGCACTGCTTTCTGTTTTCTCTAAGTTGTGCTCGTTATGCGGCTTGCGGGACTCGCTTGCCGTTTTGACATTGTTCGTCACACGCGGTCCCTCCTTCAACTTAAGGATATAATAATACCACACAAATACAGCTTTGTGATACATACGGTCTGTGTCGTTTACCTTTTTATGCTATCATGCGAACTCGTAACTGGCAATGTGCATATTGTATAAATACCGGGGAGAATATGTATGGTGGCTTGTCCACGCCATTATGCAGCGCGTAAGGTGTCCTGTTGCGCGTTCTTTCCGTTAATCTGCTTCTTCTGTTAGCTGTCCGCTTTGTCAACTTGTCCGGAAACGCTTTAAGAGAAGAGGCGGTCACGACAAGTACACGGTCGTACCTCCTAACAATTTGCGCTTTTACACCTGTCTTCATTATGTTTGTATGTCATCCCGGGGGGGCGAATAGTGTTGCCGTTCAGGTGGATGACGATTTGTCTACGTTTGACCACCCTTATATGCGTGTGTGACGGAAATTGTGAACCGTGTATGGTCGAGGATCGCGTATGTAGCGACGATGAGGTCTAAAAACTTAAGGGGGTATAGCGCTTATACGTTTAGTGTTTGGGTCTCTTCCTCTTCACGCATTTTTTTCGGGCGACGATATTTTATTTTAGTAGCTTCACCTCCCCTTAAATGGCGAATCGACTTGTGGTATTCCAAAATTTCTTTTACTTGCGTTGCTAATTCCGGGTTAATTTCCGGTAATCGCTCGGTCAAATCTTTATGGACGGTGCTTTTGGAAACGCCAAATTCTTTCGCTATTGTACGCACGGTATTCCGCGTTTCTACGATGTATTGACCGATCTTGATCGTCCGTTCTTTGATGTAATCGTGCACTCCTTTCGCCTCCCTGATTCGGAATGTCTGGTACATTATATGAGGCGAAATAGCGGTTATTCACGTCTTACAAGCCTTGACAAGCTGTTGGTCAAAGAAAAAACCGTCCACCGAACGATCGGCAGACGGTATGGAACAATTTGTTATTGCCCCTTCGACGTCAAGTACGTCTCAGGGTTGACTGGGTTACCGTCCTTCCACACTTCGAAGTGGAGGTGCAGACCGGCATCTTTTTCCACCTTATTGCTGCCGGCCATGCCGAGTTGGTCACCTTGCGCCACCTTGTCTCCTGCTTTCACCTTCACTTCCGCTAAACTTTGATAGACGGTTTCTAACCCGCCCGCGTGTTCCAGACGTACTTCTTGTCCATTTAGCGGATGAGAACTAACCGATTTGACCGTTCCCGACAGAGCTGCCGATACGGCAAACGACTTGTCCTCTTTGTGTGCGAAGTCTACGCCTGTATGCGGGCTAAAGCTGTTGTCGTATTGGACGAGTGCCGCTTCTTTTTCTTTAGCTGACGCACCTTCGTCGTAAAACTTCATCGTCACGTGCGTATCGTTCGCAGCTGGAGACGCCATTTTTTCTTCCTTCGCGTTTGCAGGGACGGATTTACGATCGTCAGTCGTCTGTTGCAGCTGGCTACCTGTGCCCTGTTGATTGGGGTTCATCTCGATGCGCGAACCTTGCATCCACCACATGAGGGCTAAGATAAGGGCTGCAGCTAACATATAGATTCCCGGAAATACCCACTTCTTGCCGAAGAACCTTTTCCACTTGGCGGTCGGTTTACTAACCTTCTGAACAGGCTTGCTAGATTTCTGCTCAGGTTTGTTGTCCATAGTTAATCACCTCTGCCATCAGTGTTGACAGCATAAGGCGTTTTCATACGTTTAGATATGTGATTTTTGCAAAAAGTCCGCGTCACTTACCCTTTGCGCTTCTTATTTTGCTCCTTTTCACGCACCCACTGGTAGTAGTCTTCGATTTTGACCCCTTTATAATAATGTTTCACAATTTGCTCCGCCGTCTTTCCTTCTTGCGCCATATAATTCGCGCCCCATTGGCTCATACCGACACCGTGTCCGTACCCGCGGGTCGTAAACGCAATGCGATCACCTACTATTTTCCACGAAAAATCACTTGAGCGTAAGTTTAGCGCTTCGCGTACTTCGCGCCCAGTAAACGTCTCGTCGCCCACGGTTAGCTCAGCGACTTTGCCACCTTTCGTTTTGCGGACGACTTTCAGCCACTCCCCGTTCCCAGCACTAACTGGTATGGCAAACTGCTTACCCGTATACTGCGCTAACTGGGACTGAAAGTCAGCGAGCGACATCGTGACAGGATCCGCTCTGTACGCGGGTGCCTGTTTGTCCCACGACGAGTCGACACTACGTAAGTACGGATACTTTTCTTTCCAGTAATCCTCGGAGTTTTCCGTGCGCCCGTTGCTCGCGGAGAAAAAAGCGGCGTAAATTGGACGGCCGGCATACGTAATCACTTGACCGCGTGTGTCGTTGATGGCCTTGTTAATGCGGCTTGACTTTTCTTGAAAAGCGCCGCCCCAATTCGCCTTCAGTGCCTCATCTGGATAGTACACTTGATGTTGCACCGTATCGCTCACCCAAGCGCCGGCTGCGTCCGCCCCGTACAACCGCTCCATATCGCTAAAATCGTGTCTCGCAATGCGGTCGATAATGTACGTGCGCGCCGCTAGCGCTTGCGCTTTTAAGGCCTCGTGATTAAAGTCGGCAGGCATTTCTGCCGCGACGACACCGCGAATGTACGCTTCGAGCGGTACGCGGATGACGCGTTGTTCACGCGAGAGGTACACGGGTACGTCGATCGCATCTTTCCCTTGTTGCAACGGCACCGTTTTTTTCACCTCGCGCCCTTTCGCTTGCTGCTGCGGCTGTGGCTGTAGATCTTTCGGTGTCTTTGCTTGAAAACTGACGAGTACTGCTGGTACGACTAACATGGTGACGACGAGTAGCATGACGATTCCTGCGATTGCTCTGTTCAATACGTATCACGCCCCCTTATAAGTTGGCCTCTGTTAACATTATGAAGGAGGCAAAGCTTTCAGAACAAAAATAGAACGTAAAAAGAACGTAAAAAGGCCGTCCACAGAAATGTATGAGTGGACGGCCCTGTTTTTCAGTTATTAGTGCGGATTTTAAGCATATGATGGTTGTACGACCAGTTTTGGGGACGTGTGGCGTTCGCTTTCGGACGCTTCTGCTGGCAACCGTTCGATGTCGGCGCCGAGCTGCTGCAACTTACCCGTAAAGTCGACGTAACCGCGGTCGATATGATGTAATTCCGTCACTTCGGTCACACCGTCAGCAATGAGGCCCGCTAACACGAGGGCAGCCCCTGCTCTTAAGTCTGTCGCTTTGACACGCGCACCCGATAGTTGGTGCCCACCTTCGATCACTGCCGTGCGACCGTCAATCTTAATGTTCCCGCTCATCCGTTTAAACTCTTCGACGTGCATGAAACGATTTTCGAAAACTGTTTCGGTCACGAGACTGGTGCCTTGTGCCGCGAGTAAGAGCGCCATTAATTGTGCCTGCATGTCGGTAGGAAATCCGGGATAAGGAAGGGTTTTAATATCAACTGGCTTTAACGCGCCGTTTGCGGCAATGTGAATCCCTTCGTCCTCTTCCCGCACGGTTACTCCCATTTCCTCTAACTTGGCGATGACGGGACGAATGTGGTCACCGATCGCACCTGCGACAAACACATCGCCGCCGGTAATCGCCGCAGCAACTAAAAATGTGCCTGCTTCAATGCGATCCGGAATGACCGTATGTTCTGTACCGCGCAGGAAATCGACTCCTTCGATACGAATTTCGCCCGTCCCCGCCCCGCGGACTTTAGCTCCCATACTATTCAAGAAGTTGGCCAAGTCGACAATTTCCGGTTCGCGAGCGGCGTTTTCGATCACAGTAAGACCCTTCGCCAGTGCTGCTGCCATCATTATATTTTCGGTTGCGCCTACGCTGGCAATGTCGAGATAAATGTTTGCGCCTTGCAACTTACCATCGACCGAAGCCTCAATAAAACCTTGCCCCATTTCAATGGATGCACCCATCGCCCTAAAGCCTTTTAAATGCTGATCGATCGGACGCGTCCCAATCGCACAGCCTCCCGGCAACGGGATCCGCGCCTTTCCGAGCCGCGCGAGTAACGGGCCCATCACGAGGAACGAGGCGCGCATTTTGCGCACGAGATCGTACGGTGCCTCGACATTAACTATTTTTTCCGCATTGGCGCGTACTTGTCCGTTATCGTAACTAATATCGACGCCGAGTGCTGCTAATACTTTCACCATATTGTGAACGTCATTAAGGGGTGGGGCTTCAAATATTCGGCTCTCCCCGCGTGCGCCTAAGAGGGTTCCAGCGATAATGGGAAGCACGGCGTTTTTGGCCCCATCGACTTTTACCTTTCCCTTTAACCGCCTACCCCCGCGGACTACGATTTTCTCCAATCTTCTTCCCTCCGCGCTAGTTGGTTAGTATTCAATTGTGATAATTGGGGTTCCCATTGTAAAAACAGTTCGCCCAGCAAATTTGTCGCTTCTAATCGCCATCTGTACATTAATCGGCTGTTTGTTAGACAAGATGGAACTGCCAAAATGTGGAGAGAACGCGGAGACACTCGTCATAGTCGCGTCACGCAAAGCTTCCACCTCATAAGCGTCCAAAGTTTCTATCGCCTGTTGGACCCACTCTTTCTGTTCCTCGGGATTAAGTACGTGCTTCGCCGTTCCTTGCACAGCGACGTGTAGGTCAGGCACGATGCCTGCCTGTGACAAACCGCTCGCCACGTGTGCGACTGCCTCACTAAGTAAGTGCGCACTTTGCTCGCGTGCCGTCATCTTGGCCACGACGTAATCCGATTTTTCATACCCACGCCTAATAACGCGAATTTCGAGTGAAATGTTTCGCCTCCAGTGTGAGAAGAAAACCTGTTCGGACTTCTTGAAATTAGGTGCGGCTTGAAAATAACGGGCTAGCTGCGCTAACTGTCGATCCGTTAGCGGCCGTTCGAGCAAACTGCCGTGGTGAATCGTCCATGTCGTCACGCGAATGCCGTCTGCTTGAAACAGTTTTACAAGCTGTGCGGTTTCGCGGGTTGGATCAGGTCGCACAGTCTGATGAGCTAGATCGTGCGGTGTTGCCTCATAAGCTGTCCCCGGCAGCGCAGATGAACGAGCGGAACTTGCATACGCTAAAATAAGTCCCAAGGCGAGAATAGAAAATCCCCACTTCTTTACCATATGAACCTCTCCCGTCCGCGGTGTCTATGTATTACACATTGTTCGCGAATAAAGGAGGTTCTATACTGCTATTTACAATGGAAAATGCACGTTATATACGAATCCCATTATATAGTAAGCAGCGGCAAAATGCGACTGTTTTCGACGTTTTTACAACCATTTGTTGCTTTTGTCACACGAATGTTACAGTCGTTAAAACAAATCAGTGAGCATCCGCGACCAGCCCATGTAGTCCACCAAAAAACGTGCCAATCCGTGGCCGAGGACGATGGACAACACAATCATTAGCGTCTTCGCTTTCGCACCTTTTGTATTCGCAAGAAAGAGATCGAACCTCACACTTTGTAAAGCCCACCAGCTAACGCCGATGCAAACAAGTGTCAGGGTGATATTGACGATGGCACTAACTCCAAGGCCCTCTGTCATCGTGTCAACAACTCCTTAAAAGAGCATGACATTACTATTTTATAGTATCGCAAACATTTCTGCTACACAATAGTTGGCGCGAAAAAGTATGACTTTCTCCAACTGACAATTTATGGAGTGCACCCCATCATTATCGCATCATTACTATCGTATATTACAGCCACCCTCCCAAAAAGTACAGCCCCTTTCAAAAAAAACATCCCCCTTCCTACGGAGGGGGATGTTATGTCTAGCGTGCAGACAAAGTAGCAAGTTACTGATTTGGAGTTGGGAAAAACAGCTCGAACACGTTTAGTTGCCCGATATAGTCTAACGCCGTTTGCGGTATGACCCCTAGCGCGAGTGTACCAATCGCCCCGATTAAGACGACGATCGCCAAGCCGACGGGAAGCGTAAACTTCTCCTGCACAGCCGCGCGACGGAAAAACATTTGCCGCACGATTTCAAAGTAGTAAAAGTACGAGACGACACTAGCAGCGACCATAATCACCGCAATCCAGTAACTTTGCACACTCAGTGCGCTAAAGAAGATATAAAACTTCCCGAAAAACCCGCCAGTGATCGGAATGCCGGCGAGGGATAAGACGAACGTGAGCATCGCTAACGCCGTCCAAGGTGCACGTGCGTAAAGGCCGGCAAAGGCGCTTATATCTTCCGTGTCGCGATCGCGGTTTACGGCTGCGATCACGGCAAAGGCGCCGACTGTCGCAAACAAATAAGCGACTAAATAAAAGCTGACGGCGTTTAAGCTAGTAGGAAGGAAAATGTAACCACCTTCTCCTTGCCCCGACAAAAAGGCGATCACTGCAACAGGCACGAGGACGTAACCGGCTTGGGCGACACTGGAGTAGGCCATCATCCGCTTCACATTGCGCTGCCGTAGCGCAACACTGTTACCGACGATCATCGACAGCGCCGCGAGGACGAGCAACATGACGTATACGCCCTCTCCGAAATCTGCAGCAGCACTCATCCACCCGCTGTAAGCGACGAAGACGAGGCGCAACAGTAGTGCAAATGCTGCCGTTTTCGACACGACGGCGAGGAAAGCGGTCACCGGAGTCGGCGCACCTTCGTACACGTCCGGCGCCCACATGTGAAACGGCGCCGCAGCGATTTTAAAACCTAAACCGACGACGATGAGGATGAATGACAATGCAACAAAGAATTCGTAGCCATCCTCTGCCGCCCGCGATAAATCGGCACTAATCGCATACAAGTTGGTCGTACCCGTCAAACCGTAAACGAAGGACATCCCGTACAGCATAAACGCCGACGCCACGCCGCCGAGCACAAAATACTTAAACGCGGCTTCCTTCGCTTTCAGCACGTGTTTACGCGTCCCGACTAAAATGTACGACGAGATACTGAGAAGTTCTAGCCCGACGTACAGCGTAATTAAATCGGCGGAAGAGGTCATCATCATCCCACCGAGCGCGGCGGTCAAAAGCAGCGAGTAATATTCGCCGCGATCAGGGATGTGCGACTTTTTCCCATAAGACAGCGAAGAAAGCAGCACGAGAAAGGTCCCGCCTAAGATGACGAGTTTAAACACTTTGGAAAAACCGTCTAGACGGTACGTATCCGCCAATATTTGATATGGCTCCCGCCCGAGTACACTTAGGACGAAGGCAGCCGCGACGACGACGCCGGCTAAGCCGATCCACGGCGACAAACGGCGCCCTGTCTTGCCTACAAATAAATCGACCAACGTCATAATTGTCACCGCGACGATCATCGATAGTTCAGGGGTAAGCAACGTCCAATCGTAAGCGAGTAAATATTTTTCTGCTCCCATTCCGATTAACCCCCGATCCCTGCTACGATAGTTTGCAGCGTCATTTGCAGCGGTTCACTCACGACAGCTGGATAAACGCCGAGAAGTATGATAAACGCTAACAGCACCAGCATCGGCACGGCTTCGATCGCACGCGTATCGGGGAGTGCTTGCCACTGCTCCCGCTCCGGCCCGTACGTCGTCCGGAGCACGGCGCGCAGCGTGTACACGGCGGCCAACACGATGCCAAATACGCCGACCGCACCAAAGAGAGGCACCGTCTTAAAGATACCGAGGAAAGCCAGAAATTCGCCGATAAAACCGGACATTCCTGGTAAGCCGAGCGTAGCCATCCCTGCGGCGAGGAAAATTCCCGCCAGTACTGGTGTAGACTTGGCCAGACCACCGAGTTCGGAAATGAGTGTCGTCCCGGTCCGCTCGCTGAGCGCGGCAATAAAGAAAAACAACAAAGCGGAGATAAACCCGTGTGACACCGCTTGAAACACGGCCCCTTGCAACCCAGCTGTGTTCAGTGCTGCAATGCCGAGCAAAATAATGCCCATGTGACTAATACTCGAGTAGGCGATCACCCGCTTCAAATCTTTCTGCACGAAGGCGAGCACCGCGCCGTACAAAATGTTGATCACCCCGAGTACGCCGATGACATAAGCAAACTCCTTCACATACCACGGAAACATCCCCACTCCAAAGCGTAGTAGCCCGTACGCCCCCATCTTCAACAACACCCCGGAGTGCAGCATGACGACAGCCGGTGGCGCTTCAACGTGCACGCGCAGCATCCACGTATGAAAGGGAAAAAACGGCAACTTAATGCCGAAAGCAACGAGTAGACCGAAAAACGCTGCCGATATGAGCCACTTATCCTCGTGGAAAAGTGGCGAGTCCGCCGCATCGGCTAACAATTTCGTCACACCGGGAACTTCCGCCGCGATCGCATCGTACTGCATCGTGCCGAAGATGAACCACATGGCGATGAAGGCGAGCAACATTATGCCGGAACCGATCCCGTTGTACAAGAGGAATTGGTTCGCCGCCCGCTCCCGGTTGACATACCCCCAGCCGCCGACGAGTAAAAACGTCGTCACGAGCGTCACTTCGAAAAAGAGGAAGAACAGAAACAAGTCGCGGGCGGCGAACACGCCGAGCATCCCTACTTCTAGTACGAGCAGGGTGATGAAATACGACTTCCACTTTTGCTTCACGTACATCGAGGCGACTGCCGCTAGACTTGCAATAATCGTGGTCAAGACAATGAGCGGCAGCGACAAGCCGTCCACGCCCATACTGTATGCAATCGGTAACTTCGCTACGCCATACGGCATCTCAAAGGTCAGCGCGATCCAGTCTAACGTATGCGTAAATTGCGCCCCTTCTTTTCCTACTTGAAAGTTGAAAAAGAGGAAGAGTGCCAAGGTGAGCGGTAGCAGCGTTCCGAACGCCCCGACTACTTTTAACGCCTTCTCCTTGTCTCGGGGGACAAACGCGAGCAACAAGACACCGATGAGGGGCGAAAAGGTGAGCAACGTCATAATTAGCTGTTCCATTATCCGAAATACCCCCCAATCGTGAGAACGAGCAGTAAGAGCACGGCGCCGAGCGCCGTCACGAGCCCGTAAGTCTGCACTTGACCGTTTTGCAGCTTACTGCCGCCGCGCCCGATCATTACCGCCACTTTGGCCACGAAGGCGACGAGGCCATCCACAATGTAGCGGTCGACGACTTGTAAGGCGTAGCCGAGGCCACCGAGCGGTTTCACGATGCCGTACGCATAAAGCTCGTCGATGTAAAACTTATTGGCAAGTAAGCGGTAGCCAAGTGAAGGGGTAGCGTCCTCATGCGCGCTCGCCCTTTGCTGCTTGCCATACAGCGTCCACGCGAGGAAGATCCCCGCAAGCGACACCGCGATTGCCACAAACGGTACCCAAAGCGGAGCACCCCCACTTTCAGCGGCGGGTACGTAATTGCCGCCACCGGTCAGCCAGCGCGCCAAGCCATCGTACCACGGCGTCTGCACAAATCCAGCACCGACGGAAAACAGCGCTAGTACCCACATCGGCCCCGTCATCACCGCGGGCACTCGCATCAGCTCGCTTTGTTTGCCGCGAACCTCTCCGGTAAAGACGAGGTAAAAGAGCCGAAAGACGTACAAGGCTGTCAGAAACGCCGCGACCACCCCGACGGTAAACACGCCGAAGCGACCATCGGCATAAGCGGCAGCGAGAATTTCCTCTTTGGAAAAAAAGCCAGAAAACGGCGGCACGCCAGCGAGGGAGAGACAACCGATTAAAAACAATGTGCCGACCGCTTTGTTGCGCTGGAAAAAGCCACCCATGCGCCGAATGTCTTGTTCGCCGTGCCACGCGTAAATGACCGCCCCGGCTGCGAGGAACAACAGCGCTTTAAAAAAGGCGTGCGTCGTCAAATGAAACAGACTAGCCGTATACCCTGAGGAACCGAGGGCAAACATCATATAACCGAGTTGGCTTACCGTCGAATAGGCGAGCACGCGCTTAATGTCGTTTTGCGCCAGCGCGATCAGTGCGGCGAAGATCGCCGTAAACGCACCGACGTAAGCGACGACGTCGAGCGCCAAGGTCGAAGCGGCCATTAGCGGAAACAGGCGCGCCACGAGATACACCCCGGCGGCGACCATCGTCGCGGCGTGAATGAGGGCACTGACCGGCGTCGGTCCTTCCATCGCATCCGGTAACCACGTATGTAACGGAAACTGGCCCGACTTCCCGACGGCGCCGACGAAGATGAGCACAGCGATGAGACTGAGAGCTCCCGCGGCAATTTTCCCACTATCGACTGCAGCGAAGATTGCCGCATACTCAAAACTGCCGACTTGCCAAAATAGCAAAATCATCGCGGTGAACAGCCCGATGTCGCCGATGCGCGTGACGATAAACGCCTTTTTCGCCGCCGCTTTTGCTGCTGGCTTAAAGTACCAAAAGCCGATCAGCAGAAAAGAACTTAAGCCGACGAGTTCCCAAAAAATAAACAGCTGCAACAAATTAGGGGCGATAACTAGCCCTAACATACTAAATGTAAATAGCGCCAAGTAAGCGTAATAAACCGATATCCGCTCGTCGCCTGCCATGTAGCCGCGCGAATAGAGGTGTACGAGGAAACTGACGAGGGACACGATCAACAGCATAAGCGCATTAAGACTGTCGACTTCAAACCCCATCGTTAAACTCGTCTCCCCAACATTGAACCATTCGAACGCGACGCGCACTTGTTCAGACGACGTGAGCTGCTCGAAAAAGACGAGTCCAGCCGTCACGAGGGAAACAAGTGTCGCAAGCATCCCGACGAAGGAAGAAGCGCTGTTCATCTTCCGTCCGCTGACGAGTATTAGCAGAAAGGCGATTAACGGAAAGAGCGGTATCAGCCATGCGTTAGCCAACATGGGATCACCCAACCTTCTTCAATCAAAAATAAGCGTCTGTAAAACACGCATTACTCTGTACTTAACGGTTCGTGCATGACCTCTGTACATAACAGTTCGTTCCGAACGACTGCTCATCGCCTGAGGGAGTCAAAATCTTCGACTTTTACCGAGCCGCGCTTGCGGTAGAGAGCGATAATGATCGCTACGCCGACAGCTGCTTCCGCCGCCGCAACTGTAATCGTAAACAAACTAAAGATGTGCCCTGTCATATTTGCTTCCAGACCGTACTTGGCGAAAGCGACTAAATTGATGTTGACGGCATTTAGCATTAATTCGATCGAAAGGAGCACGATGACAGCATTCTTTTTCGTTAAGACGCCGTATAGACCGACGCAAAACAAAATAGCTGCGAGCGCGAGATATGGATGCACTGGCACTTAGTCCGCCTCCTTCTTCGCTAAAATGACTGCGCCGACGAGGGCGACTAACAACAGGACAGATGTTAGCTCAAACGGGATGACATATTTTTTAAACAGGACTGTCCCTATGTTTTCCACCGTAAAGGTACTCACATCTGCCGTTTCTGCCGGAAAGGGCGTCGTATAAATACCCCACATGAGGAAAGCGAAAAACGCAGCGACGACAAAAAAGCTGAGTACGTTGTGTATGCCACGACTCGGCTGTTCCTCGTCCCGGTGCTTCGTCAACATAATGCCGAACAGCATCAAGATCGTCATCGCGCCGGAGTAGATAAGCACTTGCACGACCGCCAAAAACTCCGCGTGTAGTAGGACGAATATTCCGGCGATTCCGATGAGTGTCAAGGCGACGGCAAACACCATGTGCACGACCTTCGTCATATTGATCATAAAGATGGCCCCGCCGATGACAAAAACGGCGATAATCATAAACGCGACAAGTTCCCCAGTGATATTCATACTTTGTTCTCACTCCGGACGTTCGTGTTATTGTCGTGCAGCCACTCGAGGTCTTTGAACAGTTCATCGCGGCTGTACGCAGACAACTCGAAGTTGTTCGTCATGACGATCGCTTCAGTCGGGCACACTTCCGTACACAAATCGCACAAAATACAAATCTCAAAATTAATGTCGTACGTCTCCAATATTTTCCCTCTTTTGTTCGGATCCGGGTGCGCACGGCCGGAGAGTTGAATGCACGCCGTTGGACAAACGCGCACACACTGATTACAGACGATGCATTTCTCCGGATCGAGGTGTTGGATCCCGCGAAAGCGGTCCGGCATCTCGATCGGCTCGTCCGGATAGCTGTAAGTGACCTTTTTCTTCGTCATTTGCTTTAGGGTTAACGAAAAACCTTGAATAAGACCGCGCATGAAATCACCTCCAATTAAAAGAATTGCTGGATCCACGGCACTTCTTTGAGTAGGGCAGAGAGAAAAATGTTAGCGATCGCTAGCGGCAAAAGCACTTTCCAACCTAAGCCCATCAACTGGTCGACTCTGAGCCGCGGCAACGTCGCGCGCATCCAGAACAAGAAAAAGACGATGAGAGAGAACTTTAATAGGAACCAAAGGATTCCCGGAATAAAGCTAAGCGCGGCGAACGGCGGATGCCATCCCCCGAGGAACAGAACGGTCGTCAAAGAAGCCATCGCAAAAATGTACACATACTCCGCCAACATGAAGAACGCCCAGCGAAAGCCGCTGTATTCGACGAAATAGCCGGCAATGAGCTCTGATTCCGATTCGGGTAAGTCAAACGGCAGCCGACTCAGTTCGGCGATGGAAGCGATGAGAAAAACGACGAAACCGACAATTTGCGGTAAGATAAACCACACTTTCTGTTGGGCGTCGACGATATCGATTAAATTGAGCGAACCGGTGGCCATAATGATGCCGACGACCGATAAGATGAGTGGGATTTCATAACTAATCATCTGCGCCGCGGAGCGCATTGCCCCGAGCAGCGCATAGTTGTTGTTAGACGCCCAACCGCCCGACAGCATACCGATTACTGTAATGCCAGTCAGGGCAAAATAGTACAGCAAACCGATGCCGACGTCGCTAAAGTAGAGGTTCTCCGTAAACGGGATGACAGCGATGACGGCAAACGCTGGGACAAATGCGACGATCGGTGCGATAATAAACAGCCCGCGATCGGCGCGCTCCGGAATTGTATCTTCCTTCAACAACAGCTTAAGCACGTCGGCGACCGTCTGGAGCATCCCCCACGGACCGACGCGCACGGGGCCACGACGCGCCTGCGCCCACCCGAGCACTTTGCGCTCGAACAAAATCGCGTACGTGACGAAGCCGAGGACGATGAAGAGTAGTGCAGTAGCCGCTAAAACCATTAACGTGACATTGGCCTGGGAAAGCGGCTGGGTCAATAAATCGCTCATTTATCCGTCCACCTCCCCTAACACGATATCGATCGAACCGAGAATAGCCACGAGGTTGGATACGTTTTCGCCGACCAGCAGCTTAGGAAGTATTTGTAGATTACTAAAGGACGGGCGACGCCACTTAATGCGCCACGGGCTCGCTTTGCCTTTGCTAACGATGTAGCAGCCGAGTTCGCCGCGCGGCGATTCGATGCCGACGTACGTCTCTCCTTCCGGCACGCGTAACACCCGCGGCACTTTTGCCATCACCGGTCCGGAAGTAGGAAATTGTTCGAGCGCCTGTTCCAGAATGCGAATCGACTGGCGCATTTCTTCCATGCGGCAGTGGTACTTACTGAGACAGTCCGCCTCCTCTGCCGTCGGGACGTCAAACTCAAAGCGATCGTAAATCGAGTATGGCTGGTCTTTGCGCAAATCCCATTTCACGCCAGCCGCACGCAAATTGGCGCCGCTGAGCGCGTAATTGATCGCATCTTCCCGCGTATACTTGCCAACGCCGCGCACGCGGTTGAGAAATATTTCATTTCCCGTGACGAGTTGCTCATATTCTTGCACGCGTTCCTTCATAATCGGCAAAAAGTCGCGCACGCGCTCGATCCAACCGGGCGGTGCATCCCACTTCACGCCGCCGACGCGCATATAGTTAAACGTAATGCGTGCCCCACACAGCTCGTTAAAAAATTGCAAAATCGTTTCCCGTTCGCGCATCGCGTAAATGAACGGCGTCGTTGCCCCTAAATCGAGCAGGAACGTCCCGTACCAAATGCAGTGGCTAGCAATGCGGTTTAGTTCCATGACGATGATGCGCAAATATTCGGCGCGCTCAGGAATCTCTAAACCCATCAACGTCTCGACGGCATGACAGACAGCGTAATTGTTCGTCATCCCCGCCAAGTAATCCATCCGGTCGGTATACGGAATGATTTGCGTGTACGTCAAATCTTCCGCTAACTTTTCCGTCCCGCGGTGCAAGTAACCGAGCACGGGCTTTGCTTCGCGCACGATTTCACCGTCGATTTTAATGACGATGCGCAAGACACCGTGGGTACTCGGGTGTTGCGGGCCGACGTTCAACAACATCTCTTCTGTTCGGACCACGGTGCTCACACCTCCTCATCTAATGGTTCATAGTCTTTACGTAACGGGTGCCCCACCCAATCGTCCGGCATCATAATGCGCGTCAAGTTCGGATGACCGCGAAAGTCGATGCCGAACAAATCGTACACTTCCCGTTCGTTCCAATTTGCAGCAGCCCAGACAGATGTGACCGACGGCACCCACGCCGCCTCGCGCTCTGTATGAACGTGGACAGCGAGCCTCTCTTTCCGCGACAAAGACAGCAGGTGGGCGACAACCGACAAGTAGTCCTGCTCGTCGTAAGCCGTTAAATCCGACAAATAGTCAAAGTCGAAGAACGGATCGGTATGTAATAATTGCGCTACTACGGCCCACTGTTCCCGCTTGACGCGAATTGTCGGCAAATGATCATTTAAGCGGTTAATCGTCGCTGCTTCCACAATGTCCGTGCCAAGTTCCGCTTTTAGTTTTTGCAAGTAATCGTCTAACAGTGGCTGTTTCGGCGAAGGCTCCGGTGGCGGCTCCTCCTTTTTCGCCTTGGCGCTGCGCTGCGGGCGGGCTTTAGCTTTAGCCGCTTGCTTTTTTTTGGCGGCCACCTTCGCCGTCACAGCTGCTTTCGCCTTCGAGGCTGCCTTTTCTTCCGTAGTGTCGTTCGCCTTCGAAACTGCCCTTTCATCCGTAGCGGCGTTCTCCTTCGAAACTGCCTTCGCTGCGCCAACGTTTTTTTCCTTTTTCGCTAGGGGCGCATCGCCTTTTTCCAGCCGTGCACCGTCTTTTTTTCCCTCTTTGGTGACATCGTCTGCGGCGGTTGTTACCGTTTTCTTTTTTGTCACCTCGCCACTCGCGTCATTCACTAATGGTGACGCCCCTGTCGCTGCTTCGTCTACTTTCGTTCGGTCTGTCTGTTTTTCTCGCTCTCCACTCACTCACTGGTCACCTTCTTCCCAGTTTTTGCTTCGTAGCGAATTTTTTCTTGTAGTTTGTTCACCCCGTAAATGAGTGCCGCTGGATTCGGTGGGCAGCCTGGAATGTAGACATCTACCGGGACGATTTGGTCAACCCCTTTAACGACCGCGTACGATTTGACGTAAGGCCCCCCCGCTGTCGCACACGAACCCATCGCGATGACCCACTTCGGCTCTGCCATCTGGTCGTACAGGCGGCGCAATACTGGCCCCATTTTTTTCGTCACCGTCCCGGCGACGATCATCACGTCGGCTTGCCGCGGCGAACCGCGAAAAAACACCCCAAAGCGTTCGAAGTCGTAATGCGCCCCGCTCGTCGCCATCATTTCAATCGCACAGCAGGCGAGTCCGAACTGTAGCGGCCACATCGAATTGCTGCGTGCCCACCCCTTAATTTGCTCCAACCGTGTCATCAGCACATTGCGCTTGACGAATGCGCTTTCTTCCACTGAAAGCTCTTCCAAATTCAATCCCATTCTAGCACCTTCTTCTTCCACGCATAAATTAACCCGACGACGAGCAGGAATACAAATATACCCATTTCGATTAAAATGAATAAACCGATATCGCTGCGAAGAGCGTTGTACGCGACTGCCCACGGGTAGAGGAAGACCGCTTCCACATCGAAGACGATGAATAACAAGGCAAACATGTAGTAACGGATGTTGAATTGCAGCCAACTTTGTTGAAACGGATCGACCCCGCTCTCGTACGTCAATCGCTTAGCCGCTGTCGGGTTAGACGGGCGCAACATGCGGCTCAGCGTCCACGCGACGATCGGTAGGACGAGTCCTAACAACAGGAAGATAGCGATCATAAAGTGATTGTTTGCATACATAGGCGTACCCCCGTACACGGTAGTGTCATTCGCTAGAAGCGTCGCAAGCGCTTCCACGAATTAAACGATAGTAAAATGACGAAAATTCCCCTTCCTGTATACGGCTACAATTATAGCAAATGCATAACATCGTGTCTAACTTCACGTGGCAGAAGAAGCCCGCAGCTGGGCCCTTTCCACTTTTTTACACAAAAAAAGCTAGCGGGAAAAAGCGATGCGTGACACATCCTCTTTTCCCGCTACGTTAACTTACCTTATCGCCTATTCGCGACATTTATGCGATTCATCGCTCGATGTAACGCCAATTCAGCACGGCGAAAGTCGATTTCATCGTCTCGCACGCGCTCAAGGCGCCGTTCAGCCCGCTCCTTCGCGGCACGTGCACGTTCTAGATCAATATCGCCGGGCAATTCTGCCGTCTCAGCTAAAATAGTAACGTGGTCGTTGTGCACTTCGATGAACCCGCCGCTGACGGCGGCAATTTGTTCGTGTTCCGCCATTTTAATGCGCACGGGGCCAATTTTTAACGTCGAGACGAACGGCGTGTGACCGGGGAGAATACCGATCTCCCCCTCCGCCGCTTCCGCTACGACCATCTCTGCTTGTTCGCTAAACACTTTGTGATCAGGTGTGACGACATCTACTTGCATCGTTCGCATTGTTTGCGTCCCTCCCCACGCTTATAGCGTTAACGCCGATTGCTCTCGGCATTTTCGCGCGCTTCTTCGATCGTTCCGACCATGTAAAACGCATCTTCAGGGAGATCGTCGTGTTTCCCTTCGAGCACTTCTTTAAAGCTGCGCACCGTCTCTTTCACGGGCACGTATTTACCGGGCTGACCGGTAAACTGTTCGGCCACGTGCATCGGCTGCGACAAGAAGCGCTGCACCTTGCGGGCGCGGGAAACGACTTGTTTATCTTCGTCCGACAGTTCGTCCATCCCGAGTATGGCGATAATGTCTTGCAATTCTTTATACCGCTGCAAAATTTCTTGCACGCCACGCGCCACGCGGTAATGTTCTTCCCCGACGACGGCAGGCGTCAAAATACGAGACGTCGAGGCTAGCGGATCGACCGCAGGATAAATCCCAATCTCGGTCAATTTTCGGTCCAAGTTCGTCGTCGCATCCAAGTGGGCAAACGTCGTCGCTGGCGCCGGGTCGGTATAGTCGTCCGCCGGCACGTAGATCGCTTGAATCGACGTGACGGAACCTTTACGCGTCGACGTAATCCGCTCTTGCAATTGACCCATTTCCGTCGCCAGCGTCGGCTGGTAACCGACAGCTGACGGCATGCGGCCGAGCAAAGCGGACACTTCAGAACCCGCTTGGGTAAAACGGAAAATGTTGTCGATAAACAACAACACGTCTTGGTTTTGCTCGTCGCGGAAGTACTCGGCCATCGTCAGTGCCGTCAAGGCGACGCGCATCCGCGCACCCGGCGGTTCGTTCATCTGTCCGAATACCATCGACGTTTTATCGATGACGCCGGAATCGCGCATCTCGTGATACAAGTCGTTTCCTTCCCGCGTCCGCTCTCCGACGCCGGCAAACACGGACAAACCGCCGTGCTCTTGCGCAATATTGTTAATGAGCTCTTGAATGAGAACTGTTTTTCCGACACCTGCACCGCCGAACAGACCAATTTTTCCGCCCTTCGCGTACGGAGCCAGCAGGTCGACAACTTTAATCCCTGTTTCTAACACTTCATCTTCCGTCGTCAAATCGACGAAATCCGGTGCGAGGCGGTGAATCGGGTGCCTTGATTCAGTTTGTACAGGACCCGCTTCGTCGATCGGGTCACCAAGTACGTTAAATACGCGCCCTAAGGTCTCCTCTCCGACAGGGACGGAAATCGCCCCTCCCGTATCGTGAGCTTGCATGCCGCGTACGATGCCGTCAGTCGACGCCATCGCGATACAGCGCACGCGGTTATTTCCTAAGTGAACCGCTACTTCGACCGTTAAATCGATGTCGCGTTCACTGCTGGAGGCCGCTTTGTGGACAATGCGAACGGCATTGTTGAGTTCGGGTAATTGGCCGCCGGCGAATTCAATGTCGACGACAGGGCCTTTTACCTCGACAACGCGTCCTTCGCTCATTTATTTCCCTCCTGCTTCAATGAATATTAATGTTGCACACTAACTGTAACGAGCGTGTGACTTACAAAGCGTTAGCTCCCGCGGTAATTTCCGCAATTTCTTGCGTAATGGCCGCTTGCCGCGCGCGGTTGAACTGCAATGTGAGCGTCGAAATCATTTCGTCCGCATTCTCGCTCGCATTGCCCATCGCCGTCATCCGTGCCCCGTGTTCACTCGCCTTCGCTTCGAGCAACACGCTGTAAATGACCGTTTCCGCGTACTTCGGTAGCAACGCTGCTAACACTTCTGCCTCTGAAGGCTCGTAATCGTAGTTAGCCGCCGTGCGCTCGCTCGACACATCGGCGAGCGGCAAGAGCAACTTTTCCGTAGGAATTTGCGTCACAGCATTTTGAAACGCGTTATAGTGTATATAAAGTTCATCAAACGATTCGTCGGCGAACATGTTGACCGCGCGGTTGGCGATGCTTTTCACGTCGCTAAACCCAGGTGAATCCGACAAACCGATCAGCGTTTCGATGACAGGATAATTGCGCCGCTTGAAAAAGTCGACGCCTTTGCGCCCGATAACGAACAGGACATATTCGTCGGAGGAGGCGTGTCGCTCCTCAATTTGCTGCACGACGTGCCGCAAAATATTGGCGTTGTAGCCGCCCGCTAACCCGCGGTCCGACGTGATGACCAAGTACCCCGTCCGCTTCACCGAGCGCTTTTCGAGCATCGGGTGCGAGTAATCGGTGTTCGTCGTTATACTCGCGATGACGTCGCGCATTTTTTCGGCATACGGACGCGAGGAAACCGCCTGTTCTTGGGCGCGGCGCAACTTCGCCGCATAAACGAGTTCCATCGCCTTCGTGATCTTATGCGTATTTTGCATACTCCCGATGCGACGTTTAATCTCGCGCATGCTCTCCATGTGGCTTCACCACCTTATGCTTTTCGTCCATCGCGTATTTATTATGAAGCCGAAACGGCAAACCCTTTTTTAAACAGCGCAATCGCTTTTTCGAGATTGCTTGTCACTTCGTCTTCGAGCTTGCCACTCGCCTCGATCGCCTTGACAATTTCCGGGTTTTCTTGGTCTAAGAAGGTTAGCCATTCTTTCTCGAACCGCCCGACGTCTTCCACCGGAATGTCGTCCAAGTGACCGTTTACCGCAAGATAGAGTGAGACGACTTGCCGCCCCACTGTTAACGGCTCGTTTTCCCCTTGCTTCAAAATTTCTTCGACGCGCTCCCCGCGGTTTAGGCGCGCTTGCGTCGCCTTGTCCAAGTCCGAACCGAACTGGGCGAACGCCTTTAATTCCCGGTATTGCGCCAACTCGAGTTTGAGCGGCCCAGCGACTTTCTTCATCGCCTTCGTCTGTGCGTCGCCACCGACCCGCGACACGGACAAGCCGGCGTTAACAGCTGGACGTTGTCCCGAGTAAAACAGGTCGGACTCGAGGAATATTTGCCCGTCCGTAATCGAAATGACGTTCGTCGGAATATACGCCGAAATGTCACCTGCTTGCGTTTCGATAAACGGCAATGCCGTCAGCGAACCGCCGCCCTTTTCATCACTTAACTTCGCCGCGCGCTCGAGTAGGCGTGAGTGCAAGTAGAACACGTCACCCGGATACGCTTCGCGTCCTGGCGGACGGCGCAACAGCAAGGACAATTCCCGGTAAGCAGCCGCTTGTTTACTCAAGTCGTCGTACACGCACAATACGTGTTTACCGTTGTACATAAAGTACTCGCCCATTGCACACCCGGCGTAAGGCGCAAGGTACAACAACGGCGCCGGATCAGATGCCGTCGCGGAGACGACGATCGTGTAATCGAGGGCTCCGTGGCGGCGCAGTTTTTCTACGACACCAGCGACCGTCGACTGTTTCTGGCCGATCGCGACGTACACGCAGATGACGTCCTGCCCTTTTTGGTTAAGGATCGTATCGACGGCAATCGTCGTTTTACCAGTCTGCCGGTCGCCGATGATCAATTCCCGTTGTCCGCGGCCGATCGGCACTAACGCGTCAATCGCTTTAATACCGGTCTGCATCGGTTCGTGCACCGACTTCCGATCGATCACCCCGGGTGCCGACGATTCAACCGGGCGATACTCACTCGCTTCGATCGGCCCGCGGCCGTCGAGCGGTTGTCCGAGGGGGTTGACGACACGCCCTAACAGCGCTTCGCCCACCGGTACTTCCATAATGCGTCCGGTGCGCTTCACTTCGTCACCTTCGCGAATATTGTCATACGGGCCGAGAATAATCGCCCCGACGTTGTCTTCTTCTAAGTTTTGGGCCATGCCCATAATGCCGCCTGGAAACTCTAACAGCTCGCCAGCCATGACGTTTGCCAGCCCGTGAACTCGGGCAATCCCGTCGCCGACGTGAATGACCGAGCCTACCTCCGTCACTTCGATCATCGACTCGTAGTTAGCGATTTGCTGTTTAATTAACGAGCTAATTTCTTCTGGTCGAATGCTCATTCCCATTCCCACTACTCACCCCAGTCTCACTGTACTTGTACGTCTCTCAACTGTTTTTTGAACCGGGTTAGCTTACCGGCTACGCTACCGTCGTAAACTTTGTCCCCGAGACGTAGGAGAACACCGCCCTTAAGGGTCGGTTCGACGACGTTGCGCAGTTCGACTCGCTTGCCCACCTTCGCCGCAAAAGCTGCTTCCAACTGGCTCCGCTCAGTGTCGGAAAGAGCCACAGCGGAGACCGCTTCCCCGACGAATACGCCGCGCGCCTCGTTCGCAATCGCAGCAAACTCAGTCGCGACGTCCGCGATGATCTCTTGACGGCCTTTATCGACGAGCAATTGTAAAAAATGACGGCTAATGTCCGACAACATTTCGCTAAACACGCTTAGCAGCATATCCTTCTTTTCCTGTACGGAAATGTGCGGGTGGTTGAGCAAGTACGCATACGACGAATGACGCTCTAACGTGTCACTGACGACTTCTAATTCCTTTTGCACAGCGTCTACTACACCTTGTTCCTCTGCGAGTGCGTACAACGCTGCGGCGTACCGTTTGGCAACTGCTCTCATAAGCGATCGCTCACTTCTTTAATGTAGTCGTCAACTAACGCCTTTTGCGCTGCGTCGTCCAATTCTTTTTCTATAATCTTCGAGGCTAGCAAAACGGACAGCGTACCGACTTGATCGCGCAACTCGGAAATGGCGCGCTCTTTTTCCCGCTGAATGTCGTTTTGAGCCTCTGTTTTCAAGCGGTCAGCTTCTTGGCGCGCCGCCTGCAACAATTCTCGCGCCTGCGTATCGGCCGTCTTCGTCGCACGTTCGACGATGCCTTGTGCCTCGTGCCGTACGTTTTCGAGCTCTTCCCGTTGCTTGGCGAGGAGCGTCTCAGATTCTTGACGGTTCTTTTCTGCCGTCGCTAATTCACTTTCTACCCGCTCTTGCCGCTTTTGCATGATGCCTAGTAACGGTCCCAGTGCATACCGCTTCAAAAGAGCTAATAAAATCATGAATACGACGAGCGTAAACAGCATGGTGCCCCATTCGATATTGGGCATGGACGTTCACTCCTTTCATCGCAGTGTGCGACATAAAAAGAGAAGGCGTAGGCCTGTAAACAGACCCCGCCATCGATTGCGCGGTCCAGCTATTGCTTAAGACGCTTATCTAAACACTAACAAGAACGCAATAACAGCACCCATAATCGGAATCGCCTCGATGATCCCCATACCGATAAACATCACCATACGCAACTTATCAAACATTTCCGGTTGCCGTGCCATCGATTCTGTCGTCTTACTGATGAGCATCCCGTTACCGATGCCGGCCCCAATTGCCGATAATCCGACGGCAATTGCCGCTGCTAATGTCACTAATTCCATTATGAAGTATCCTCCTTTAATTGCTGTAAAATAAGTTATTTGTTACACGGAATGCGTAAACCGTAGCCTGCGTCCTCAAGTTTGTGCCGCTTGCCGTTTACCCTCCGCTTACTACCATAAGTTAATGTACCTACAAATCAAGTATGCTACGAGTGACTTTTTCCAAAGGAACCTCTAAAGCCACCATACGTGTACTGCGCGATACTTTGTCCTATTAATGCCCTTCGACTTTTTGAGCCATATACACTAATGAGAGCACAGTAAAAATAAACGCTTGGATCGTGCCGACAAACAGCCCAAACCCTTGCCAGGCGAGTACTGCCGGTGCGGCGGCGACCATGCCAAAAACTCCCGCGTGATATGCCCCTGCCAGCAGAGCTAGTAACACTTCTTTCGCGTACAAGTTTCCGAATAGCCGCAGACCTAGCGTCAACACTTTCGTAAATTCCTCGATGATGTTAATCGGTAAAAAGAGAAAGTTCGGCTCAAAATAAGCCTTGAAGTACGGACCTGCGCCTCGCATCCGGATCCCGTAGTAGTGCGTTAAAACGACGACCATAATCGCTAATGTCATCGAGACGTGGGCGTCAGCCGTCGGCGCCTTCCACCACAAGTCTCCGTCTACGATAAGGCCAAACGGCACACCGAGCATGTTGGCGACGAAAATGAACATGAGCAACGTGAGCGCGAGCCCGATAAACCGTTCCCCTTTTTTGTAATCCATCGTGTCTGAGACAAGGCCTTTTACGAAGTCGACGACCCATTCCATGAACATTTGCATACCGCCTACGTTGCGCATGCTCAAATGACGCGATCCGGCGATCCCGATAATGAGCACGATCACCGCGGTAATCACGGTCATTAACATCGTCGACAAGTTAAACTGCATCCCCAGCCACGTGACAACTGGATTCCCGTGTTCCACTTACTCTCCCCCCTTTCGCACTGTTGGCGTTCGGCTAGTGCGCACGCTGTCCCACAGCCCGTTGACGAACAAAATCAGCTGCGCGAGCGCCAAACCGATCACCGTCGTCACGACGTTAAAGCATTCCGGGTACCTCACAGCAAAAAACGTGGCGACGATCGCTACCGCGTAACGCGTGAGCATTCCCGTTCCGAACATCGGCCTGCCTTGGGCTTGCCGCACTCCAAACTGATATACTTTGTACGCCATGAACAGGGCATTAAACAGGCCTGCACACGTCCCTAAAATAAGGCCCAAAAAAAACGCCTTGTGCTCCGTAAGTCCCCAACCGATGACGAAAAGGGCGAGAAGAAAACAGGAGTATTTTAATAGCTTGACAACCTGTTCCTTCAACATCGTGTGTCGTCTCCTAAAGGTAACGTTTGATCAGCTGCACAACCGTGTAAACGC